>JAVBOJ010000034.1:0-5741 GCA_031550755.1 Oscillospiraceae bacterium
ATTTGTTCTCAATCGAGCCGATTTTCGCGGCAATACTTTGTGTATTAACCCGGGGTCCCCAGCGAATCGAAGATTCGCTGGGGTGGAAGGGAACTCGGTGATGAGTGGGGGCAAATTACACACCGAGACGGCGTGTGAGGATTTGATCAGTGCTTACCTCGGGATTGAATCAATCCGGAAAGGTGTGTTTCTTTGCGCGCGGTGAAACGTCTCTCGATTTTTCTGGCGTTGTGCGCCGTTTTTTCCTCTGTGTCCGCGGGCGCACTGGAGGTCTCGGCCGGCAGCGCCGTCCTGCTGGACGGGGATACCGGACGGCTGCTGTACGCCAAAAACGCCGATATGCCCCGCCTCATCGCCTCTACCACCAAGGTCATGACCGCCCTTGTCATCGTCGAACATTGCGACCTAGACGCCCCGGTGACCGTCAAGCGGGAATGCACGCTGGTGGAGGGCTCGTCGATGTACCTCAAGGAGGGCGAGGTTCTGACGGTGCGCGAGCTGCTGTATGGGCTGCTGTTGCAGTCGGGCAACGACGCGGCGCTGGCGCTGGCCGATTACTGCGCCGGCGGCGTGGAGGAGTTCGCCGTGCTGATGAACCGAACGGCGACCGACTTGGGGCTGAAAAAATCCCATTTTGTCAATCCGCACGGGCTCAACGCCGAAGGGCATTACGCCTCGGCGCGCGATTTGGCGCTCATCACGGCCAAGGCGCTGCAAAACCCGGCGTTTTCCGAGATCGTGGCCTCCAAGACCGCCCGGGTGGCCGGGCGCGGTCTGCAAAACCACAACAAGCTGCTGTGGCTGTATCCGGGGGCCTGCGGCGTCAAAACCGGCTATACGATCAAGGCCGGGCGCTGTCTGGTGTCGGCCGCCCGGCGCGACGGGCGTCTTCTCATCGCGGTGACGCTGGACGCGCCCAGCGACTGGCGCGACCACCAATCCATGTTTGACCTCGGCTTCGGGCAATTCACGCCGCAGCCCCTGTGCGAGAAGGATGAGCGGCTCTGCGAGCTGCCGGTCATCGGCGGGTCGAGCGCCTCGGTGGGCGTACACGCCAAAACCGCGCTGACCGTGGCGCTGTCGGAGTCCGAGCGCACACGGGTAAAAACCCGGCTCATCCTGCCGCGCTTTGTCTGGGCACCTGTCATGCAAAATGCGCAGGCCGGCACGGCCTTGTTTTATCTGGACGAACAGCTTTTGGGCGGCGTCTCCCTGTACTTCGGGGAGGATGTCGCAGCGGCGGCAAAGCAAACGGTATTTCTCAACGGGCGGCTAACATGATAGCCGCCCCTACATATGAAGGGTGTTTTTTATGACCGAACGACTGCAAAAAATCCTATCCGAGTACGGATTTTGTTCCCGGCGCGCCGCCGAGACCTGGATTGCCGAGGGGCGTGTGAGCGTCAACGGAAAACGCGCCGCCGTAGGCGACAAGGCCGACCCCGATACCGACCGCATCGTGGTCAACGGCGAGCGTCTGCCGCCCCGACCGGGGCAAACGGTGGCGCTGCTCAACAAGCCGCGCGGTGTGGTGACTACGCTGGCCGACGAAAAAGGGCGCAAAACCGTACGTGACCTGCTGCCGTCCGAGCTGGGGCGGCTGATGCCGGTCGGGCGGCTGGATTACAACACCGAGGGGCTGCTGCTGCTGACCAACGACGGCGCGCTGATCGATCGGCTGACCCATCCCTCCCATCAGGTGGAAAAGGAGTATCACGCCCGCGTCAAGGGCGATCTGACTGCCGCGCTGCCTGTCCTGCAAAGCGCCATGGTCATCGAGGGCTACCGCATCCGCCCGGCCAAGGTTCGCGTGCTAGATCCGCAGGGGCTTGTCTCGGTCACGATCCATGAGGGGCGGCACCATCAGGTGCGGCTGATGTGCAAACAGGCCGGACTGGAGGTCGTCTCGCTACGGCGGGTGGCCGTGGGGGCTCTGACCCTGCGGGATCTCAGACCCGGGGAGTGGCGGCTGCTGGAGCCGGAGGAAATCAAGAGACTGTAAGCAGCCTCGTCAAAAACTCCTCCGATCTATCAAAAAATGTTGTTTTTTCGCTTTCCCGATGATATAATAAAAAAAGATATTGACCCATATATTGTCGAGGAGAGAGACGCTATGAACCTGATTGTAAAATCCAAGGCATCCGGCATGTTGATTTTTAACCTGATTGTCTCCATTGTTCTTTGTGTCGCCGTACCATGCGCCCTCTTTCTTGTTCGGATCGACAGTTATCTGCAAACGGTTCCTCTTTATGAAAAGCTCGAGCGTATGGACAACGGCATTTTGTGGATCGCTTTGCTGCTGTTGCTCCCGTTTCTTCTGCTTTTTTACTACATTTTTGCATTAAAATCATCTCATGTCAATGTCTATACCAATGTAATCCAAGGCGGCACGCTTATTTTTCTCCAGCCTCGAAAATTTTCGATATCTTACGACCAAGTGTTGAATGTGGATACATATCGCATGGGTATTGTTTTAATCACACAGTACGGGAAATACAAATGTCCTGTAAAAAACAAGGAAGAGCTGCAATATTATATTATGAATCAAAAAAGAGCCCTCGGCTTTTAAAACAACAAGGTGCTGTCTCCCGCGGGAGACAGCACCTTGTTAAATTCCTTACTTCCCCATCCACTTCTGGTACGCCGCGCGCAGCTCCTTCGCCACCTCCTCGGGGCAGGTCGGGTTGCAATGCGCCCACGCGCCGGTCTCGGAGGAGGCGTTGAATTTCTGTTTGGTGTCCGACCGCATCGGCGGGAAAAACTCGATGTGGAAATGATAGGTGTCGGCATAGTCCCCGCCGTCCACCGGCGCGTTGTGCATACACATCATGTACGGAAAATCCCGGTCAAACAGGCTGTCGAGCATCCCCACCGTGTCGCGGATGGTGTATCCCATGCAGGAGAGCTCCTCCGGGGTCAGCGCCCGCATGTCGGGCACATGCCGCCGCGACATGATGTACACACCGTAGGGGTACTCGGTGTAAAACGGCAGATAGACGGTGAAATGCTCATTTTCAAAAATCACCCGGCGCGCGTCGCGGCGCTCCTCGGCCAGCACGTCGCAAAACAGGCAGGAGCCGTGCTCGGCGTGGTGCGCCCGCGCGGCGTCCACCTCCAGCGCCAGCTTTTTGGGCAGGAAGGGATAACCGTACGCCTGTCCGTGCGGGTGCGGCATGGTGACGCCCACCACATCGCCCCGGTTTTCAAACAGGAAGGCGTACTTAATACCGGGATCCGCCGCCAAGTCGGAGAAGGTCTCCAGCCACAGGCGCGAGAGTTTGTCCATGTGCGCGTCCGACAGGTCGCGCAGTTTTGCCTCATGCCCCGGCGAATAGAGCAGCACCTCGCACCGCCCGTAGGCCGGCGCGGTTTTGAACACTGCGGTGGCCACATCGTCGGGCTCCGGCGGACTCACCGACAGCGCCGGGAAGTCGTTGGGATAGCGCAACACGTCGTACCCCTCGTCGGGCACCTTGCCGCTGCCCGGGCAGAAGGGGCACCAGTCCTTGGGCATTTGCGGGCGGGCCTGCCGGTGCGAGGCGATCATCACCCAGTCGTTTGTCAGCGGATGGTAACGCAGTTCAGCCAAAATGAACACTCCTAGTCATGTAGTATGGTTTTTTCCCATTGCGCCAGCTCAGCCCCGTCGGCCCAGTGTATGCTGACGATGTACTCGTCGGGGGCAATTTTGACCGAGGCCAGCATTTCAGCAAGAAAGCCCTCCTCGTCGAGGGTATACGCGCAGAGGTCGTATGTTTTGAGCACCAGCGCCAGCTGTCCGTCGGGAGAGAGGGTGACGTCGCGGGTATCATAGCCGTCCCGATAGGAGGTATAGTAGTCAAACGAAAAATCGTCGGATACCCTGCCGTCCCCGGCCAACGCATCGGGCACGGCGATCGCCGTGTCGGCAAACAGGGAAAAGCCCCGTCCGGAGCTCCCGTTGCCGGGATGGTAGCTACACGCAAACACCGGCGCTTGCGCGCGCCAGCGCCCGTATTCATGCCGCAGCATGAGCTGAGAGAAATCGAGATAGATTCCGCCGTCGGGCGGATAATCCCGCCAGGCCTCTCCCCGCAGCTGTTCGGCGGCTTTGCCCAGCAGGAGGCCAGAGAGGTCGACATGGGGCGTTGCGTTCTCTTCGTTGTAAAGAGACTCTTTGTAAGACATTACATCGTTCAATGTATACAGTTCGGCAAAATGCACCTGCTCAACGAAATAATGATACGACCCACCGCTCCAAAATTCTTGTTGAACAGCAAACCCAGTATACGTACCTCCAACATAATACAGCCTATCCAAACGTTCGGTATACATATAACCTGTTCCCTTATCATACACCGAAAGCAAGCCGGACATATCCTCCCCATACGCGCCAGTCAGCAGTTTTTGCACTTTTAACTCATTGGGATAACGGGAAGAATCCTCCCAAGACTGCTCCACCGTCTTCTCGTACAGCCGCACGCTGTACAGCCCCTTTTTGCGCGGGAAGACAATCTCGCCCGGTATCTCGCGGCAGATGAGCCGCCCGTCCTTGGGATAGACAAACAGCGTCCGGTTTTGTAGCGACCCGCCCGACAGCCCAAGCAGAATCCCCTGCTCCGTAGGCGCGCCGGGCACATCAAACGCGGCAGTTTCAAAGACAAAGCGCGGCGTCTCACCGGACAGATCCAGCGTTGAGACGCCGGCGTACGGCTCGTGCAACACAAGCTCACCGGAGGACGTCCGGGCGCTCACCAAGGATTCGTAAGCGTCCACGGCCAAATGGGTCGGCAGACCGGAAAACTCCGTAAAGGCCAGCGTCTCCCCATCCATCCGTATGATGTCGGCCTCGCAGTCTTTTGTGTACTCGTCCTCGCGCTCGCGCTCCCGTTCGTACAGGAAGGTAACATAGGCGTCGCCGTTTTGCTCATGGGACGCCAACAGCATATAGTCCCGCCGCCCATAGAACAATTCGCTGACCGCCGTCTGTTCACCCCGCGCAAAGCGGAACAGGCGCTTGTCAAGGGCGCTGCTGGTGTCCCTGTATTGCACATGCAAGCATTGCAGCGACCCGCCCAGCAGCGGCATGGGCACATCCGCCGTGACGCCCAACAGCCCCTTTTTGTTCAGACGGGCCAGCACGTCCACCGAAAAGCCCGGCTCGGCCAGCAGCGTGCGCAGTTTTTCCGACGCCAGCGCTTCTTTATCAGAGCGGACAGAATACTCTTCGGCGGCCTTGGCCGCTTCCAGTAGGGCGTGAATGGCCGCAATTTCGTCGGCAAAGGGCGCGGGCGTCGGGGACGGCGGCGTCGTGACCGGTGTTGCCTCAACCGGCGACGGCGGGGGCGTCGTCTCGGGCGGCGCATCCTCCGAGCATCCCGCCATGATAAACAGCAGCAAACAAAGAAGAATACCGGCTGTCTTTTTCATACGTCACACCCTCAGCTCAACGCCGCCCGCCGGGCGGACATACAAGGTCTGGCACGCGCCCTCGCCAAAGACGGCGTCCATCTCGGCGGCGTATGGAATCCCCTTGGGCACAAAGGCCTGGATGGTGCCGGCAAAGCCGCCGCCATGCACCCGGAACGCCCCACGCCCGCCGAGCAGCTTTTCCGACAGCCGCAGCGCCAGCGAGAGCGGCTGCGCCGTCCCGGCGACGTAAACATTTTGCAGGTACATAAACGAAGATCGCCCGCTTTCATTCACGAGCGCCAAAAACGTATCCATATCGCTCGCCTTGAGCGCCTCCGCCTGCTTTAAAG
>JAVBOJ010000050.1:0-18899 GCA_031550755.1 Oscillospiraceae bacterium
CGCGCAGGGGCGCCGTGAGCTGCCCGGCGCGGTTGGTCGCCCCGATGAGGGTAAACCGGGGCAAATCCAGCAGGATGGAGAGGGCCGACGGCCACTAGCCGAGGATGATGTCCACGGCGCAGTCCTCCATGGCGGGATACAGCACCTCCTCCACCGACCGGTCCAGCCGGTGGATTTCGTCCACAAACAAAATATCATGCTCGTTTAGGTTGGTCAGCAGCGCCGCCAGATCGCCCGCCTTTTCGATCGCCGGGCCGGAGGTGATGCGGATATTGACCCCCATCTCATTGGCGATGACCCCGGCCAGCGTGGTTTTTCCCAGCCCCGGCGGGCCGTACAGCAGCACATGATCCAGCGGCTCGCGGCGGCCGCGCGCGGCCGCGATATAGATGGACAGGCTGTCCGTGGCCTTTTACTGCCCGAGATAATCCTCCAGCCGGCGCGGACGCAGAGATACCTCCACATCGTCGCCCGGCGTATACGAGGTGGCTACCAGCCGCTCCTCGTTGTCCTCATATTGGATGCTCACCGGCCGATCCCTCCCTGCTCGCTCAAAAACTGCGCCGCCGCCGTCGCGGCGACCGCCCCGTCGGCACAGGCCGTAATGATCTGATACAGCGGTTTTTTGCGGATATCGCCGGCCACAAAGACGCCCGGAATCGGCGTCAGGCAACACTCGTCGGACTCCACCCGTCCCTCTGCGTCCAGCGGCAGCGGCAGCCCCTCGGTGCGCGGGACGGTGCCGACAGCCACAAACACTGCGGCGCAGTGAATTTGGGTCATTTCACCGGTTTCCGTATCGCGCACGCGCACGGCTTCCACCGTACGGGAGCCGGAAATCTCCTCCACCACGCTGCAAAGCCGGAGCCGGATGCCGGGGTGCCGCCGCACGGTTTGTGACAGCGCGGCGCCGGCACGGAAGCTGTCCCGCCGATGAATCAGGGTCACCCGCGGGCAGAGATTGGCGAGGTACAGCGCGTCCTGCAGGGCGGTGTTGCCGCCGCCGACCACCACGACCTCCCTGCCCTTGAAAAAGTGGCCGTCGCAGGTGGCGCAGTAAGAGACGCCGCGCCCGGCGAAGGTTTGCTCGCCGGCGCAGCCGATCTCACGGCGGCGCGCCCCCATACAGAGAATGACAGCGCGGGCGGAAAACGCCTCCTCCCCCGAAAAGACCCGCAGCTTCCCCGGGGTAAACTGATAGCCGGTGACCTCGCGGGCGAGGAATTCCACGCCGAGCGCACGGGCGTGCGCCTCCATCTGCATGGAAAGCTCCGGCCCGCTGGTTTCGGACAGTCCGGGGTAGTTGACAATAGCGCCGGTCTGGGTCATCTGCCCACCGGCAAACGCCGGCTCCAGCACCGTGACGGCCAGTCCCGCGCGGCGGGCATAAATACCGGCGGTCAGCCCCGCCGGGCCGCCGCCCACAATCAAAAGTTCCATGCGCTCCTCCCACCGGCAAAACTTCCCACAATTCGACAAAGATCGTCGTTGACATTATGTGGAATATTTGTTATATTGTTTCCAGACTCAACCGAGTCCATTCTTACCTATGCCGCCTATCTTTATCCCATAACCCACTGTGGCCGCCCGCTTGAGGGCGGCCGATCTTTTATCCTTTTCGATTGAAAGGCTAGCCTTTCAATCGATTTTTTCATAAGGATAAATTTTCGGCGGAATGAATCCGCCGAAAATTCAAACAACTTACAGGGGATTGCGGGGGCTATATCGCTTCGGCGGCGGCGTGCACCTTTTTCAGTTCCTCGATGATGGCCAGCTCCTGCGGGCACCGCTCCTCGCACGCACCGCACTCGATGCAGGCCGTGGCCTGTTTTTCCTTGGGCGTGGCGGCGAGATAATTGGCCAGCGGCCAGGTCGATTGGAACCGGATATGGCTGTTGTACCGTTCAAACAAATCGGGAATGTTGATCTCCTGCGGGCAGTCGATGCAGTATTTGCAGCCGGTGCAGCGCACGAGCGGCAGGTTTTCAAACGCCTCGACCACCCGGTCGAGGGTTTTGTATTCGTCCTCGGTCAACGGCACAAACGGCGCAAACTGCGCCGCGTTGTCGCGGCACTGCTCCATCGTGCTCATGCCGGACAAAATCACGTCCGCCGCCGGCAGGCTGCCGCACCAGCGCATCGCCCATGAAGCGTTGGAGGCGTTGGGATTGGCGGCGCGAAGGATCTCCTCCATGGCGGGATACAGCCGCGCCAGCCCGCCGCCGCGCACCGGCTCCATCACGATGACGGGGAGGCCGCGACGGCGCAGCTCCTCGTACAAAACGCTGGCTTCCCTCTGCGCCCAGTCGGCGTAGTTGAGCTGAATCTGGCAGAAATCACAGGGGTATTCGTCCAGAATTTTAGCCAGATCCTCGTTGGCGCCGTGGAACGACAGCCCGAAAAACCGGATTTTCCCCTCGGCCTTGAGTCGCCGGACGAACTCTAGCACCCCGAGGTCGCGCAGTTTGCCCCATGTGCCGTAATTGATGCCGTGCAGCAGATAAAAGTCGATGCGCTCCAGACCCAGACGCTCGCGCTGGGTCTCAAAAATGCGCTCCATGTCGGCCGGCTCCTTGCACAGGTGGCCGGGCAGCTTGGTGGCGACATAGTAGCTGTCGCGCGGATACCGCTCCACCAGCGCGCGGCGCACGAAGGGCTCCGACTGCTCGTTGTGGTAAAAATACGCCGTGTCGTAATAATTGACCCCGGCCTCATAGAGCATATCGACATATTTCACCGACTCGTCATAATCGATCCGGCCGTCCTTTTCCGGCAGTCGCATGACGCCCAACCCCAGCCGGGACAGCGTGACGCCCAGCGAGGGAATCTCCTTCATTTGCATGGCATGTTGCCTCCTTCCTCAATACCCTTGTGGTGTAAAGTCATTCAGCTTGCGGGGCAGCTCGGTCAGCGTCAGCCGCGCGAAGCGCTGCAATCCGTTTTCCAGCGGAATCTCCGGCCACGCGTCGCCGATCAGCGGGCGGGCGTAGCGCACAAAGTCGTCGGTCACGTCGATCCGACTGGGCGCGAGCCACTGCGCCGGAATGCTCCGCTCCGACGCCGCCACCAGCGCCAGCGGCACCTTGTCGTAGACCGCCCGGTATACGTCTCCCGGCGCGCGCAGGATGGTGGCCATAAACCCGGTACCGTCCTTCAGCGCAACCTCCACGGCGTGCGCCCCGACGGCATACGCCTCCTCGACATCCACCGCCGAACGGTAAATAGCCGTCCCGCGTTGCAGCACGCCCGGCACCTGTCCGGTGGCCTGACCGCGCACGGGGAGCTTGCGGCTGTTCAGATAATTGACGACCACTTGCGCCGCCGTGGTTTGCGACGCGCCGTATTCCACATGCCCGAAGCCGTCGCGCGCCTCGCCCAGCGTGCCCACGTCAAAGCCCTCGCCCACCACCACGATGCACCGCCCGCGCGCGCGGAGCATGGCATCGACATTTTCGGCCAGCTCGGGCAGGCTCAGGCCGCTCTCGGCCAGATACAGCTGCAACGGGAAGGCCCGCTCGGGGTCGGCCAGCCGCGCGGCGGCGGCAATAAAGCCGCTTTTGCGCCCCATGGCCTGCCAGACCGACACAGGCTCGGACGGAGCCATGCCCCGGTTTTCCTCCTCGGCGTTCTGGATCACGCTGGCCCAGTAGCGCGCGGCGCTGCCGTAGCCGGGCGTGTGGTCGATGAGTCGGAATTCCGGGTCGCCCACGTCGTTGTCAATGGTTTTGGGCACGCCGGTCACCGTCAGCGGAAAGCCCTGCCGCGCCGCCAGCTTGGAGACGCGGTCGGCGGTGTCCATCGAGTCGTTGCCGCCGATGTAGAAAAAATACCCGACATCGTGGGCGCGCAGCACCTCGACAATGCGGTCATAATCGGCCTCCTGCTCGGGCTTCAGCTTGTACCGGCAGGTGCCGATGCCGCCCGAGGCCGGCGTATGGCGCAGACGCGCCAGCTCGGCGGGGTTTTCCGCCGACAGATCGATGAGCTGCTCGGTCAGCACGCCCTCAATGCCGTGCAGCGCGCCCAGCACCCGTGTAATCGAACCGGGATAGGCCATGGCGCGTTCAATAACGCCCAGCAGGGACGCGTTGATGACCGGCGACGGGCCTCCGCCCAGCGCCACCAATGCGTTTGACATATTATACCTCCCTCGGCGCGGCGGCAATGCCGGTTTTTGTTTTTTTCCAGGCGCCGCCGCGGATAAACAGCGCGGTGATGAGAATCGGCCCGAGCGTGGCCAGCGGCACCGAAAGCCCCAGACCGGTCATGCCCATCGAGAGCCCCAGCGTGAACAGATAGGCCAGCGGAACGCGCAGCACGATGCTGGACAGCACCGTGTTGATGAGGGAGATCTCGGTATGTCCCGACCCGGTGATGAGTCCGTTCATGGAGAACAAAAGCGCGGTCAGGAGGTAGTCAAAGCTGATGACACGCAGGTAGGAAATGCCCATTTCCATGGACTCCGGCCCGGCGTTGAACAGGCTGAGCACGGGTCCCGGGAAAAGCTGCACCAGCGCAAAAATAACCGCCGCCAAAGCGACCGACAGCCGCAGCCCGATCCACATGGTTTTCTTGGCGCGGTCATGCTCGCCGGCACCGATGTTCTGCCCCGCCATGGCGGAAACGGCCGATGAAAAGGCCACATTGGGCAGAATGGCGAAGCTGTTGACCTTGCCGCTGATGCCGATGACGGTGGAGGCCACGAGCCCGCCGATGCGGTTGGCCAGCCCCGTCAGCGCCAGGAAGGACAGGCTGGTGATGCCGCCCTGAATCGCCACCGGCAGCCCCAGCTTGAAGATGAGCTTCGCTTTGTCCCGGTGGATACTAAAGCTTCTGGGCTTGAAGTCAAAAATAAAATTCGACCGCGCCAGCGTGATGGCGGCAAACAGGAAGGAGACCGCCTGGGCGATAACGGTGGCCAGCGCCGCGCCGAACGCGCCCCAACCCAGCGGCCCGACAAAAATGATGTCCAGAATGATGTTCAGCACCGCCGCGATGGCCACAAATACCAGCGGCCGGCGGGAATCGCCCATGCCGCGCAGCACGGCGCTGACCGAATTGTATCCCAAAATAAAAATCGTTCCGCCCAGCGTGACCTGCAAATACGCCGACGCGTCGGCAAAGGAGGCCTCCGGGGTGTCCAGCAGACGCAAAATCGGCGCGTGCAACGGCAGCATGACGGCGGTAATGACTACGGCGGCAATGGCAAACAGGGAAAACAGCGTTCCCACCGCCTGTTTTTCGTCCTCGTAGCGCCGCGCGCCGATATACTGCGCGATCAGGATGGTGCCGCCGACGGCGAATCCGCCGAAAATCTGGGTGACCAAAAAGGTGACCTGCCCGCCGATGGCCACACCCGAAATGCCGGCGTCGCCGCAATATTGCCCCACGATGACCATATCCGCCACATTGTACAGCGCCTGCAACAGGTTGGACAGCAGCAGCGGAATGGAAAAACGAACGAGCTTGGAGGCCACGCGGCCCCGGGTCAGATCATGCCCAAAGTGTTCCATGCCATTCTCCCCTCATTGATACCGTCATATTATACCAATCGGCCCATGGATAGGCAAGGATAAAATTGTGGTATCCTAAAAAAAGCGCGCTCGGAAGCAAGTTCCGCGCGCGCCGGGGGAGATTGTTTTCAGGCGAGATAGTCCTGCACCACATCTTCAAGTGAAACGGGCGTCACCGTATTCCTCCATAGCAGTTCCAGAAGTTTTTCCACCCGCTCGTGTACGGTGGAAATATTTCTGACGCGACAGGTCTCTGTTTCTTTGCCATCCTCCAAAAACGAAATTTCCACCCCGAAATTTTCGCCTGTTTCCTGTCCGTCGGGCAACAGAAGTGGATCGATGGTCATCGCGTAGCGCAAAAACAGTGGTAACCCTTCTCCTGACTCGATGTTTGCATTTTTGTACGTCATACTTCTCATACAACATCCTCCTTGTTTCTCTAGCGTGCGGCCGTATCCCTCCCGACACGGTCAAACCCTTGCAGTATCACCCCTTTTTAGAACTTTGTCCGTTTTTTAGTGGTTGACCTTATTAAACCACAAGAAGGAAAGTTTTTCCACAAAAACGCTTCGACAAAATTCGATTTTTCGCTTGTAAAATCAACCAAAACCTGTTTTTATGTAATTCTGTGATGCTCTTACGTTGTTGTATAATGTTTGTTATAGTCGTATTATGTCGATATTTTTTTCGAGGGAACGCTGTTGGCGAGGGTCTGTTTTTGGACGGAGAGGGATTGAAAACCACAACGCACACCGCGCGATTCTTTCGCAAAAATTTTCTTGCATTTTTCATAGGGCTATGCTATCATGCATTGTGTGACTTTGCGCAGAGAAAGAGGTGAAATCATGAAGGAAGGTATTCATCCGAAATATGAGCCTACCACCATCAAGTGCGCTTGCGGCGAAGTGATTGAGACGGCCTCCACCAAAAAAGACATTCGCGTGGAAATTTGCTCCAAGTGCCACCCCTTTTTCACGGGCAAGCAAAAACTGGTGGACACCGGCGGCCGGGTAGACCGTTTCAACAAAAAATTCGGAATCAAGTAATGGACAAACCCGCGCCGATTTGGGCGTGGGTTTGCTGTTTTTGGGAGGGTTTTGTGTGAATCTGCAATCTTTGGATCCCCGCGCGCTTTCCGAAAATCCGTTCACGCTCCTGGGCGACGACTGGGGGCTGCTCTCTGCCGCGCGCGGCGACGCCATGAACACCATGACGGTGAGCTGGGGCGGGCTGGGCGTTTTGTGGGGGCTGCCGGTCTGCACCGTCTACGTGCGTCCCCAGCGCTACACCAAGGAATTTATCGACGCGGCTTCGCATTTTACCCTGTCGTTTTTTGACGAGTCGCACCGAAAGGCGCTGCAATACTGCGGCGCGCACAGCGGACGCGACGGCGACAAGGCAAAGGCCGCGGGGCTGACCCCCGTTCGCGGCGAACACGGCGCCGTCTGGTTTGCCGAGGCGCGGCTGGTGCTGGTCTGCCGCAAGCTGTACGCCCAGCCGTTCGAGCCGGCCTGCTTCGTGGATGCCTCGGTGGATCAAAGGCACTACCCCAATCGCGACCATCACACCCAGTATATGGGTGAAGTGGTTGACTGTCTCCAGCGTCCGTAAATGGGCGACAATATTCGTATCCCGGCGCATGAGGGCACCGCGGAGTTTTTGGAGCGGCATTCGCGGTTTATCGGCTGGGTCAAACCGGTGCCCGACGAGGCCGCCGCCCTGTCGTTTCTAAACGGCATCCGGGAAAAGCACCGCGACGCCACCCACAATGTCTACGCTTACATTTTGCGCGAGGGCGGCATTTCGCGCCATTCCGACGACGGCGAGCCGCAGGGCACGGCGGGTCTTCCGGTGCTGGAGGTCTTTCGCCGGGAGGAGATTTTTGACGTCTGCTGCGTGGTGACGCGGTATTTCGGCGGGATTTTGCTGGGCGCGGGCGGGCTCGTCCGCGCCTATGCCCGCGCCGCCAAGGAGGCGCTGGACGCCGCCGGCGTGGCCGTGCTGCGCCGCTGCACCAAGCTGCGGCTTTCCTGCCCCTATCCCCTGTGGGAGCAGGTGCGGCTGCTGGCCGGCGCACTGGAGGGAAAGGAAGAGGCCATCGACTACGCCGAGGAGGTGTTTTATACCTTCTGGCTTATCTCCCCTGCCGTGCCAGAGCTGCAAGCAAGGCTCTCCGAGCTGTCGTCCGGGCGGCTGCGCGTCGAAATTGCGGACGAGCGGCTGCGGGCGCTGTAGAAATATTAAAAAATTTTCTGGTTTTCCGTGATTTTAAAAGGAATTTGTCCACCCGTAGCGTATACAGTATTAGAGGGGGATGCTGTGTAATTCCGTATCAGCGTCTCTTGCGCCAAGTGAGGAAGCGATATGCAAAACTGTTTGTCTGGCGTTGCGCGTTCCCGCGGACGGCCCGTGCCGGAGGAGCCCTGCCCCATCCGGTCGGATTTTCAGCGGGACGTCGACCGGATCACCCATTCCAAGGCCTTCCGCCGCCTGATGCACAAGACCCAGGTCTTTCTCAAGCCGGAGGGCGACCATTACCGCACCCGCATGACCCATACGCTGGAGGTCACCCGCATCGCCCGTACCGCCGCCCGCGCGTTGCGCCTCAATGAGGATTTGGCCGAGGCGGCCGCGCTGGGTCATGATTTGGGACATACCCCCTTCGGCCATGCCGGCGAAGCGGCGCTGAACGCCGTCTGTCCCGGCGGGTTTTCCCACAACGCCCAGAGTCTGCGGGTTGTGGACGTGCTCGAGCGCGGCGGTCTGGGGCTCAATTTGACCTTTGAAACCCGCGACGGCATCGTCTGCCATACCGGCCCCGTCCGCGCGTCCTCGCCGGAGGGGCAGCTCGTACATAAAGCAGACCGCATCGCCTACATCAACCACGATATCGACGACGCCATCCGCGCCGGCATTCTGTCCGAGGGGGACATCCCCGCCGCACTGCGCGACGCGCTGGGGCATTCCCCCACGCAGCGCATTGACACGCTGGTGCGCGATCTCATCGAGGCCACCGGACAAGCCGGACAGGTCGGCCTGTCGCCCGCGCGGGAGGAAGCGTCGGCGGCGCTGCGGCGCTTTCTGTTTGAGCGGGTCTACAAAAATCCCGTCGCCAAGGGCGAGGAGCATCGTGCGCAGGACATGCTCCAGCGGATGTACGAGCATTATGTCCGGCACAAGGACGAGCTGCCGCGCGACCACCTCCCGTGGGTGGAGCGCGACGGGCTGGAGCGGGTGGTCTGCGATTACATCGCCGGGATGACCGACCGCTTCGCTGTGGCGCGTTTTGAGGAGATTTTCGTCCCCAGAGGCTGGGAAAGAACCTGAAAACCGCCCGGAACGTTGAAATTTCTCCTGAAAACAGTATAGAGCACGTAATTTTGGCAAATATATACATGCGTCCAAGGAGAGTACCCCCATGGCTTTCCCCGATCGTTTTCTCGACGAACTCACCGACCGCTCCGATATCGCCGAGCTTGTCTCGCGGTATGTTTTGCTGACCCCGCGCGGCGGCCGTCTGTTTGGGCTGTGTCCGTTTCACGGGGAAAAAACTGCCTCGTTTTCGGTGTTGCCCGAACGGCAGATGTTTTACTGCTTCGGCTGCGGTGCCGGCGGCGGGCCCATCCAATTTGTTATGCGGATGGAAAATCTGGACTTTTCCGAGGCGGTGCGCCTGCTGGCCGACCGGGCCGGCATGGCTGTCCCCGAGGACGAGGGCGACCGCGCCGCCGCCCGTATGCGCGAACGCGTCTATGCTTTGAACCAGAAAGCCGCGCGTTTTTTTCACGATGCCCTTTCCGATCCCGGGGGCGCGCCCGCGCGGGACTATCTCGTCCGGCGGGGTCTCTCTCCCGGCACAATCACCCGGTTCGGGCTGGGCTGGGCACCCGACTCGTGGGACGCGCTGATGAATGCCATGGTGGCCGAAGGCTTTACCAAGGACGAGCTGCTTTCGGCCGGACTGGTGGTCAAAAACAAGACCGGCGGTCTCTACGACCGCTTCCGCCGGCGGCTGATCTTCCCTATCATCGACCTGCGCCGTCAGGTGGTCGGCTTCGGCGGGCGGGTGCTGGACGACTCGCTGCCCAAGTATTTAAACAGCCCAGACACACCGGTATTTTCCAAAAGCCGCCAGCTCTTCGCCCTCAATCTGGCCAAAAACAACAAGGACGGCCCCATGATCCTCTGCGAGGGCTATATGGACGTCATCTCGCTGCATCAGGCCGGATTTTCCGGCGCGGTGGCCTCGCTGGGCACCGCCTTTACCGAGCAGCAGGCGCTGCTTGTCAAGCGCTACGCCAAGGAGGTCGTCCTCTCCTATGACGGCGACCGCGCCGGACAGGCCGCCGCCGCCCGCGCCATTTCCATCCTCTCCCCGCTGGAGCTTCCGGTGCGGGTGCTGCGCATGAAGGACGCCAAGGATCCGGACGAATACATCCGCCGGTTTGGGCGGGACGCGTTTTCGGTGCTGCTCTCCGGGTCGGAGTCGCAAATGGAATTCCGCCTGCTCAATTTGAAGGCCAAATTTGACCTCGAAACCGACGAGGGCCGCCTCGATTTCTGCCGCGAGGGCATCCTGCTGCTCTGCGGGCTGCCCAGCGCCGCCGCCCGCAACATTTACGCGGCCAAGCTGTCCGAGATGTCCGGCATTTCTCAGGACGCCATTCTGGCCGATCTGCGGCACGAGCTTTCCAGACAGGACAAGAAGGACAAGCGGCGCTTCGAAAAAAAAGCGCTCACGCCCGACGCCACCGTCCAGCCGGCCGCCCGCGGTCTGCGGTATGACGACCTCCGTTCGGCGCTGGCCGAGGAGGATATCCTGCAAATTTTGTTTTCTTCGCCCGAGCTGATTGCCGCCACGGAAAAGACGCTCTCCCCCGCGGACTTTTCCGCCCCTCTGCTCGGTCAAGTATACGCCTTTGTTCTGGAACGCAACGCAAACAACCTCACGCCCACGCTGTCCGCATTGGAGGAAACCCTCTCGCCCGACGAGCTGTCCCACATCACGCGCATCCTGCAAAAGCCGCGCTCCCCCGCGTCCGGACGGCAGGCGCTTTCCGACTGCGTCGCCGTCATCCTGTCGCAACGCGTGTCCCGCTTTCCGGCGGAAGACGGAGAAGACCCCCTTCTCCGCAAGCAAAAAATGTATAAAGAATCCCGGGGTTATGGAGGCAAGGTATGAAAAGCAGTGAAGACAAGAAGCAGGTAATCAAGGAACTTGTAGACCTGGGCCGGCGCAAGGGCAAGCTGACCGACAAGGAGCTTCTCGACGCGCTGGAGGAACTGGATCTGGATTCGGATCAAATTGACAAGCTGTATGACACGCTGGAGAGCTATGGCATTGAGGTCTCGGTGGAGGATTATCTGGTGGAAATCCCCGACGACCTGCCCGCCGATCTCGAAGAGGTGGAAGAGATTCCCGTTGAGGAGCTGGCCGATCCCGAGGCGCTGGCCGAGGGCTTCAACATTGACGACCCGGTGCGCATGTATCTCAAGGAAATCGGCAAGGTGCCGCTGCTGTCCTCGGATGAGGAAATCGAGCTGGCCGCCCGCATGTGCCAGGGCAACGAGGCCGCCAAAATGCGGCTGGCGGAGGCCAATCTGCGGCTGGTGGTCAGCATCGCCAAGCGCTATGTGGGCCGCGGGATGCTCTTTTTGGATCTCATTCAGGAGGGCAATCTGGGGCTCATCAAGGCCGTCGAAAAATTTGACCATACCAAGGGCTATAAATTCTCCACCTACGCCACCTGGTGGATCCGGCAGGCCATCACCCGCGCCATCGCCGATCAGGCGCGCACCATCCGCATTCCCGTGCACATGGTGGAGACCATCAACAAGGTCATCCGCGTGTCGCGCCAGCTCTTGCAGGAGCTGGGGCACGATCCTTCGCCCGAGGAAATCGCCGCCGAGATGAACATGTCGGTGGACAAGGTGCGCGAAATTATGAAAATCGCGCAGGAGCCCGTCTCGCTGGAGACCCCCATCGGCGAGGAGGAGGACAGCCATCTGGGCGACTTTATCCCCGATGAGGACGCCTCCGAGCCGGCTGAGGCCGCCTCCTTCACCCTGCTCAAGGAGCAGCTGGTGGATGTGCTGGGCACCTTGACGCTGCGGGAGGAGAAGGTGCTCAAGCTGCGCTTCGGCATCGAGGACGGCCGTACCCGCACGCTCGAAGAGGTGGGACGCGAGTTCAACGTCACCCGCGAGCGCATCCGGCAGATTGAGGCCAAGGCCCTGCGCAAGCTGCGCCATCCCAGCCGTTCCAAAAAACTCAAAGATTTTTTGAACTGACGGGAGGGCGTGTCGCGTGGATCTCAAACCGGGCACCAAGCTCAAAATCCTGCCGGAATCACTGGAAAAAAACACGCCCGAAACCGAGCTGGATTCGGTTTTCACACAGGAGCTGGAGGACGGCCTGTTTGTCGCCGCCGCGCCGTTTCTGGACCGCGACCTCTACCCGCTTCACGTGGGCGAGCTGTTGTACATTGCCCATCAGACCCCCAAAACGGTGTCCCTGTTTACAGCGCAGGTGGAGGATCGCTTTAAGCGCGGCGGGTCGTACTTCTTTCAGGCCCGCCTGCTGTCGCAGATCACCGCCCGCCAGCGCCGGGCGGATTTCCGGCTGGAGGTCTCCCTGCCGGTCAAATTCCGTTTTCCGGATCAGGCCGGCTTTTCCGAAGCGCGGGCGCGGGATCTCTCCGGCGGCGGTCTGTCGCTGCAAACCGACACCACCATGGCGCTGGGCGACCGGATGATCCTGCGGGTGCCGGTGCCGCTGTCGGATCTCACGCTGGAGATTCCCGCCGAGGTGTGCTGGTGCTCGGCGCAGCCTGAGAACGCCCTGTTTTTTGTGGGGCTGCGGTTTCTCTACCGCAAAAAACAGGACAAGGAAACCATGGTAAAAACCCTCTTCCGTTTGCAGCAGAAAGGTTTTTCGGAAATGGCGCGTGATAGCTGATGCCCAAAAAAGTATGTGTTGCCATGAGCGGCGGCGTGGACAGTTCTGTCGCCGCCGCTTTGCTTGTTTCCCGCGGGTTTTCCGTCGAGGGGGTCACCATGCGGCTGTGGGGCGACGCCGACCGGGACATCGCCGACGCGGCCCGCGTGGCGGATTTTCTCGGCTTTCCGCACATCGTGCTCGATTTGCGCCCAGCGTTCCGGGCGCAGGTGGTCACGCCGTTTGTCGGGGCGTATCTCGGCGGTCTGACGCCGAATCCCTGCGTCGTCTGCAACCGCGAAATCAAATTCGGTGCGCTGTATACATACGCGCGGGAGCGCGGATGCGACTTTCTCTCCACCGGCCATTACGCCCGGGTGACGCTGTTTGACGGGGCGTACCTCATCGCCCGCGGACGTTACCCCCGCAAGGATCAGAGCTATGTCCTCTATCATTTGCCGCCGGAGGTGCGCGCGCGCATCCTGCTGCCGTTGGGGACGCTGTCCAAGCCTCAGGTGCGGCGGCTGGCGCGGGAATGGGCGCTGCCGGTGGCCGCCCGGCCGGACAGTCAGGACATCTGCTTCATCCCCGACGGGGACTACGCCGACTTTGTCGAACGGGAGGCGGCGCTCTCGGTGCGCCCCGGCGACCTGCTGGACACGGCGGGTGCCGTCGTCGGCCGGCATCAGGGCTTTTGGCGGTACACTGTCGGCCAGCGGCGGGGCTTTTCGGGCGGATTTCCCGACGGACCGCGCTTTGTCCTGTCCACCGATCCGGCGCGCAACACCGTGACCGTCGGCAAAAACGACGAGGTATTTTCCGAAAGACTGACCGTCCGAGGACTTGTCTGGGCGACCGATCGCCACGGCTCCCGGCTGGACACCAAAATTCGGTACAGCGCGCGGGCGGCGGCCTCCGCAGTCACCCAAACCGGCCCCGATAGCGCCGAGGTGGTCTTCGATGCGCCCCAGCGCGCCGTCACGCCGGGGCAGTCGGCTGTGTTTTACGACGGCGACCGGGTGGTCGGCGGCGGGACGATTGTACGGGCGTCGGTGTAGGGACGCTCATTTTCCTCTTGCCAATCCCTTTTCTGTATGTTATAATAACTGCGCTGTTTGCGGGTGTAGTTCAATGGTAGAATTCCAGCCTTCCAAGCTGGCCGCGTGGGTTCGATCCCCATCACCCGCTCCATTTTTATGAGCGTACAGGCCGGGCCTGTATATGCGCCTGTAGCTCAGCCGGATAGAGCAACTGCCTTCTAAGCAGTAGGCCCCGCGTTCGAGTCGCGGCAGGCGTGCCAATCAAAACCTTTCAGCCGCAACGGTTGTGAGGTTTTTTGCTTTGTTGGGATTGAATTGTGCGGCGCGTTTTGTTCAAGAACGTCTTGCAGAAAGGCAGGAGAAGCCCGGCTTTCGGCTTTTATTTTTCATGCGCCCATTCACCATGTAAGGCTGTTTTCAAATGCAACAGGCGTGTTTCCCTTCCCTACTTCACCAATCGGATAACATTGACAGACCTTCGATACCGCTTTTGATATGACGGGCTCCGCGGCCGGCTCCACAACAACAATCAACCCGACGCCGCAGTTGAAGGTTTTGAGCATTTCACTCTCCGCGACGCCGCCGTTTGCCTTGACATGCTTGAACACAGGCGGGACGACAATGCGGCCGAGGTCGACGCGGGCGGACAAACCCTCCGGCATGACCCGCGAGAGATTGCCCTCGATGCCGCCGCCGGTGATGTGCGCCATCCCATGCACGGAAGAATCGCCGAAAAGCCCTTTCACCGCTTGATAGTATGGCGTGTGAGGCTTCATAATCGCCTCGAGGAAGGTTTCATTGCCGAGCCTCTCGCTCTGCATTTGCGGCATGACGTCCATCAGATGCCTAACAAAGGAGTAACCGTTTGTATGCAGTCCGTTTGACGCCAGCGCGAGAAGCCTGTCACCGGCTTGGATGTTTGAGCCGTCGATAATTTTTCCCTTGTCCACAATCCCCGCAATGCTTGCGGTGAGGACATATACCCCTTTTTCCACAACGCCGGGCTGTACCGACGTTTCTCCGCCGACCAAATCACATTCGTTTTCCCGGCAGGCTTCCGAAATGCCTTTGATGATTGATTTGATGGTGTCCTTCTCGGCGTTGCCGCAGATGATTGTGTCCAGTACGGCCAGCGGCTTCGCACCCATGACGAGGATGTCGTTGACGAGGTGATTTACCATGTCGTGGCAGATTGACTCTGTATATCCGTGTTTTACGGCGAGCTTCTGCTTGGAGCCGGGTTCCTCGGATTTTAAGACAAGCACCGGATTTTCGATGTCATTAAAACGAATGTCATACAAGGACGCAAACGGGCCAAGCTTGTTCAACACGCGCGGGTTCTGCGAATTGAGGTAGACAGCCATGTCCCGTTTTATTGAATCCGTGTATGCAATATCCACGCCAGCCTTTGAGTAGGTCAGCCCGGCATCCGTTGCGTCCTGCGCGTTCAATATTTCATCGGTCGTCGTTCCCAAAAGTCGGGAAAGCGCGTAGAGCAATTCGATTGCAGGATAGGACGCGCCGCTCTCCCATTTGGACACAGCCTGAAACGAAACATGCAAAACGTCCGCTACCTGTTGCTGCGTCAATCCCTTTGCTTTGCGTTTGTCGGCTATGAAGGCCGCTATTTTTTTATTGTCAAGCACGCAAATCACCCCCTGTTCAAAGTATATCACGAGGCTATAAATATACAATAACCGCACAGGTGATTTGGCTCGAAAAACTCAACCGGAGGTAGAAACGATGCCATGGTTTATTTTTCGCCATATCCTCGACACCCGCGCAAAGCCGGTCGCAAAGAAATTTCGCCGGGCGGTTGACAACGGCTCAAAATCATTATAAAATATATACGTTTTCTGCGGGCTTAGTTCATTGGTAGAATGAAAGCTTCCCAAGCTTTAGAGGAGGGTTCGATTCCCTTAGCCCGCTCCACAAAAAACCGGCCAAATGGCGGGTGTTCGCAAGACAGAATCAATAAAATAACGTAAGGCATCTGTTAGGCGGGAAAAGACAAAGCAGGTGGTATCCAGAAATCAATTGGATACCACCTGCTTTTTGTATTTATCTTTGGGCCAGGTTCGAGGTGTTGACAAAGGCCCCAGGAGTCATGATCAAGCCGCCACTTTTCTCAAAAACGATCAAGACACGGCCTCACAAACGTGATATAATGAACCAAAAAGCTTAGAAAAGGAAAAAGGAGGCGACAAACGATGGCTGCATTGCGAAAAATGCTCGGCGATGTGAACGCACCTTCCGTGCTGGCCCTGAAAGATCTGATCGATACCCAGAGCAAGGACACCATCCGCGCATGGTGTCTGAACTATGCCGAACGCAAGCTGCTGCCCATCTTCGAGAAGCACTGCCCCGGCGACAACCGCCCGCGAAACGCGGTCAATGCCGCGCGGGATTATCTGGACGGCAGGGTGAAATTCCCCGTCGTAAAGGACATCATTCTAAACCAATGCCACGCCGCCGCGCGGGAACTGGACGCCAACCCCGCCGCCCAGGCGGCGGCCAGAGCTGTCGGACAGGGCGCGGCGGTTGTCCACACCCTGACCCATTCGCTCGGATTGTACTTTTACGCGGCGGCTGCCGTCGCCTATGACCGCGTGGGGCTCTGCGCCGCCGACGGGGTGTACGCGGAGATTGCCGAGGAAATATGCTCCGATTACACAAACGCGCTCCGCGCCGTCGCGGTGGAAAACGAGCCCAATCCGGCAAAGCTGAAATGGTATTGCTGAAAGGGAGGTAACCGCCATGCCGAACGGAGCGCAGGCGGCGGTATTCGCGTTTGACGACGACCCAAAATACAAAGAGGCGCACTGAAAACGCGACAAAAACCTGCGCGACGTGCTTGTACATCTCTATGAATGGCATCGTCTGTTGCTCGATTGGACGTCAGCGAATCGGAGCGGTCACAACAATCCGTTTTTGCCGGAGCCCTACAACTGGAAAACCTACGGCGATATGAACATTGCATTTTGGGAGAAGTACCGGTTCACGGCCTACGCCGACGCGGTTGTGCTGCTCCGCGAGAGCCACTTCAAAACGGAAGCCGGAGGCGTATGTTGAATTTATGCTGCGAAACGGTTTTCAGGTGAAACGATGGCCGGTATTATACGCCGCGTTCCCGCTGGTATCCCTTGAAGCGTGCAAGGACAAATAACTACAGTTTTTTCTTGCGTTTGGCGGGCTTGCGGTTGCTTTTTCGGCGGAAATACCGTATAATATTCCCATTCGTTTTTTATTTTATGAAGTTCGAGGTATTGGCACCATGCACCTGCCCTGGAAAAAAGGAAAACTCTTCCTCTTTTTTGAGTTAATGCGCGGTCGGCGCGCACGTCTGCTAATTACCGTGCTTTGCGCCGCGTGCGCCGTCACATTCCAATTCCTTACGCCACAGGTGGTGCGCGTGACGGTGGACTCCGTGATCGACAGCAAACCCTTCGGCGTACCTGCCTTTGTGCAGGACTTCATCAATTCCCTGGGCGGCCGCGAGTTTTTGCGCGGCGCGCTCTGGATTCCCGCACTCATTTCCATCGGCATGGCGTTGATTGCGGGCGTCGCCAACTTCTTCCGGCGGTTTTTCACCCCGGAATCGGCCAACTTTATGGCCAAGCGCCTGCGCGACACCCTGTATGCCCACATCCAGCGCCTGCCCTATGCGTGGCATGTCAAAATCCAAACCGGGGATATCATCCAGCGCTGCACCTCCGACGTGGATACGGTGCGCGAATTTATGGCCAACCAGCTCGGAGAAATGATCCGCTCGGTGTTTTTGGTGACGGCGGCGCTGGTTCTGATGTTCTCCATGGACGTATTCATGACACTTGTAACATTGTCGTTGCTGCCCATCATTTTCCTGTTCTCGTGGCGGTTTTCCAAGCGGGTGTCCAAAAGCTTTTTGCGGGTGGATGAATCCGAGGGTGAGCTCCAGTCGGTGGTGCAGGAAAACCTGACCGGCGTGCGGGTGGTACGCGCGTTTGGGCGGGAACGGTTTGAGATCGAACGCTTTGACACGCAAAACGAGAAATTCAACGGCCTGACGGTCAAATTGGGCAATCTTTTGGGCAACTTCTGGGGGCTGGGCGATATCCTCACCGGCTTGCAGATCCTGCTCACCGTCGTCGTCGGCATCCTGCGCTGCAACGCCGGCGAGCTCTCGCTGGGCACGTTCCAGACCTTTTACGTATATTCCAACATGATGGTGTGGCCGGTGCGCAATCTGGGCCGGCTGCTCACCGATATGAGTAAGGCGTTTGTGTCGCTGGGTCGGCTGCGCGAGATTCTGACCGAGGAGCCGGAGGCCGACGCGCCCGATGCCAAAGCCCCCGAGATTGAGGGCGAGATCGTCTTTGACCGCGTCACCTTCGGGTACGGCGACCAGCCGCCGGTGCTGAGGGATGTTTCCTTTACCTTAAAGCCCGGCCAGACGCTGGCCATCCTTGGCGGCACCGGCAGCGGCAAGTCGTCGCTGGCGCATCTGCTGTGCCGGCTGTATGACCTGTCCCCCGCGCAGGGGAGCATCCGCATCGACGGGACGCCGATCAACGAAATCCGGCGGGATCACCTGCGCCGCCATGTGGGGCTTGTGTTACAGGAGCCCTTCCTGTTTTCCAAAACCATCCGGCAGAATATCACGGCCGCCAAGCCCAACGCCGAGCTGGAGCTGATACGCGCCAAGGCGGAGATCGCCGCCATTCACGATTCCATCGAGGCGTTCGGACAGGGATATGACACCCTGATCGGCGAGCGCGGGGTCACCCTGTCGGGCGGGCAGCGCCAGCGCGTGGCGATTGCCCGGATGCTGATGCAGGAAGCCCCGATCATGATTTTTGACGACAGTCTGTCGGCCGTCGATACCGAGACCGACGCCCGTATCCGCGACGCGCTGTATCATCACACCAAAAAGAGCGCCGTCATCATCATTTCGCACCGGCTGTCCACCCTGATGCAGGCCGATCAGATCATGGTGCTGAAAAACGGCGGCATTGAGGAAATGGGCAGCCATGAGGAGCTTTTGAAGCATGACGGCTCGTATCGCCGCATTTTTGAGATGCAGAGTCAAATCGACGAGGAAATTGTATGAATTATTACGAAGAATACGACTATAACAAACCGTTTTCCCTCAAGGTCTGGGCGCGGATGGGCCGGTTTGTCCGGCCGTACAAAAAACGGCTGGCCCTCATCGCCGCGCTGATGATGTACGCCGCGCTGGTGGATGTGCTTTTGCCGCTGGCGCTGCGCATGGCGGTCAACAACTTCATCGTGCCCGGCGTCACCGAGGGGCTCTGGCTGTTTACCGCCGTGGTGGCGGGACTGGTCATCACCTCGGGCGCCGGCGTGATCCTGTTTATCCGCGTCGCCATCTGGGTGGAGAGCCACATCGGGCGGGACATCCGCCGCGAC
>JAVBOJ010000059.1:0-6218 GCA_031550755.1 Oscillospiraceae bacterium
TTTTGTGTTTTTTGGGATTTTCACATCCTGTGCGCTTCCTGTTTGATCGAGGTGGGTGAAAATCCCAACGCGCGGACGGTTTTTTCCAGCGACGCGACGGTTACGCCGGTATCGTCAAAGTCCACCGCCAGATGGCCGTGATTCCCGACCGATACGGACAGCACGCCCGGCAGGGTGTCGAGTCCCTTTTTGAGTTTTTTGCTGTCATGCAGCGCGTCCACCGCGCCCAGCTCGAAATAAACGCTCTGTTTCACGGTATATCCTCCCGATTTTGTATTCACGGGTTATTTTCCCCCCGTCGCACCGGGGTATACCCGCGAGATTGAAAAAACGATTGCAATTGCCATAGAGATAATGGTACAATCAGGTAACATCGGCAAAGGAGAGAAGAAGAAACATGGACATTTTCGAAAAGTGTTTTGCCTACACGGAGGCCGAAGAGGCGCGCCAGGCGGGCATATATCCCTATTCACACGAAATCGAGTCGCGGCAGCAGGCCGAGGTTATCATGCACGGACGGCGCACCATTATGCTGGGCTCCAACAACTATCTGGGTCTGACCGGCGACGAACGGGTCATTGCGGCCGCCAAAGCGGCGCTGGACAATTTCGGCTCCGGCTGCTCCGGCTCGCGGCATTTAAACGGTACGCTGACCATTCACAACAAAATGGAACGGGAGCTTGCCGAATTTTTCGGCAAGGAGGAAGCGCTGAGCTTTTCCACCGGATTTCAAACCAATCTGGGGATTTTGTCGGGGCTGTGCTCCCGGCATGACAATATTTATTTTGACCGGATGAACCATGCGTCCCTGCTCGACGGCGCGCGGCTCAGCTTCGGCAAGCTCGTCCGCTATCCGCACAACGATATGGAGGAGCTGGAGCGCCTGCTGGCGCGTTGTCCGGACGACCGGGGCAAGCTCATCGTGGTGGACGGCGTATTTTCTATGGAGGGAGACCTGGCCGACCTGCCCAATCTCGTGCGCCTGTCCAAAAAATACGGTGCACGGCTGATGGTGGACGATTCGCACGGCGCGGGCGTCATGGGCAAGACCGGGCGCGGCACCGGCGAGCATTTCGGCCTGATGGATGAAATAGACATTTATATGGGCACCTTCAGCAAGGCCTTTGCCAGTCTGGGCGGCTTTGTGGCGTCCAGGCACAAGGTGGTCGATTTCCTGCGGCATCATTCCCGGCCGTTTATTTTCAGTGCCTCCATGCCGCCGCCCAACGTCGCGTCGGTCATGGAATCGCTGCGTATTTTGAAGGCTGAGCCGGAACGGGTGGCGCGGGTCAACGAAAACGCCGATTATATGCGCCGGCGGCTGAAGGAGCTCGGCATTCCCGCCGAGCAGTCGTCCGCGCCGATTATTCCCATTATGACCTATTTCAACGAGCGCACCTTCCAGATCATCCGGGCGCTGCTGGATAACGGGGTCTACGCCAACCCGGTCATCTCCCCGGCTGTGCCCGAGGGCAGCGCGCTGATCCGCACCAGCTACATAGCCACCCACACGCGCGAGCAGCTGGATTACGCGCTGGAGAAGATCGACTATGTGTTCAACAAGCTGTTTCCGGTCTCGCAGGAGGAGCTGGAGGCGTTCCGGGAAAAGAGCCGCGCGGCGGCCCGGGACGGGGAAGAGGAGTAAAATGATGCCCGGCGTCGCAAGACGTCGGGCATTGATCGCTGACAAACCTGTTTGTCAGCGAAAACGGGAGCTTGGATCAAGCCGCTGAGGCGGCTTACAGGGAAAGGATCCGCGGGAATAAATCCCGCGGATCCTTGTGTTTCAATACTTTTGCGGTAATCGGTCCAGCAAAGTTTTCGTCCACCTTTTACAAAAGGTGGCGGGGAGCTGGGGCGGAGCCCCGGCTCGCTTTTCTCAGAAAGCGAAATACGGTATGCTTTCAAAGCGCAGGAGGGGTTTGGGAAACCCTCGCAGGGGGGTCCCAAACGAAGACTTTCGTCTTATTTTACCCCAAAATCTCCCGCGCCGTCGCGTCGGCCAGCGCGTACACCCTTGCGAAGTCCACATGCGGGTTGTACAGTCCCTCCAGCGTGTCGTGGATCCCCTTGGCGCTTTCCAGTGCGCCCACCGCGTCCTCCAGCAGGGCGTTTTGCGTCTTGCGCAAAAAACGCAGCCGGGTGCGGCTGGCGCGGATACGCTCGGGATCCAGACAGGCGTCGAGCCGGATCCGGCGGTACGATTCGCCCTCAAACGGATAGAGATCGCTCGAGGTGACAAACCCGACGCCCAACGAGGGCAGCAGCAGATGCTCCAGCTTGTGTTCCGGGTTGAGGGGGCAGTAACAGGCGTAGCCGTCCTGACCGGCTTGTTGCGCGGCCGCCAGCAGCGGCGCCAGCAGAAAATGCGCCAGGCCGTAACTGTCGTTTAAAATGTAGAGATGCGGACAGAGCGCCCGGGCGGTGTCAAAGTGGCAGACCAGCCCCGCCGGCGTAATGCCGCTGAGGAAGCGTTTTTTGATGGCACCGCCGTCGCCCTGCTTGATTTCGCGCGCGATGATGCCACGGGCACGCCGGGCGATTTTGCTCAGCACGTCGCCGTCAATGACCGTGTCAAACGCCTCGTCCTGCACCGCGCGGGCGGCCTGCAGACAACGCGCCACACGTTCATAGGGGGGATGCTTGCTGTCGATGAGAGAGATGATTTCCTCTTTTTGCTGCGCGATGGCGTGGGTGTCATAGCATTCGCCCAGATTGACGATGCATTCCACCGCCGCGGGGAATCGCGGCTCCACGACATGCGGCGCGGTGCATAAACACAAAAGGCGAGCCGTCCGGGTGGTTACCCGAACGGCTCAAACTGTGAACAAACCCCGTTTCCTCGCGTCCTTTTGCGAGAATCGCGTCGAGCCTGACGGCGCAGCCGTCAGGTCCTTGCCGGACCAATTTCCGCAAAAGCATTAAATCACAAGGCTCCGCAGGATTCATTCCTGCGGAGCCTTTCCCTTTTGTCAGCGGCTTGAGGGATTAGTTTGTGACCGAGATGGTGACGGTGGTCGTGAAATTGCTGCCGTCGGTGGTTTTGACGGCGAGCATGGCCGTACCGGCTTTCAGACCGGTAATCGTGGCGCTCTGACCATCCGCGCTGACCGCGATGGAAATGTTGGCGGGGGTCAAATTCACCCAGGAGAGCGGGAGCTCGCCGTCGTAGAGGGTGTCCAGCGTCAGAGTCTTGCCTTTTTTGACGCTGCGCAGACCGCCGCCGCTGATTTTCATCACGGTCGCTTTTTTCACCAGTCCGTCAATGGCGGCTTCCAGCTGTGCTGCGGCGGCGTCAATGGCGGCCTGACCGGACACCTGCGGGTTGCCGTTCATCAGCGTCTCGGCGGCGGCGAAGGCGGCTTCCAGCGCGGCATAGGTCTCGGCGGTGAAGCTGCCGGTGAGCTTCTGCTCGGCGATTGCCATCAGCGCCTCCAGATCGACGGTGACCACCTGGAACTGATGCACGCCGATGGTGAGCGTTTCGTCGGAATCAATCGCGTTGCCGAAGAAGTCGCGATCGATGGCGAAGCGTTTGTCGGCGGCCACGCCGCTCCAGGCCGGGATGCTCGCGCCGGCGCCGATGGCGGGGGAGCCTCTTTGCACCATGAATCCGGCGAGTTTCTGGACATCAAAGACCATTTCGTCGGTCATGACGCCGGTGATAACGCCGGTGGGAATCTCCGACGGATCGACAAACTGCGGGTCGAGCAGGATGTTGTTGTTTCTGACAAGGCCGGAGGTAAACTGGTTTTCCTTGTACAGCTCGGCCGGATAGAAGATGTTGTTGGTCATCTCGCCGCTGGAGAAACGGCCGCCGGTGCTGGTGAACATCGGCGGATTGTTGGTGCCCGTGACCCGCATGACGATGTTGTTCTGGAAATGCACCATGCTGGACGAGCTCGAGGAGCCGAACAGGCCGTTGATGGTGGGCGAGATGGTGAAGATATTGTTGTGGATACGCGGATAGTTGGCGGAGCTGCCGGTCACGGCCCAATAGAACAGATGGGCATAGGCACTGTAAGTATTGGAGCCGTCCTCCAGGCTGATGTTGTATCGGAAGGTGCTGTTGGTGGCGCTGCCCATGAACAGGCTGACGCCGCCGGCGTTGTGATGCGAATAGTTGTACTGGTACACCACATTGTCGCAGAACAGGTCGATGTCAAAGGCTTCGCCGTCAGGACAGGCATACGGATTGCTGAACACCTCGTTGAACTGCGCCACGGTGTGCTTGCTGCCCATAAACCAGGCGGCGGCGTAGTTGTGGTTGCTCAGCAGAACGGGGGCGCTGCCGGCCGGCAGCGGCGCGCCGGTGCGGTCGGTCACATAGCTCTTGCCGCAGTCGGTCACGACGTTGTAGGACATTTCGCCGTCCACAATGCCGGACATGACAATGGCGTCGCCGGAGACCTGCGCGACATAGTTGTTTTTGATGACCATCTTGTTTTCGGTATTGGACGGATAGCCGGCGGCCGAGTCGGTTCCGCCCGGATGGAAAATGGTGTTGCGGATGCCCTCGTGGTCCACGCGGACGACCTTGCAGCCCTCGACCAGCGAGTCGGCGTTATAGCCGTAGAATATGATGCCGCCGGCGTGCTTGATGCCGCCCTGACCCTGGTGTTTGCCGTTGACGTCGTGGACATAACAGTCGCGGATGTAGACATGCACCTGCTTGCTGGCCAGCCAGTTGGCGGTGGTGCGGTCAGGGGCGGTCGGCGCGTAGTTGTTCATCACCATGATGCCGTTGCGGCCGTTTTGCGCCGCTTCGCCCATGATGGTGACTTCCAGGTCATTGATTTCCCAGTAGGAGGCGTTGTGCAGCTCGACGGTGGCCGACTGCTTCTGGTTGATTTCGCCCTCGCTGGACGGAATGATGTAATAGACGGTCTCGCCCACCGTGCCCATGCCGTTGATGATGGGGCGCTGGTCGGGGTCGTCCGAGCCGTATTTTTTCAGGGAGATGATTTTGTTTTCACTGCCCGAGCCGCGCAGAACAAGCTGCTCATTCCAAACGCTTTCGGCGTGCAGCAGGATCTCATCGCCGGGGTAGAAAAGCTTCGGCAGCCGAGACAGGGTCTTCCACGCGGTGGCTTCGGTCTTGCCGTCGTTGGCGTCGTCGCCGGTCTGAGAGTTGACATAATATTTGCGGGGCTGGTTGTCCACCACCGTGACGGCGTGGGTGATATTTTGATCGCCCAGTTCCAGCGTCAGAGTGTGTTCGCCCACGGATAAGGTGGACAGCGCGCCGGTCGCCAGCAGGGTGATCTCGTTTCCGGCGATGGTATAGTCGATGCCGGACGCGAGTGTCACGTCATTGAGCTTTATCGCGGTCAGGTCATGCAGGTCGGGCGCTACGGCAACCGCAACGTTTTTCGGGTTGGCTTTGTCAAACACATCCTCGGACGAAACGCTGTACTGCTTGGGCGCCAGCTTGATGGTCTTGCTGACCGTGGCAGTCTGCGCCACGGCGCCTTCATTCAACACATAAATATCGTCGATGAAATGCCTGGCGTTGATATAGGACAGGTTGCCGCCCTGGTTGCCCCAGTTGTTGGCGAACATCAGGCCGGTGATGGTTCTGATGGTGGTCACGGGGCCGTAGGCCTTCGTGCCGTCGATATACAGCGTCATGCCGGCCGAGGTGACGTCAAACTCAAATTTATGCCAGCCGCGGCTGCGCTCGACAGGCGTGGGGAGCCAGTTCGTGCCCGAGGTGCGGTAGACATAATACGGCATGTTGGTGGCGGGGGCGTCATTGCCGTAGCCGATGCCGGCGAAGTTGGTGCCGGCGGGATCGCCGGAGCCGTACGTGTTGATGCAGATGCCGAACTTGGTGGCTCCGGTGTTGCCAGAGAGCATCTCCTCGTCATCAAACGGATCGTAATACCAGAAAATCAGCTTGCCGGCGGCGGGGCTGGAAAGCCCAAGGTTGGCGCCGTTGCCCGAGGTATTTTTGGTGGTGCCGCCGTAGCGGCCGGTACGGGAGGCCTGACCGCCGAGGATATAGGAATTGTTGCGCACGTCAATGCGGTCGGTATTGTTGACAAAGCCGGTGGCGGTGCCGGAGCCTTTTTCAAAGCCGGTGTAGAATTTGGGGTTTTCATAGTACTTCAAGTCGGCAGTGACGACGGTCTCCTCGCCGAGTACAGGGTTGTAGCCCGGGGCGATCGAGACATTGCCGTCCTTATCGACGGTGATTTTGCTCGTGTCATATGTAT
>JAVBOJ010000092.1:0-9182 GCA_031550755.1 Oscillospiraceae bacterium
GGTGATGACGCCGCCCGCGCAGGTGGCGATGCCGGAGGCCGAGCTGGTGTAGGTGAGGCCCTTATAGATCGCGTTTTCCGGCAGCAGGACAGGCGCAACGGTCACGGTGTCGCCGGTGCTGAGGAAGAACTCACGCGCGCCGCTGTCGGCGATTTCGGTGGGCAGGGCGGGCGCGCCGGCGGTCGTGTCGCCCGAGAATTCATGGATGCCGATGTCGGGTGTGCCGTCGCGCAGAGGATTGCCGAACAGATCCTCCTCCAGCGGGAACTGACTGTCCACCGAGGCCGGGGTATCGTACGGTGCGCCGGCGTTGATGGCGGGCGAGTCTGGCTGGAGCTTGAAGCCGGCCAGCTTGGACGCGTCAAAGCGCGCGTTCGCGGCGCCGGCGTTTTCGATGATGTTGGACGGCTCCCCGGCGGGATCGACCAGCAGGGGCGGCTCAAAGATATTGCCGGTTTTGACCACGGCGGCGCTGATGCGGCTGTAAGTCAGGTCGGCAATCGAGGCCGGATAGAAGAGATTGTTTTTGATAAAGCCGCCGGTGATGTTGCCGGTACCGTTCCAGAAGGTGAAATCCGACCGGAGGGAATCCAGCGCGGTGACAATATTGTTGGAGAACTTGACATAATGCGCGTTTGTTTGCTGGTTGAAAAAAATCCTGGTGTTGGGGCCGACAACAATCGTATTGTTATGGATATACGGCGCGCCGTCGTAGGTATTGTCGCCGCCGCCCCACGCAAAGACATGGCCGGGCGTTCCGGTGGAGGTATATCCGTCGTTGACGCTCAGGTTGTAGCGGAATACGTTGTTTTTCTGGGCGTTCATGTACAGGATCACGCCGCCGGAGTTGTTGTGGGAGTAGTTGTATTGGTAGACATTGTTATCGCAGTAGCCGTCAAAGTCGAAGGCCATGCCGTCGTAAGTGCTGTGATAGGGGTTGTTGAACACCTCGTTGTATTGCAGCAGGGTGTTGTCCGAGCCCATCATCCACAGGGCGGCGTAGTTGGCGGTGCCTACCGAGGTGCCGAAGAAGCTCTCGCCGCAGTTGGTGATGACGTTGCGCTCGACCAGGCCTTCGCTGCCCTGAGACAGCACCATGCCGTCGCCGGTGGAGCGGCTGATGTAGTTGTTGCTCATGACGAGCTTCATGGCGGGCTGGAAGGCGTTGGTCGTCCAAGCGCCGTCGCGCGACTCGGGATGGGAGCCGGCGTTGCGGATGCCCTCGATATCGCAATTGATGACGATATTGTTTTCAAAGCGCAGATCGTCGGTATAGCCCAGCGCGATGATGCCGCCGGAGGTTTTCGGGGAGTTGCCGGCGTTGACATCGTGGACATAACAGTCGCGGACATAGTAATGCTCGCGTCGGCTGGCCAGCCAGTCGGCGTTGTTGACCGCGGCGGAACGTCCGGTGGTCCAGTTGTAGTCGTTGATAATCATGATGCCCGCGCGCCCGGCGGCCGTGGTCGCGCCGGTATTGGTGACCTCAAGAGAGCTGATTTCCCAGTATTCCTCGTTGATCAGCTCGACCGCGCCGGTGCCCATGGGGGCGGCGGTATTCGCGGTGTTGTTGTAGACCTGATAGACCTTGGTGGGCACCGTGCCGCCACCGTTGATGATGGGGCGCTTGGCGGGGTTGTCGGTGCCGTACTTGGTCAGAATGATGGGCATGCCTTCAATGCCCGAGCCGTGCAGGATGAGCTGCCCGTTCCAGACGCTGTCGGCGTGCAGGTAGATTTTGTCGCCCGGGGCGAACTGGGTGGCGCCTATCTTTTCCAGCGACTGCCACGCCGTGGCCGGCGTCATGCCGTCTGCGTCGTCGTCCCCGTTCTGGGAATCCACATAATATTCGCGCGACAGCGTATCCGTCACGGTGATATTGAGTGTCAAATCCGCACCGGGGAAACGGAACACGAGCTGGTTGATGCCCAGCTCCAGCGCCTGAAGATACTCCTTGGTCAGCGTGACGACGCCGTTTTCCACATAATAGTCGGCGTCTTCGGTCAAGACAACCCCGCCGTTTTCAATGGCGATCAAATCCTCGCAGTCCGGCATGACCGTGACGGCGGTGTCCTTGATGAGCAGACGGCTCAGGGTCATCGAATAGGTAGACAGCTCGACCTGCTTGCCCTGGGTGACCACGCGCAGGGTCACGGGGAGGTCGTTGCCGCCGACGCCAATGGTCAGCGTATAGACGCCCTCGGCCAGCGTGCTGAGGTAAGATGTCTGCAGGACAACGCGCGACGGGGCTTCCGCCGTCACGTAATCGGTGCCGGCCACCAGCGTATACGCCCCGTTTTGGACGCTCAGCCCATCGAGGTTGGGGGCCACGCCGATCTGAACATTTTTCGGGTAGGCGAGGTCGAACCGCACCTCGGAGGGATTCACCGCGTACGGCACGCCCTTGATTTGGATGGTGGTGGTGACGGTATCGGTCTCGGCCACGGCATCCAGCGCCACGAGCGAGAAATCGTCAATGTATTTGCCGAAAATTTGTTTGTTGGCGGCGGCGCTGTTCCAGTTGGTGTTGATGATAAGCTGGGCGACGGACGTGACCGCGCCCAAATTGTAGGCCATCGTAGCGTCGGCGCGGGAGATGTCTACGCCGTCGATGTACATGGAGGTACCTTCGGAGGTCACCACCCACCGGAGCTTATGCCAGCCCTTGCTGCGCGTAATGCCGGACAGGCCGTTTACGCTGCCGCTGGTGTTGGGGCGGTATATGTACTGCTGCGACCATTGGCGGGAGGCGCTGTCATGATTGACGCCCATCATCAGATTGTTGCCGCCGGAGGCCGCGGTAATCGAGGCGCAATATTTGGCCTCGTTGGAGCCGGAGGCTTCAAGCTCCACTGCGGCGTCGTCATAATACCACGCCGTCACAATGCCGGTACGCGCCGCGGGCAGGGTATAGACGGCGGGGCCTGCCGTGGTGGTGGGGTTGGCCGCGCTCTTACCGGTAAAGGCGTTGCCGGTCGAGTGGGCATACGAGTTGACCCCGCTGCTGGCAAACTTCTTGGTACTGCCCTCGAAGTTGTCCACAAACACGGGGTCGGCGTAATAGTTCACCTGTGCGGTAATGGTGACCGTCTCATCCCGCGACGGCAGATTGTCGGGATTGAGGGTGATGTTGCCGTCCTTGTCGATGACGACATGGTCGGAGCTGACGGTGTAGGCAATGCCGTCAACGGCATAGGCATACCCGTCTCCGGTAACGCCGTCCACGACGGCGCGCGCACTCTCGCCTTGAGACAGGGTAGTCTGTCCCACGACAAGGGTCAGTCCGCTGTTGGGCGCGGCCAGCGCGGACGGGGCAAATCCCAACAGGGAAAATGCCATGACAAACGCCATCAGTCCGCTGAGGATTCTGCGACTTTTCATGTTACAACCTCCTACATCTTTCTTCGGTTCTCTTCCTTCGGTTTTCTTTAGCCCTGACAAACTTTCGGGGGTTATCCTCCTCTCCATGCTTTTGCATCTTTTATTATAGCTTCGTCTTTTTTTATAAGCCAGCTCGGGATTCAACGCTTTTTGTGGTAATTTTCAACAAGCGCCGAAAGAAACATGTACTTTTTCTCAAACCCGAAAAATTTTACGAAAAAGAAATGTCATGAAAGCCCGCGCTCTTGACCACCTTCGCCTCCCGCACCCGTTGCTCCAAAAGCGCTTTCAGCCGTTCCTCGGCGTAGATGCGCAGCACGGTCGTTCGACTTTCCTCAAAGGAGGCGTGCCCCAGCACCGTTTTTTGTGTCAGGGTCAGGGTGGCCGTGCCCCCCTCGACCGGGATTTCGACCGACGCGCCTTCCTCCAGCGCCGAGAGCAGCTGATAGACCTGCAAGGTCCAGGCGTCCTCTTTGGGAATCTCCGATTCGACGATGACGGCGGTGGTGACCCGCCCCTTTTCCGCCCGCTCATAGGTCAGCTCCATGCCCCTGGAAAACCGGTCAAGGTTTTGCGCGTAAACGGCTCGCAGCGCGGCGTCCTCGACAACGGGCGCCTCCAGCTCCACCTGGGAATCCACCAGCAAAAAATACCGCTGGGAACGGGTGTAGGAATAAAACTCCAGCGGCGTATAGACTTTTAGTCCATACGCCGTCTCTCCCGCCGCCATTTTTCGTTCCTGTTCCTCGTTTTTCGCCTTCAACTCTCCCATCAGCGCGGCGTAGCCGATGTCCTCGACAAGGCCGCGCTCGTGCAGGAGGATGTCCTCCATTTTGCTCTCGGTCAGGGTTGTCAGCGCCAGCTCGCGGGCATATTCCAGCGGGGTCTGCCCGTCATAGGCGCGGTTCCAGAAGCCGCTGTCCACCTGTGCGCCGTAGACCGCGTAAAAATGCGCGGCGGCGGCGGCTTTTTTGTCGTCTAAAAACAAACGAAATTCCTCCTCCGCCACGGGGAACCCGTCCACCGAAGCGACGGAATGCCCGTCGCCGGACGGCCGCAGGACAAAAAACGCCGCCAGCAGACAGACAAGCGCCGCGCCGGCCGGTATTATCCATCTTTTCCGCATCATGACGATCCCCCTCTTACGAAATCAGGCTGTCGCGGTATTGGGTGGGCGTCATGCCCATATGGCGTTTGAACACCTTGGTGAAATAATAGGCACTGTCGTACCCCAAAAGTCCCGAAATTTCATACACCCGGCGCGACCTGTCGCGCAGCATTTGGCAGGCGCTCTTGATTTTTTCGTTGTTGATAAAGTCGGTGAGGCTCTGCCCCAGCTGCCGCTTGAACAGGCTGGACAGATAGTTGGGCGACAGACCCGCCGCCACAGCCACCCGCCGGACGGTGAGCCGCGTCTGAATATTGGCCTTGATGTAGTTTTTGGCGGTTTCCACGGCATCGGTTTTTATGAAAGTCACCCCGATATGCTCCACGACGTGTGAGCGTAGCGCCTCTATCCGCCGCAGCAGTTCCACCCTTGTGAGGATATCCTCGGCCTGATCCCATGCCGATTCCTCGTCCTCCCGTCCGGGCAGCGCCATGGAAACCCACGCGCGCAGCTCCATCCATGCGCGCTGACCTTCGCGGCGGGTGTGCGGGGTTTTTTCGATCAGCTCCTGCGCCTGACGGAACAGCGCGGCGCATTTGTCGGCCTGGCGGCTGTTGATTTCCAGCAAAATGCGCCCGAACAGCGCCGAAAGCGCCAGCCGGCGCGTGGGCGTCGGCGGTTCCTCTCCGAATACCAGCAGCGGTCTAGGCCGCAGGTAATATTCGTCCTCCAGCGCAATGGTCTGCCCTTTCAGCCGCGCCGCCTCGTTGCCGACACAGCGGCCGGTGGCCAACAGGTGAAACCCTTCGCCCAGCTCCTTTTGAAACCGGAGAAGCTCCTCCGCTCCGGCCAGATGCCAGACAAAAAACGACATGGTTCTCTGATTGGCCGGCAGGGCGACGACGCGGGAAAAACCGCGCCGCGCCGCCTGCTTGACCGTCTCCCACCGTACCTCCCGGTTTTTGGAGATTACCTGAACAACGCCGCAGTTGGCCAGCGCGCCGAACCCGCGCAGCAGGACGAGGCAGTCCTCTCCCCCGCCGCGCAAAACCTCCGAAACGGTTGAGGCCAGCATGGATTCCCTGTTTTTCTCCAGCATCGCCTCCAGCGTGACGGCGCGTTTTGTGTGTCTGCGTTTTTCACATTCCGAAATGCTGAGGGTCACGGCGCTTTCCAGCGTCTCCGGCTCCAGTCTCCCCTTGAGCAGACAATCGGCCGCGCGCAACCGCAGCGCCTGCCTCGCCAAGAAAAAATCCTCCCGCTCGGTCAGCAGGACAAAGACGGTTTGCAGGCCGCCAGCCGCCGCCCGCTCCATTAGGTCAAACCCGGTGAGCCCCGGCATCTGGGCATCGCAAATGACCATATCCGGGTTTAATGTCTCTATCAATTCCCATGCCTGCGCGCCATCCCGCGCCGTGCCGACGACGCAGCATTGTATCTCTTTCCATGGCAGCATACTGTGCAGTCCCGCCAAAACAATGGGCTCGTCGTCGGCCAGAAGAACCGTATACATTTTCCTCCACCTCTCCGAAAACAGTTCGGACACTGAATAATCACTCATTCAATCGGCGCATGCCGGACATGTATTTATCAGGAAGCCGCCCGGCAAAATCCGGGCGGCCCTCGTTGTCGCTCAATAGGCCAGCGCAAGCCCCTCCTCGCATCCCGGGCCAAACACCAGCACCTTGCCGTACCCGCTCTGTCCGTTTGCCGTCAGCAGATCCACCTGTGAAATAATCTCGGTGTGGCAGACGATGACCGTCCACTCCTCCCCGCCGTGCCGGATGCGTAGCGCGCCGGCCTTGGATGCCGGCAGGGCAAGCCCCGCCTTGGCCAGCGTCACGGGAATCCGCTCGGCAGACAGCGCTGGCGGCGAGGAAGCCCCGACGGCGATCACCGCCGCAAAGGCGGCCGTACCGGTGCGCTCGGCGCGAATCGTCAGGCAGTCGCTCTCCTCCAGCTTGTTGTACTCCCGGCTCAGCGGCCGACGCACCATGGAGAGCGCTAGGCCGTCGTCCGGCAGCGCAAGCCGCGCCGCGGCGGTTTTTCCCCAATAGACCGCGCCGCTTTCCTCCGGCTCGGCGTGCCCGTCCGGGCCAAAATGGAAAAATCGCTCGTAGACATGGGGATTCGGGTCGCCCGTCAGGCATTCGTCCCACAGCACCCACAGTCCCCTGCCCAGCCGCAGCGCCCTGCGCCGGACAAAGACGCCGGGATAGCCCAGATGTCCGCCGGAGACATAGTCAACCATTGGGGTAAACCGGTACTCTCCCTTGACCGGCTCGGCGATGACGTCATATTGCCACGTGTTGGTGTAAACAGTGAAATCCTGTCCGTCCACGGTCAGCGTATTGTGCGCCGACGGGCGCTTGAGCGCCTCGCGCAGAGGACCCTCGACATAGGTATACCGCCCGCTGTCGGCCAAAATGCTTTCCCCGCAGGCCACCAGATCCACATGCAAAAGGTCGGCGTGGCCGTGGCCGCTGCCCAAACAGCCGCAATGAAAATGCAGGAATCCGGCGTCCGCCCCCGGCCCGTCGCGCAGCATGGCGTTGCCGCTGTCGGGCAGCATGGCGCTGTACGGTGCCGGGACGCCCAGCGTCGGATCGGAGAACAGCCGGGCGGCCTGCTCCATCATGTCGCCGGCGTCGATCTCGTCGGTGTCCGACTGGCACAAAAGCAGTCCGTCGGGCCGGCACCACAGCGTCAGCGCCCGCGCCATAGCGCGGGTTTTCTCCAAAAACCGCGCCGGCGGCGCAAACCCAACCCAGTGAGCCGCCTCCAGCGTATCCAGTGCGCAGTGCAGCACCTCGCAGTGATACATCGGGCTCTGTTCCCAGTGGCTCCCGTCGGGGAAGACCTGCATGGACAGCGCCTCGTCGAGCCGCCGCATGGCCGTGTCGCGCCAGCGCTCGTTTTCAAACGCCAGCCCCAACAGGAACAGCCCGTGGTTTTGAATGACGCCCCAGTTGCTCAGCCGCTGAAACGGCCCGTGCGCCTCCAAAAGCCACGCCGCGTGTGTTTCCAGTGATTTTTCCACCCGCGAAAGCAGCGCGGGGGTCAGCGCCGGGCTGCCTTCAAACAGCGCGCAGGCGCGCAGAAGATGCTCGCAGCGGATGCCGGTTTCGATGGCACGCCAGGAGGTTTGCTTGCGCTCCTCGGAAAAGGGGACGTCGTCCAGCCACTCCTCCAGAAGCCGCGCGAAGGCGTCGGCGTACTTGGGCAGTCCGGTCTTACGCCAGGCCTGCCCCAAGGTCAGAAGGAAGGTCAGCCGGTTGAAGGCAAACACCCACTCCGGGTCGCCGTTGGGCGTTGTCTCCCAATCGATACGCCCCGGAAAATGCACCGGCTCGTGGGTGCGCTCCATTTCCCAGCGGGTGTCGAACATGAATCGGTTTTCGCATATAAGGTCGGCCTGCGCCATGCACGCAGGCGGCAGGCCGTCAAAGTCGGTGTACCAAAAATTGATTTTCATAGATTATCCTTTCGGGGCACGCTCGCTCGGACGGGGGCGGTCGTCCAAGACCGCTCCAAAGCTTTACGGACAGAGCGCTACGCGCTCTTGGTTCCGCAGCTTCTGCGCCGTTTGGTCTCACTGCGCGCCCGGCTCGCGCTTACCCTTTCAGCCCACTCGTCGCCACGCCCTGCACGAAGAATTTCTGGAAGCCCAGGAACACCACGATCACGGGGATCAGCGCCACCACAGAGGCCGCCATAATGAGCCCGTACTCGGTAGAGTACTGCCCCATGAACATACGGATACCGAGCTGGATGGTCTTGAGCCTGTCGGGATTGAAATAGATCATCGGCCCCATGAAATCGTTCCAGATGGTCACGAAGCTGAAAATGGTCAGGGTGGCGATGACCGGCTTGGACAGCGGCAGCACGATCCGGAAGTAAATGCCGTATTCGTTGAGGCCGTCAATGCGGGCGGCTTCGAGCAGCTCGTCGGGGATGCTCATGTAAAACTGCCGCATCAAAAACACGCCGAAGGCGATGAAGCTCTGCATAAGGATATAGCCGATGTGGGTGTTGACAAAGCCCATCATGCGCATTTCGATAAACTGCGGCAGCATATAGACCTGCCACGGAATGGCGATGGTGGCGACATAGGCCATAAACAGCGTGTTGCGTCCCTTGAAGCGGCATTTGGAAAAGCCGTAGGCGGCAAAGCTGGAGGTGAGCACCTGAATGACCGTGATGATGATGGTGAGCTTAAAGGAGTTGAAAGTATAGGTGCCCAGATTGATTTTTTGCCAGATTTTTGCGAAGTTGCCCCATTGCGGGTTGGAGGGGATCCACTGGATCGGCACCGAGAAGACGTCCTTGTCCAGCTTGAGGGAGGCGGACAGCATCCAGATCAGCGGCATCAGCGTGACAATCGCGATCAGAGCCAGCATCAGGTAGATGGCAGTTTTCCCGATCGGGTTTTTCCGTTCTATCATCTCAGACGCCCCCCCCTTACTGACCCATCCGCTTTTCAAAGCGGAACTGGACCATGGTAACGACGGCCACAATGGCGAACAGCACCATGGCGGCGGCGCTGGCGATGCCGTAGCTGTCGGACATAAAGCCCTTGTTGTAGATATAGTTGACCATGAGGGTGGTGGACTGCCCCGGGCCGCCCTCGGTCAGCACATAGACAAGGTCGAAGATCTTAAAGCTGTTGATGGTCAGCATGAGCACCACAAAA
>JAVBOJ010000138.1:0-15673 GCA_031550755.1 Oscillospiraceae bacterium
TGAGCAGCGCCGCGCGGGCGTCAATGCCTTCGGCCGGCGGCGGAAGCGCCTCGGCGCGGGTGAGCGCAAAGACTTGGGGCGACAGCAAAACGATAAGACAGAGGCACAGGCAGACAACCCGCCCCCGCCGTGAAAAAGCAACCATACTCCACACACCTTCCGGAAAAATCCCTATGATTATATCAAACGACGTGTCGCGATTCAACCGTAGACGCGTGAATTTTTTGAGGGTTTTGCATGTTGAAGATACGAAAAATCCATTTGATCGCTGGCGCGCTGTTTTTAATCTTCGCGGCGTTTTTGCTCGGGCGGTTCGTCACGCCGGGCAATTCGGCCGGGCATTACTCGATTTCCACCGACGGCGCGTCGCGGCAGACCCTGCCCTCCCCTTCCCCGTCGGTCTCCCCGAGCCCGCCGCAAAGCCCCGTCCCGTCGCGCGACCTGCGCATCAACATCAACACGGCCACGATAGACGAGCTGTGCGACCTGCCCGGCATCGGGCCGGTGCTGGCCGAGAGGATCATTGCGTATCGGAAGGAGTTCGGACTGTTTACCTCACCGGACGAGCTCAAAAAGGTCAGCGGCATCGGAGACAAGACGCTGGAAGCTGTGCGCGAATACATTTCTGTGGGTGAAGATCATGAAAATACTGGTGGTGGATGACGAGCGGACGCTGGTCAAGGGCATCAAATTCAATCTGGAGCACGAAGGCTACGAGGTCGAAACCGGCTATGACGGCGAGGACGCGGTGCGTCTGGCCGCCGAGCAGAAGTTCGACCTGGTTATTTTGGATCTCATGATGCCCAAACTCGACGGGCTGGAGGCCTGCCGCCGGATCCGCGAGTTTTCGTCGGTGCCGGTCGTCATGCTGACGGCGCGCGGCGAGGATACCGACAAGCTCATCGGCTTTGAATACGGCGCGGACGATTATCTCACCAAGCCGTTCAACATCATGGAGCTCAAGGCTCGCATCCGGGCCATCCTGCGGCGGGTGGCCTCCTCCGGCGCGACCGGACAGCCCGACCCCGAGCAGCTCCAGCTGGGATTCATCCGGCTGGACTTGGCGCGGCGCATCGCCATGACCGACGGGCGCGCCGTCGATCTGACCGCCAAGGAATTCGACCTGATGGAGCTTCTCATGCGCAATCCCGGCCGGGTCTACAGCCGGGAAAATCTGCTCAACATCGTCTGGGGCTATGAGTACCCCGGCGACATCCGCACGGTGGATGTACATGTCCGCCGCCTGCGGGAGAAGCTGGAGCGCAACCCCGGCAAGCCGGAATGCCTGATGACCAAATGGGGCGTCGGGTATTACTGCGCGGTGCTGTGAGGGGTGGATGTGGCGTGGACTTGGATAAAAATATCCTGTTTGGAGAATACAAATGCATCCGGGACGAAATTATGTCATTCACCCAACTCAGAAATACGCTGACAACCTTCACCATCACGGCGGTGATCGCCATTTTGGCGGCCGCCTTGGAATTGGGAAACCCGTTTATCTCTCTGTGCGCCTACTTGATTCTTATTCCGGTGCATTTTCGCGTCATTTATTATGGCTATGCCGCCATGAAGCTGGCCGCGTACCAAATTGTCTATCTGGAGCCGTTGCTTCCGGAGGTGCAGTGGGAGACGCTTAACGCAAAAATTATGCCCGGGCTGAAACGCTCCCAAAATCCGACCTATAAAATCTCCAAAGAGTTTCGTTATCACGAATTTACTTTTTTGTCCGTGGGCGTTTCGGTTGTGTTCTATTATATGTTTTTCTCACAGCCCGACCTTGTCTGGTCTTGGTATCATCTTTTGCTATCCATCCCGCTCCTGATTGATCTGTTGATTGTTCTCTCGACGCTGCACGGACGCAAAACCGAAAACATAAAGGCCGAATACTTGGAGCTGTGGAAGCGTCTGAAAAAAAGGAATCCGCATGACCCCCGGCAAAAACAAGACGGATAATCGCATGAACTCCCCTCTTTCGGGATACCCTAATCCCAAAAGAGGGGGTTTTTGTATGGATATTTCCTATGTGCAAAATCACGACCCGAACCTGTCGCAGGTATCCTCCACCGTGTCCAATGTCCGACCGGACACCGATACGACCCGGTCGTTTTCCGAGACCCTGCAACAAATCCAGAGCGGCGCGGACTCCCCGGTGCGTCCGCTGACCTTTGACGCCGCGGGTCAAACGCCCGATGTTCCGGGGTTGACACCGGCGCAGATCACCGCGCGCCAAAATGTAGAAACCCAGACTCTGGCGCAGATCTCGGCGGCCGTCGCCCGCATGAGCATCCTCACCGCCGGTACGGCCAACATGCCCGCCCCCGCGCTGACCTATGCCGGGCAGATGTCCACCCAAGTGCACAACGCCGGCGTCGCCAGTCCCATTCCCGAGGTGCGCGCCTTTGACACGGGGCAAACCCGCGAGTCCAGCCGCCCGGTAGAATCAGTGGAAGGAGCGCACGGCCTATGAAAATTGATCTCAAACGCCGCACCTTGGTGCGCCTTTGCAGCTACGGAACGGCCGCCGTCATCCTTCTCGGCGTCTTTGCCTATACCGGCTGGCGGCAGGCCGGCATTTATCAGCGGTATATTGAGTACGATTATCAGCAGTCTTTTTCCGAGCTCGTGGGCAGCGTGAGCGCCATTGATACCGCCCTGCAAAAGGGCATGTATTCCACCTCGCCGGCCATGCTTACCGCCCTGTCCGCCGAGGTATTCCGGCAGGCGGCGGGCGCCCAGTCGGCGCTGGGCAAGCTGCCGTTCTCCTTCGAGGAGCTGGAAAACACCGCGCGGTATCTCTCCCAGGTAGGCGATTACACCTACGCGCTGTCCAAAAAGGTGGCGTCGGGGCAAACCCTGTCCGATGAGGAGATTCAAAACATCCAGAGCTTGTCGGACATCGCCCGGCAGCTCTCGGGCGAGCTGACCGCCCTGCAATCCATTATCAACGAGGAAAACCTGCGCATCGGCGCGGCGCTGATGACCCCGAACGACGATGCGGTGCCGGTGCTGGGCGAATCGATGAAACAGCTGGAAAGCGAGTTCCCGGAATTTCCGACGCTGATTTACGACGGGCCGTTTTCCGAGCACATTGACAAGCGCCGGTCGGAGCTGCTGTCCGGCCAGCCGGAGATTCCGATGGAGGACGCGCTGGAGCGCGCGGCGGCCTTCCTGTCGCTGGACAAATCTCTGTTTTCCTATGTGGGCGAAGGCGACGGCAAAATCCCGGTCTATACGTTTGAGGCGCGGGTGGACGGCGGCGAGCTCAGCATCAACGTGACCAAGCAGGGCGGCTATGTGCGCGGACTGCTCAACTCGCGGACGGTGCCGTCGCCGCGGCTGTCGGTGGAGGATGGGCTGCGCGCGGCGACCGATTTTCTGAACGCCCACGGCTTTCCGCGCATGAAGGAGAGCTATTATATGCTCACCGGCAATATTTTGCTGGTCAACTTCGCCTACCGCGAGGGCGACTTGGTCTGCTACCCCGATCTCATCAAGGTGGGCATTGCGCTGGACTCGGGCCGGGTGGTCAATTTCGAGTCCTTGGGTTATCTGCTCAATCATCATCAGCGCCAGCCGCCGACGGTCAAGGTGACCCGTGAGGACGCGCAAAAGGCGGTGTCCGGCCAGCTTTCGGTCAATGGCTATCAGCTTGTTATCATCCCCACCGCTGGGGAAAACGAGGCGCTGTGTCACGAATTTTTGTGCGCGTCGCCCAAAGGGCAGAAATATATCGTCTATATCAACGCCGAAACCGGTCTGGAGGAAAAAATCCTGATCCTGCTGGAAGGCGACAACGGGAGCCTGACGCTGTGAATGAAAAGAGGCCGCTGACAAACCTGTTTGCCAGCGGCCTCTACGCATTGTATTCAAACCATGAATAACGGGCGGGACTGATGCACGGGGTGCCGTTTCCGCTTGCGTACATCCCCAAGTACACCCCTGTGAACCCCAAGTGCACTTCCGAGGAAAGCATCCACGCAAGTCCGCTCCCCAAGGCACAGCGTTCCCCGTTTACCATGTGACCGAACGTATAACGTTCTCTGTCTGCCTGTACGTACAACTCCAAGGGACCGCCATACTCCACCGGACAAACCGTCTCGGTTTGCATATCCCCCAGTCTCTTAGTGAGCGCGAGGCATTTCCGCCCGTCTCTTCTGGTCACCGTCAGGCAATAAAAAGCCTGCTCCGACATTCTCACGGCGACGCCGGCCTCCTCATTCTCCGACCGAGGCTCAAACATCATTTTGGTTTTGATCTCGCAATCAAAATGTCGCTGTCTTTGCGCGATAAACGCGGGGGACGCGCAATCGGAGAGGGAAAACGCGTTGCCGAGCAGAGACAGGCCCTCCGCTTCCATGGCGTAATCTTTTATAAACATACGCAAAAAATTCCATTTGTGCCCCAGTCCGCTCTCGGTGAAAATATCCCGTGCCGGTTCCCGCGGCCACGGATGGTCCGAAAGAAGGGTCTGACATTCCACCCTCAACGGTGCCTGCTGATACAAAACCTCCGGCCATCCATCCTCCCGCCAGCAAACGGGCAACAGCGCCGTCTCCCGCCCCAGCGTGTGGTACTTGGAGATCGTGTTGCGGTGACAGAGAAAGACCGCCCAGTCGTTTCCCTGCTGATCGGTCACAAAATCGGCGTGACCCATGGCGCACAGCGCCGGTTGCGGCGCATCGCGGCTGGTTAATACAGGATTGAAGGGACAGCCTTCAAAAGGCCCCCACGGCGTATCGGCGCGAAACAGGGTGGACATATGAGAGAGCCCCGTGCCGCCCTCGGCGCAGACAAGATAATATCGGCCGTTTCGCTTGAACAAATGCGGCGCCTCGGTAAAAGCGCCGCCGCTTCCCTCGGAGATAATCCTCGGTTCGGAGCGGAGCTTTCCCGTTGAAACATCAATAAGAGACTGCTGCACCACGGCGTTTGGCAGTCCGTCTCCAAACCTATTGCTCGTAAAATAGACCGACCCGTCGTCATCAAAAAACAACGACGGATCCACACCGCTTTGCTCCACATACACAGGAGCCGACCATGGCCCTTCCGGATCGCAAGCGGTGACGTAAAAATTGCGGCTTTGGTTCCCGTCCGCGACGGTGGACGCAATATAGAACATACCGTCGTGAAAACGGATGGTCGGCGCCCAGATCCCTTTGGAGCTCTTGGCGTTGGGAAACTCCATCTGTCCTTCGTGTTGAAGGGCGTGCCCGATCTGCCGCCAATGAATCAGATCTTTGCTGTGAAACACCGGAATACCGGGCAGATATTCAAATGAACTGGTGACAAGATAATAGTCCTCATGTACCCTGCATATGCTCGGGTCGGGGTACATGCCGGTCAGTATCGGATTTTGGTATGTCATTGTATTACTCCAGCGCAGCCGGCTCACGCTTCTCGTTCATCGGATCCAGCATATACTTTTTGATCACCGGATAGGCGATAAACACCGTGATAAACCCGGTCAGCGAGAAGGTAAGCAGCGGCATGACCACCAGCTCGGCCAGCGGATGGATCATGGTGGACAGGATAAACACCGCCGCGCAGAGCACCGCAATCAAAATATTGCGCCACAGACCCAGCACCGAGAAATAAAAGGCGTTTTTGAGGATCTGCCGGATTTTCAGCTCAAATGTAACGACCATCATGAAGATGTAATTGCGCATGAACAGGTAAAATACCATGACCGCCATGGTGATATAGCGGGAAATGTCAAACATCAGGCCGGTGTCCTCGGGGCCGAGATTCCGGAAGAAGCTGAGATTGAAGAAAAACAGGACAAACACAAGGATATCCAGCAGACCGAAGAAAACGCCCTGCTTAAAGTTTTGCTTGGCCTTGGCAAAAAAATCGGAGGTCCAGGCATGCTCCTGCCGGACGAAGTTGCGCAGCATGTAGGTGTAGCCGCAAGCGATGGGGCCGTAAAACAGCGCCGACGCCGCCAGCAGGACATAGCACAAAACAGGCGGCAGCGACTGCACGACGCTCACCAGAAAGCTGGCCAGCAGCCAGCCGGTGTACTGCTCCATCATGTCGGCCGGGATGTAGTTCATCAAAAAGCCGTACACCATCATATAACAATAGGTGATGATGGGCAAGAGGGCGACAAAATAGAGGAAATTCAGCGTAATCAACCGAAAAAACTTGCGAAAATACAGTTCGAAAAACTGAAAAAACGCGTGCTTGGGCGGCTCGTTGGCGTCCACGCCCTTGCCCGGCTTGCTGTAGTCAAAAAATCCGAAAAAACCTGCCATCTTTGTTCTCCTTCTCGTCTGTATGCGCTACGCGCGCGGATGCGCCCGGTTGTAGACATCCTTCAGCTTTTGCTTCACCAGATATGTATATACCTGCGTGGAGGAAATATCGGCGTGCCCCAGCATCTCCTGAATCGACCGCAGGTCGGCACCGTTTTCCAGCAGATGGGTGGCAAACGAATGGCGGAGGGTGTGCGGCGTGATCTGCTTGGAGATGCGGGCGGTCTCGCGGTAATGCTTGATAATCTTCCAAAAACCTTGGCGCGACATGCGTTCGCCATTTACGTTGACGAACAGCGCCTGTTCGGACAGCCGGTTGACCATCTTGCCGCGCGCCAGCAGGGTGTAATCCGAGAGGGCGCGAATGGCGGCGGGATAAAGCGGGATGATCCGCTCTTTTTTGCTGCCCAGACATTTGATAAAGCCGCCGCTGAGATTGACGTCGTTTAAATTCAGCGCCACCATTTCGCTGACCCGGATGCCGGTGGCGTACAAAAGCTCCAGCATGGCCCGGTCGCGATAGCCCTTGAGGTCGGTGGTTTTGGGCTGCCCCAGCAGCAGATCGACCTCCTTGCCGGTGAGAATCTCGGGAAGCCGGCGCTCGGTTTTGGCGGGCGCGACATGGCGGGCGGGATTGACCGCGACCACCTCGCGGGCAATCAGAAAATCAAAAAAGCACTTGAGGGACGCGGCGCTGCGGGTGGCGGTGGCCACCGATTTTCCCTGCTCCGTTATCCAGGCCACATAATTGCATATATCCTGATGGGTGACATTTTCCAGCGCCAGAGAAGCCTTGTCGGCCAGATAGCGGTCAAACTGCGCGATATCTCTCAGATATGAGGAAATCGTATTTTGGGAGGAATTTCGTTCCTCCCGCAAATATTCCTCAAAGCGCTTGATGGCGTCCCGCATTCCCAATCCATCCTTTTCTTCTGTGTGGCTCTATGTATAGATTTGCGCGGCGATCCAAGAGATGACGCCCGGCGCCGCAAAGGCTTCGTACAGCGCGCAAAGGGCGAGTACGGCGGCTGTCGCGCCGAAGCGGCTCCAATAGGGCAGCCCGAACAGCGGTTTGTCCGACTTGGCCTTGCCGGCCGAGAGCGCCCACAGCCGCGCGGCGGTTCCGAACGACTGAAACGACAGAAAAAACAGGCACGGCAGCGACAACAGCGCCTGAATGCCCAGCGCGCCCAGCGCGAGAAAAAGGCCCTGCCCGCCATAGGCGTAGACAAACGCCGTCAAGGCGAAGGATAGAAAAAAACCGCGAGCGGCGATGACCAGAGGGACCAAAAAGACGCCCAGCGCCGTAAATCCGGCCAAAAAAACCACAATATGGTACTGAAAGGCGTTTAAAAAAGCGCGTCCCAAACGGGCCGCCGCAGAAGGGCCTGATTTCATCAACGCGAGATAGCCGTCCAAAAAGGAAAACAATGTGCCCCGGGCGTCTCCCCGGATGCCGGCGGCCGTGATCGTACCGGCCACCGCGCCGCACAAAAACAGCGCGGCCAGAATCACAAGTCCCGGCAGACGGGACTCCGAACCCAAACGGACTATCCTTTTCAAAGAAAGCACCATCCTCTCCCCTACCAACGTATGAGAGGATGGGACAAACTATGCCTGTCTACCGCCCCAATTCATAGGCGCGCTTGGTACAGGCGAGCATGGCTTTTTGAATCATATCCTCAAAGCCGCCGGCGTCGAAGACATCCAGCGCGGCGCGGGTGGTGCCACCGGGCGAGGCAACCTGCGCGGTGAGCTCGGCGGGCGATTTCCCGGTCTGCTTGAGCATGGCGGCCGCGCCTTCCATCGACTGCACCGCCAGCCGCAGCGAGAGCGCCGGATCCAGTCCCTGTGCTTGCGCGGCCTCGACCATGGCGCCGATAAACCGGAAAAAATAGGCCGGGCTGGAGCCGGACACGCCGATGATCTCGGCCATGAGGTTTTCGGGGAGAAAGGCCGTCTCGCCCGCGCCGCCGAATATGGCCACGGCGGCCTGCCGGAGTTCTTCGGGCACAGGCGTATCGGCAATGACGGTTGCGCCCATCGACACCATCATCGGCGTGTTGGGCATGACGCGCAGCACCTGCGCACCGGACAGACGTTCCCCGATAAACCCGGTCGAGATACCGGCGGCGATGGAGAGAAAGCAGCGTCCGGACGAGACGGGCGCGATGCCGCGCAGAACATTGTCCATGATCTGCGGCTTGACCGCCAGCACCACCAGCGGGCAAGTCTCCACCGTCTCGCGGTTGGAGGCGGACCGCATCCCCTGCGCCAAAAACGGCGCGAGACGCACCTCGTCGGGATCGGACAGGGTGATGTCCTCCGGCTTCCACAGCTGGTTTTGCAGGATGGCGGCGATGATGGCCGAGGCCATGTTGCCGGCGCCGATAAACCCGATACGGGACAGCTCCACGCGCGCCTCTCCTCTCCAAATCCGAAATTGCTTAACATAATTTAGCTCAATAACACTATACGGTAAAAACGCTCAAATGGCAAGAAACAAAAGAAGAAGTCCTTCACTTTGTTAATTATGACCAAATCTTATGTTAACAATATTATGTTGACTTGTGAACCGACGAAAAAACCGCGCCCGAAGGCGCGGCCCTAAAACGCAAGATGTGGTGCGGAGCACTCCCCTGCTTGTCCATATCTGCCCGGCGGCCCGTCAGCCCCCGAAACGGGTCTGTGGGCGGCATAATGTTTTTGTCAATCGGCGCTCTGTTTTTGCAGCTTTCGAATGGACAGCAAAATCGCCTGCTCCAAGCGCTTCTTTGTCAGCGCGCAGCCGAGGGCGTACGGCGTATCGGCCGACCCTGTCGCGCTCTTGTTGGACGCGGCGCAGCCGCCGCTGCAAAAATACTTGGCCCAGCAGTCCCGGCAACCTTCCGGCAGCCCCGGCCCGCGCAGCTCCCGGAAGGTGATTCCCTCCTCCAGGCTGCCCATGCGGTACTCGGCCTGACCCACAAACTGGTGGCAGGGAAAAAACTCCCCGTCGGGCGTCACGGCGGCGTATTCCTTGCCCGCGCCGCAACCTTTGAGCCGCTTGTAGACGCACGGCCCGCCGGACAAATCGACCTGATAGTGGAAAAACGAGACTTCCTCGCGGCGAAGCAGCGACTCGGTCAGCCGCTCATAGGCGGCCTCCATGACCGGAAGCAGCGCCTCGGTCAACGCCAGCGGATGCCCCTCGGCCAGCACGACCGGCTCCATGGACAGCTGGGTGAAGCCCAGCTCGTCACACAGATGCAGCACATCGTCCACAAAATCGGGGTTTTTGGCCGTGAAGGTGCCGCGCACAAAATAGTCGCCCTCGCGGTGCGCCACCAGCTTTTGAAACAGCGGCGCGATCTCCCGGTAGCTCCCCTGCCCGCCGGTCGTTTTGCGCAGGGCGTCATGGGTTTCCGCCAGGCCGTCCAGCGACAGCACCACATTGTCCATGGTTGCGTTTAAATAGTCGATGGTCTCGTCGTCCAGCGCCAGCCCGTTTGTGGTCAGCGTAAAACGGAAGTGCTTGCCCCACTCGGCCTCATGCGCGCGGGCATAGTCCACGGCGGCGCGCACGGCCGGCATGGCCAGCAGCGGCTCTCCGCCAAAGAAATCCACCTCCAGATTGCGCCGCGCGCCCGAATGGGCGGCGAGAAACCGGATTGCCCGCACCGCCGTCTCCGGCTCCATGAGGCTGCGCCCGCCTCCGAAATGGCCGGTGCCGGCAAAGCAATAGCCGCAGCGCAGGTTGCAATCGTGCGCGACATGCAGGCAGAGCGCCTTGAGCACCGGCTCCTGCGGCGGGGGCGGCGCGTCCTCCTCGGAAAACAACAGCCCTTCGGCGTACAGCTCATGGAGCTCCGCCCAAATCTCCCGCACGGTGTCCGGGTCGGCGGAGAGCTGTGTCAAAATCGCCGGCGGGCAGTCCTTTGACACCGGCGGGGTCATGTGCGCCAGCACCTCGGCGGCGGGCGCGTCGAGCAGATGAATGGCGCCGGAATTCACATCCAGCGCCACATGCAGTCCAAAACCAGAGATCGTATGTACCATAAAAACTCCTTCAGCGTACGGAATAAAAATCCTGTGTAAAATATATCACGCGGTCATTGGCGGCCGCGCCGCAGCCGACATAGCTGTAATTCCCGACAAGGGCGACGTAATGATCGGCCGAGTTGAGCCACAGCGCGTAAGCGTTCAACCCGTCCCACACGCCGACGGCGCAATTTTCAGCGGTGCGGTTCCAGATGGTCACGCCCTGACGCTCCAAGCGGGTACTGTGCTTGGAGCCGTCGGAGCCGGTGTGGGTGAGATCATCGTTGCGGGCCTGATCCTGGCTGTGCAGCTGCGCGGCGGCGGCGGCCTGGTTCGACCAGGCAAGCGGCGCCAGCCCGCGCTTGACCCGCATGGCGTTGGTGGCGTAAAAGCATTCCTTGGCGTAATCGATGGCGTACTTCGCGCGCTCGGCAACCGTCACATCCATGGCCTTCCGGTAAGCGTCCCCGTAAATCAGGACGCTGTCCACAATCTCCCGTCCGGACACCGACACACAGTCCTTCTCCACCAGCCGCCCGTACACCGTGAGCGCTTCGGAATAGGCCGCGCCACAGGTAACTCCGGGCACTTCAAACCCGGCGGCGTTTGTATAAATGGCGGCGGAAATGCCGTCAATAAACCCGACCATGAGAAAATCCCGGTAATCGGCGGCAAAAACCTGCCAACTAAACCCGCCCTGCCGCGAAAGAATCTCGGTGGGCGTGCCCAGCGCGGCCTGCACCTGTGCGGCGGTCATGGTCAGCCAGACACTTTTGCCGCGCACCGTGACCGAGGTGTCCCGCTTGGTCTGGGCGATGCTTCTCTGCGCGTAATCCAGCATCCGCACCATGGTAACCATGGCCTGCTGGCGGGTGAAGCCGCCGGCGCCGTCGAAAATATTCTGCGAGGTGCCCTTCATGACGCCGACCTCGGGCGCGGTGACAAAATGCACGCTCTCCACCGCCCAATCGGGCATCTTGTAGGCATCTATAAAATACGAGACGCCGACGCTTGTCCGATACACACGCAGCACGCGGGCGGCATTGGTCAGCATGACGGCGGCCTCCTGCCGGGTGACGGCGTTCCGGGGCGAAAATTTCCCGCCTCCGGTGCCGCCGACAATCCCCAGCCGGTACGCCTCGGTCACATAGGAGCTTTGGGTGTCGGAAAACGCCGGCGCGGCGTTTTGGGCGGGCGCGGTTCCGGTGAGGATGCCGAGCATGCGCACCACCAGCACGCAAAACTCCTCACGAGTGATGTCCTTGGCGTATCCCTTCTGCAAGTCGGGCGGGACGATCCCGAGCGACACCGCGCGTGAAACATCGGCGGCGGCCCACGCCGCGGGCGCGTCGGCGGCCAGCGCCGCCGGAACAAGCGAAAGCACCAGCGTCAGGCACAGCAAGGCCGCCGGCAGTCTTCTTCTCATATCGGGCACCTTCTTTATCCGTCTATTTCTATAGTGTGCTAAAAAAAGCGGACAGAAAACCTTCTCTGCGAAAAAAACCGCAGAGACCGGTCTCCTATCCGCTCCGTCTGTTGAAAAAACGCCTAGGCATGTTTGGGCTCGCGCTTGGCGATGCGTCCGTTTGTGCGCTCACAATGCTGGTTAGCGACGGTGCAGGACGTTTTGCAGGCCGACTGGCAGGAGGTCTGGCATTCGCCGCAGCCGCCGGTCTTGGCGCTCTGCTTGAGGGTGGGGCCGTTGACGGTTTTGATGTGTTTTTGCATCTTTGGTTCCTCCGTGCATTATTTATGGATGTGCCGTTTTTTGCGGCGCGAGGCGCCGAGCAGACCGCCCAGCGTACCGCCGAGCAGGGAACAGAGCAGGATGGGTAGCGGGTTTTGCATCGGCGCCAGCCGGAACAGAAACACAATGCCGAGCAGAAAAAGAACGGCAAAAAAGATCAGCCCGGTCATAAAGCCGGTCACCAGCGCCCGCGCGCCCATGCGGCGCGCCATGGAAAATCCGCTGAGCAGCGCACCGGCCGCGCCGGCCGCCCACGAGCCGCCGGAGATGAGGTTTTGCGACAGACCGCCGCCGGAGATGGCCATGGCCAGCACCAGCAGAAGCACCACGCTCAAAACAAGACCCATGACAAGGGATTTCGCGCCGTCCAGCGCCAGCCTTTTCCCGCGTTCCTCTTTCATACGCGCACCTCCACGATGTGGTCTCCTCGCGGCCCGAGTTCGTCCGCAAGGGGGGATGTCTCATCCTATGCGCGCGCGGGACAAAGTATTACTCCGAGATCTGGCTTCCCTTGGAGGAGATGGCCCAGCGCATGATGGTGAGCTTGTTGCGATCGGAACCGGTTTCGATGGTCAGGGTATCGTCCTTGATGGAGATGACCCGGCCGGCAATGCCGCCGATGGTGGTGATTTCATCGCCCACGATGAGCTCCTTGAGCATGGCGGCTTTTTGTTTTTTGCGCTTGCTTTCGGGGCGGATCAGCATGAAGTAAAACACCAGAATCAGGGGCACAAAGATCAACAGCTGGCTCAGCATGGCCCAGGTGCCGTCGCCGCCTGTGGCGGCAGGATCGACTGTGTTTTCAAGAAAAAAGGATAACATGGGAAACCTCCTGCAAACAATATGTTCCAATTATAATAGGACAAGGGACAGAATGCAAGGATAATTTATGAAAACGGCCAACTGACGCCGTAACGCCCCAACAGCCGGCGCAGCTCCCAGCTTTTCTCCGTGTTGAGGAAGAGAAAAAAGTCGGCTCCGTTATTCTCGATCCGAAGGACGCCGCAGAAGTCACCCGCGGGATATACGGTCAGGCGCTCCTCCCCCGCCGCAAACACCACCGACAGGCTGTGGCTCGGGCAGCTCGCCCGGGACAGATGCGCCGCGCCGTAGCAGAGCGTCTTGAGGCGGGTCATGTCGTCCTCTTCCACATGGATACTGCCCTCCCTCGTCTCGATGGTCACCCGGTCGGCAAAAAAGCCGTCCACCTGAAACGTGGGATCGATGACCGGCCAAAGCGCCGCAAACAGCGCACCCGACAAAACAAAGACGGCCAAGGTCAAGGCAATGAGCTTTTTGCGCAAAATCGCGTCTTCCATACTATTTCTCTCCACTCAAACAGGGATACGCCCCGGGAAGCGCGCGCAATGCGCCATTCTCAATGGCCCTCCGGATATCGGCCAGCAGCCGGTTGTAGAAAAACAGATTGTGCAGCACCGACAGCCGCAGCGCCAATATCTCCCCGGCCTTGAACAAATGGCGCAGATAGGCGCGGCTGTAAGTCCGGCAGGTGGGACACTGACAGAGCGGATCAATGGGCGCGGGATCGGTTTTGTATTGCTCGTTCTTTAAATTGATATGCCCCTCATGGGTGAACACATGCCCGTGGCGGGCGTTGCGCGCCGGCAGTACACAGTCAAAAAAGTCCACCCCGCGCAGCACCGCCTCGTAGATGTTTTTCGGCGTGCCGACCCCCATCAGGTAGCGCGGCTTGTCCGCCGGCATGACCGGGTGCAGCACCTCCAAAATGTGGTACATCTCCTCGGCGCTCTCCCCCACCGCCAGCCCGCCGATGGCGTAGCCCGGCAGGTCAAACGCCGCGATGCGCCGCATGTGCGCCACCCGCAGGTCGTCGTAGGTGCCGCCCTGCCCGATGCCAAACAGCGCCTGCCCGGGAGGCGCTGTCTCCCGCTGCCGGACAATACAGCGCTCCAGCCAGCGGGTGGTGCGCTCGGTGGACGCCTTGACGTAGGCGTACGGGGCGGGGTTTTCCACGCATTCGTCAAACGCCATGGCGATATCCGCGCCAAGGGCGGCCTGGATGTCCATGGAGTCCTCCGGGCGTAAAAACAGCTTTCGTCCGTCAATATGGGAGGAAAAAGACACGCCATCCTCCGAAATATCCTTCGGACGGGCCAGCGAGAAGACCTGAAACCCGCCACTGTCGGTCAAAATCGGCCCGTCCCAGCGCATAAACCGGTGCAGCCCGCCCATGCCGCGCACCACCTCCGCGCCGGGGCGCAGATGCAGATGATAGGTGTTGGACAACTCCACCTGACAGCCCACCGTGACCAAGTCGTCCCCGGACAGCCCACCCTTGATGGCGGCCTGCGTGCCGACGTTCATAAATACCGGGGTCTGAATCTCGCCGTGGGCGGTGGCAAACACGCCGCGCCGGGCAGCTCCGTCGGTTTGGAAAATCGTAAACATAGAGACCCCTTACAAGATCAGCATGGCATCGCCGAAGCTGAAAAAACGGTATTTTTGTTCCACCGCCTCACGGTAGGCCGTTAGCACCGCCTCGCGCCCGGCGAAGGCCGACACCAGCATGAGCAGCGTGCTGCGCGGCAGATGGAAGTTTGTAATCAGTCCGTCGATGGCGCGAAACGCATAGCCCGGCGTGATGAAAATATCGGTCATGCCGCCGGCCTCCGACAGGGTTCCGTCGGGCGCGGCGAACGACTCCAGCGTGCGGCAGACGGTGGTACCCACCGCAAGGATTCGCCCGCCGGCGGAGCGGGTCTTGTTGATGACCCCAGCCGCCTGCGCGGGGATGAACGCATACTCCCCGTGCATTTTGTGGTCTGTAATGCTGTTTTCCTTTACAGGTCTGAATGTCCCCAGACCCACATGCAAGGTAACCTCCGTGACAGCCGCGCCGCGCGCCCGCACCCGCTCCAGCAGCTCCGGCGTAAAATGCAGCCCCGCCGTGGGCGCGGCGGCCGAACCGGGCTCCCGGGCGTAGACCGTCTGGTAGCGCTCCGGGTCAGACAGCCGCTCCTTGATATACGGCGGCAAGGGCATCTGCCCCAGCCGCTCCAGCAGCTCAAGAAAAATTCCGTCATGGGCAAAGCGGATATGCCGGGTGCCCTCCGCCCCCTCGCCCTCCACCGTGCCGGCGAGCAGCCCCGCTCCATACGAAAGCGCCGCGCCGGGGCGGGCTTTTTTGCCAGGCTTTACAAGGCATTCCCACAGGCCACCGCCCAAATCGCGCAACAGCAGGGTTTCCACCACGCCGCCGTTTGGCGTCTGGCCGAACAGCCGCGCCGGCAGCACCCGCGAATTGTTGACCACCAGACAGTCGCCGGGCCGGATCAGCGCCGGCAGATCGGAAAAATGCCGGTGGGCGATCTCTCCGGTTTCCCGGCTCAGCGTCAGCAGCCGCGAGGCGTCGCGCCGTTCCAGCGGCGTCTGGGCAATGAGCTCCGGCGGCAGGAAAAAATCAAAATCATCGGTTCGCAAACATCGTTCTCCTCACTGTGACACAACCGTCCCGGTAAAGTAGTATTCCACAATTTGGCTGGCGGTATAACCCTGCTCGGCCATGCCGCGCGCGCCCTCCTGGCTCATGCCGACATTGTGGCCGTGGCCGCGCCCGCTGAAGACATAGACCCCGTCGGTCTGGCTGGGTAGCGACACCACGCCGCTCGCG
>JAVBOJ010000069.1:0-9641 GCA_031550755.1 Oscillospiraceae bacterium
CCCTACGCTCTCGCGCGGCAGGTACGCCTACGACTACGGCGACCTTGCGGGGTTGACGCCGCTTCTGAAAATGCATACGCTCGGCAGCCAGTTCGTGCCGGCGGGGATCCACGCGGGCGGCCTGCGGTATCACGGCATGTCGCCGATCGTCTCCAAGCTCTACCACGACGGCTTCCTCGACGAGGCCCGCTCGGTCGAGCAGACCCGCGTCTTTGAGGCGGCGGCGCTGTTCGCCCGGTGCGAGACCATTCTGCCGGCGCCCGAGTCCTCCCACGCCATTTTTGCCGCCATGGAGGAGGCCAGGCGCTGCCGCGAGAGCGGCGAGCGCAAGACCATTTTGTTTGGCCTGTCGGGCACCGGCTATTTCGATATGGCCGCGTACACCTCGTTTTTGGAGGGCACGATGAGCGATTACATTCCGACCGACGAGGAATTGGAGAAGAGCTTTGAAAAGCTGCCGAGGGCAGGTGCGTGAATACGGCACGGGCGGGGAGAAATCCCCGCCCGTTTTTTGTTTGGTGCCTCTATTGTATTGACGGGGGCGTGCCTTTCTTTGGTCATGCGAAAGAAAGGCACGCCCCGTCCCAAAACCGCCAAGCTTCAAAATAAATTTTTTCTTCCGGGTCAAAATAGAGGTAAAGAACACGCCGACAATTTTCGATAGTTAGAGTGAGAAACACAAAGGAGGTCCGCCATGCTTCGTTCCCTGTATACGATGGGTACCGCCATGATTGCCCAGAGCCGCCGCATGGATGTGGTGACCAACAACATGACAAATTTCGAGACGGCGGGCTACAAGGCCGATACGTTGGTGACCCGCTCGTTCCGCGATATGCTGATTTCCCGTCTCAACGACCCGTCGATCACCCAATATGAATACGCCGGACGGCACAACACCGGCATTCATATCGATCAGGTGTATACCGCCTTTACGCAGGGCGCGCTGGAAACCACCGGCGTCTCGACCGATATGGCGCTGACCGCCGACGGTTTTTTTGTCATCGAAACCCCCGACGGCGAGCGCTACACCCGCGCCGGGAATTTTTCGGTGGACGCCGCCGGATATCTCGTGACGCCCAAGGGCGGTTATGTGCAGGACACCGACGGCAATCGCCTCTATGTCGGCGGCACGGAGTTTGACGTCTCCGCCGAGGGCATTGTCTCGGTCGGCGGCGCGCCGGCGGGACAGCTTCGCACCGTCACCTTCCCGGACAACGCCGGTCTGCGCAAGGAGGGCGACAATCTCTATTCCAACTTTGACCCGGAGGGAAACGCGCCGACGGACACGCCGGTGGAGATCAAGCAGGGCTTTCTGGAGGGCTCCAATGTGGACGCCGCCCGCGAAATGGTCAACATGATGGAGGTCTACCGCAGCTATGAGCTCAATCAGCGGGTGCTGCGGATGATCGACGATTCATTGGGCCGCGCGGTCAACGATATCGCAAAGGTATAAATTCTTCCTTTGAAAGACTGAGGTCTTTCAAAGGATTTGAGAACAGGGATATTTCTGCGGCGAAGTGAATTCGCCTTCGAAATAAACAACTACGGGAACAAGAACGGGGGCTTTCTATGAACCAAGCCATGTATACCGGCATGAACGGGCTGCTGAACACCCAGAGGAATATTGACAATATTTCCAACAATATCGCCAACATCAACACAAACGGATACAAAAAGTCGCGCACCGACTTTGCCGACGCGCTCTATGCCCGCATGACCAGCCCGGTGGACAACACGCCCGGGATGAATCTTCAGCGCGGCGTGGGCGCGGCCACCTACCAGACGCTGCGCGTTTTTTCGCAGGGCACGGCCATGCAGACCGGCAGCCCGCTGGATTTTATGATCGAGGGCGACGGTTTTTTTACCGTGGAAATGCCTGACGGCGAGCAGCTCTACGCCAAAAACGGCAATATGTTCCTCTCCGAAGAGGGCGGCGTCGATTACCTTGTGGACGCAAACGGACATTATGTGCTGGATGAGGACGGCGCCCGCATTGTCATCGGCGGGGAGCTCTCGGCGCTCAGCGTCTCGGCCGACGGCACGCTGGTATTTTTGGACGAGGGCGGCAATCCCGACCCGAATTACCCCGCCGTGCGGCTGGGTCTGGTGGGCTTCGACAACGCGCCGGGACTGGAAACCGCCGGCAGCGGCTACTTCCGCCCCACCGACAATTCCGGCGGCCCGCGTGCCACGGTCTCCACCGTCAAGCAGGGCGCGCTGGAGGCGTCCAACGTCGATTACGGCGAAGAGGTCACCCGGCTCATCCGCGCCCAGCGCGCTTACCAGATGGCGTCCCGCGCCGTCTCCACCGCCGACCAAATGGCCGGCATCGCCAATACGATCCGCTCGTAACCAACTCCCGTAAATAATTTGTTGCGCAGGCGGATTCATTCCGCCGCAGCAACGTCCCTATTCTAACTCCTTTGAAAGGCCTCAGCCTTTCAAAGGAATAAAACCGGAGGTTTTATTATGGATATCCGTCAATGCCGCCGCTGCCGCAAGCTGTTCCAGTATATCGGCAACCCCCAGTGCCCGGCCTGCGTGCAGGAGCTCGACAACATTTTCAACAAGGTGCGCAATTATCTGTATGACAATCCCCGCGCCTCCATTGAACAGATCTGCGACGACTGCGGCGCGGAAGAGTCCAACATCCTCGGCTGGCTGCGCGAGGGCCGCCTGATCCTCAACGATCACAGCGCCGGGATTTTGCCCTGCGAGGGCTGCGGTGCGTCCATCGCCTCCGGGCGCTATTGCGACGCCTGCGCCAAGCGGGTCAAATCCGACCTGCAATCCACCGCGCAGTCCATGGCGCCGGGGTCGCAGAACCCCAACCGCCCCCGGGAGGACAACACCAATCCCCGTATGCGGGTCAACTTCCACCGATGATCGTATAAAAACTTTGAATTTAGCAGAAATTTTAACCATCTAAGAAATTTACTGCATGCCCCCTTCAGAACATCTTATTTTGTTCGATACTATAGATGTCAGAGATGAGATGGAAGGAGGCATCGACCGTGAAGATCTCAAATTTACCGCCCACGGGAGCCGTTTCGGCTTACGGAGAGGTGGCCAAGCGCAACCAGGTATCCCGCACCAGTTTTCAGAGTGTGGACAAAGCCGAATTTTCGGACAGCGCTCGGGTTTTTTCCACCGCGCTGCGCGCCCTGAAACAGATTCCCGATGTGCGTTCGGCAAAAGTGGAAGAGATTGCCGCCCAAATTGCCGGCGGCACCTACCAGACCGATAGCCGTGCTGTGGCGGACAAAATGCTCGGCTCGCTTACCCTCGGAAAGTAAAGACTGCTATTTGTCCCGATTTGCGGCTCTAAACCGCAAATCGGGACAAATAAAAACAACTTGAAACCAAGAGGTGGACACAGTGGCCATTTCCGAACTCATCGCCCGTTTTGCCGAAGTCATGGGGGCCGAGGTGTCCCTCTACTCCGAGCTGCTCGCCCTCTCGGAAGAGAAAAAGGACATTTTGGTCCAGAGCAAGGTGGACGAGCTGTCCGAACTGGTCAAAAAAGAGCAGGTGCTTTTGTACAAGCTCAATGAATGGGAAAAGAAACGGCTTGTCTGCGTGACCGAGCTGTCGGCGCTGACCGGCAAGCCGTCTTCCGATATCGCGCTGCGCGACTTCGCCGAGGTCGGCGACGAAACCCAGCGCGGCCACCTGGACAAGCTGCATGACGAGCTGGCGCGGCTGCTCAAGGAGCAGATGCGGCTCAACGACTTAAACCGCAAGATCATTGAATCCCGGCTGGAATATATCCACTTCGCGCTGGAGGCCGTCGCCGATACGCAAAATCCCTCCCAGACCTACGGGAAGAACGGGTACGGCCAGCGGGGAAACAGTATTATTGACAAGAAGATTTAGAAGCGCGTATGCCCCGAGCTGGGAGACTAAGACGAGACAAGGCCGGGAAAACCAAGGTGCGCCGCAGCGCGACTGTATTCACGGACAGAAAGCGGCTTAGACGACTGCCCGCAAGGGGCTGGACGCGTGACAGGGACAGCGCGTATGCCCCGTGGCCCCTTTGCAAAGGGGCTGTCGGCGGAACGCCGACTGGGGATTGGATACGTCGCGCCCCTATCTGTTATCTGTTATCCGTTATCTGTTATCTGCCCACACATCCACGGCGGAAAGGAATGTCCACATGAGATCAACCTTTTACGGAATGGATATCGCCAACAAGGGCTTGTTTGTCTCGCAGCGGCAGATTGATCTGACCGCGCATAATATCTCCAACGCCAACACCGAGGGCTATACCCGCCAGCGGTTTGTCACGGCGGCGGTGCCCTCGCCCGGCATGAACGGCATGTGGGTGCCCATCAACAAGGGCGTGGTCGGCGGCGGCGTCGAGACCCTCAGCCTCGACCAGGTGCGCGACAATTTTCTTGACCGCCAGTACCGCAACGAAAGCACCAAGGCCAATTATTGGGATACCAAGGCCGGCGCGCTGTATTTCGTCGAGGATGTCTTCAACAACATCGACTCGGTCAACATCAGCACCGGGATGCAGAAGTTTTTCGCCGGGATGCAGGAGCTGTTCAAAAACCCCGCCGACGGCCCGGTGCGCGTCAACCTCATCGAAAACGCCAAGTCCATGACCAAGCTGTTTGCCGACGGGTATGAAAAGCTGCGTGACATGATGCTCCAGCAGGATCAAATGCTGGATACCCAGGTCAAGCAGGTCAATGAGCTGACCTCCCAGATCGCCCAGCTCAACGAGGGCATCTTCAAATACGAGTTGACCGGCAACTCGGCCAACGACCTGCGCGACAAGCGCAATCTGCTGCTCGACCAGCTGTCCGGCCTGATGGACATCAGCTATCAGGAGGTCGGCACCGGCCGCAAAAACATCAACGGACTGGAGCTGTCCACCATCGTGGTCAAAATCGGCGGCGAGATTCTGGTCGATCATACCGACTACCGCGCGCTGATCACCCAGCAGGACGTCTCCAACGATATTACAAACGCCTATCCCAGCCAGCCGGTCGCCCAGACCGATTTGATGCACTCGGTGCGTTTTGCCGACAGCAACGCCCCAGTCGATATCGGCGGCGGCACCCTGAAGGCCTATATGGATCTGCGCGACGGCAACACGGTGGACAATCAGGGCATGCCCTATTTCGTCGCCCAGCTGGACAAGCTGGCCCGCGCGCTGGTGGAGGAGATCAACGCCCTGCACCGCACGGGCTATACCATGCCCTACACCGACAAAAACGGCGTGGCACACGCCTCGTCCACCGGGGTGGATTTCTTTGATCCCAACTGCCTGACCGCCGCGACCCTGCGGCTGTCCGACGCCGTTTTGAGCAGTGAATTCAACGTCGCCGCCGCCCACAAGGAGGTCATCATGGACGCCAGCGGCAACTTTGAGACCGGCAACAACGAGGTGGCGCTGGCGCTGTCCAAGCTGACCCTGCGCAGCGATATCGCCGTTATCGGCGGATTTGATAAATTTTACAACAGCTTTGTCACCGAGCTGGGCAGCGAGGTCAGTCACGCCAACAAGATGGCCGAGCAGGAGCTGGCCCTCTGCGACGGGCTGAACGCCCAGCGGCTGTCTGTGTCCGGCGTCTCGGTCGATGAGGAAATGACCAATCTTGTCCGCTTCCAGCACGCGTACAACGCCGCCGCCCGCGTCATCACGGCCATGGACGAGGCGCTGGATGTGCTGATCAACCGCACGGGACGGGTCGGATTATAGTCCTTTGAAACATTGAGACATTTCAAAGGAGTTGGAACAGGGAAACCCCTGCGGCGAAATGAATTCGCCTTTGGGGCGATTGAACTTACGGGGGTCTTTTTATGAGCCAGCGCATTACGAATATGATGATGATCGACAGCTTCAACCGCAATTTAAACCGCAACAATGTCAAAATGGATCGATACCAGAGCCAGCTGGCCACCAACCGCAAAATCGTCCGTCTGTCGGACGACCCGGTCGGCGTCATCAAGTCGCTGGCCGCCCGCACCCGGCTGGCCGGCATCGAGCAATACCAGAGCAACTTAAACGACGCGAGGGCTCTGCTGACCCAGAGCGAATCGTCGGTTATGGAGGTCAATGAGGTGCTCAAGCGGGTCAACGAGCTGGCGGTCAACCTCGCCAACGAGGTCAAAACGCCCGAGGATCGGCAGGCCAGCGCCTATGAAATCAAAGAGCTGATGGATCAAATCGTTACCGTCGGCAACGCCACGCTGGGCGACAAATATCTCTTCGGCGGATACAACGTCACCAAAGCGCCGTTTGCCGTCGTAAACGGCGAGATGACCTTCAACGGCGCCAGCATGGTCGATCCGCTCGACCTGCCCACCGTCAACCAGCTCAATCAGGTCATTTCCTACGAGATCGGCTTCGGCACCGACCTGCCGGTCTCCATCCCCGGCGCCGACCTCATGGGCACCGGCGACAGCAATATTTACAAGGTCATGAGCGATTTTTACGCGGCGGCCAACTCGCCTGATCTGGAAGATTTGTCGCCGTTTATCAAAAAAATCCAGGATGTGCAGAGCAATGTCCTCAGTATCGCCGCCGAAATCGGCGGACGTCAGAACCGGCTCGACCTCATGTCCACCCGCTTTGAGCAGGATGTCATCAACTATACCCAGATGAAATCCGACGTTGAGGATCTCGATCAGGCCGAGGCCATCATGAAGTTTTCCATGGCCGAGGCGGTCTACCGCGCCGCGCTGAGCGTCGGCGGACGCATCCTCCAGCCCACGCTGGTGGACTTCCTGAAATAACCAATTCCACAACAGCCGACAAAAGGGGCGCCGCCGGCGTCCCCTATGCCCGTCTGTTAAAGAAGGTGAATGTATGGGCCTCAAGCAGATCAGGATTGATCAAACCAGCGCGCTGCTCAACATCCAGACCCGGCGCGCCGAGCTCAACGTTATCCGCTCCCGGCGGATGCAGCTCAATTTGCGCCAGCAGGCCGCCGAAATGCAGATCCAGCGCCGCATGGCGCGGGTGCAGATCGACCAGACCCAATGCTTTGCCGAAGCGGGGCTGAAAACCGCCTTGGCCCTCGGCGACGCGGCGGCGCAGCAGTCGCTTTCGCGCGGGATGGAGGCCATTTCCTCCATCGTGTCCGAGGGTCTGGAGTTTTTGCGCATCGAGCGCGGCGGCAACCCGATCAAAAGCATCGCGGCCGGTCGCGGCGTGCGCATGAGAACGCCCACCGTCGTCTCCATGCCGCAGTCCCGCCCGCAGATCACCGTCGATCCCGGCTCGCTCGATATCACCTGGACACCGCACACCGTCTCGGCCGAATGGGAGATGGTTGACGGAGAGATTGAATACATCCCCTATGAAATTCAATTTTCGATGGAATCCACCCCATCCATTGACATTACCCTGGCCGAAGGTGTAGAATTTGATATCCCCGAGATCACGGGACGTCATGTGGACGAACGGAAATAATGCCCGACTCTTGTTTTTTGGCCGGGGCAAAGAAAGTCACCAAAGGAACCCCGTCAGGGGGCTCTATCCGCCCCCAAGCCCCCGGTACTTCATCCGGAAATGCACCTCTCCGCCCCGGTCTGCGGCGCTCCGCGCCTCGCCGGGTCGGGTGGGGATATCAGCGCGTCCCTATCTGTTATCTGTTATCTAGTATCTATTATCTGTTGCCTATTCTCTGCCGTCACTTTACAACAGAAAGGACAGGATCATCGTCATGCAAGTGGACACCACCCGCTTCGGACCCATTGAGATCAGCGATGAAAACTGTATACAATTCCCGCACGGGCTGCCCGGGCTGGAGGAATATACCCGGTTTTGTCTGCTTTCGGTGGAGGAGACCGAGCCCTTTGTTTGGCTCCAGTCGCTGGACGCGCCCGCGGTGGCGCTGGCCGCCATCAATCCCCATATGCTCTTCCCCGACTACGCGCCCAAGGTTCCGCAGTCGGTGCTGGACGAAATGGGCGTCGCGGATGATCTGGATGTGCGGATGCTCACCATCTCGGTCGTGCCGCCCGACTATGAGCGCATGACCACCAATCTCGCCGCGCCGGTGCTCATCAATACCAAAAACAACCAGGGCCGACAGGTAATCCTGGAAAATCATGACTATGATCTGCGCCTTCCCATTTTTGGCGCCGTACAGGCATGGGTCACCGGAGGAGGGGCGCATCATGCTGGTGCTCACTCGTAAACTGAACCAATCCATCACGCTGGGCGACGATATGAAAATCACGGTGCTGTCGATCGACGGGGACCGCGTAAGCCTTGGGGTAGAGGCGCCGCGCGCTGTACGTATCTTTCGCAGCGAGCTTCTGGACGGTACGCGCGATACAAACCGCGAGGCCGCCGGATCCGCCGTCGTGTCGTTCAAAACCCTGCGCCGCGGGGACGACGAAGGGAAATAGCGGGTTTGTGTCCATACAATAAGCCATTGGGAAGGCCTCTTGGAGGGGACCTTCCCAATGGCTCATTTGTTTGCTTGACAGCTTTTGGCAAATGCTGTTGAATTTTTGGTGCGGAGGGTCTGTCACGCGCTCAGCCCCTCGCGGGCGGGCGTCCAACCCGCGTCCCAGTCCCCCTGCGCGGGGGCATACGCGCTTCCTCATCCAAACGACGCCACGTCCACCTTTTCGACCGAGCCCTGCGCCAGCGTTCCCAAAAACAGGCCGGCCTGCCGGGAAAACTGCTCCACGCTGTCGCTGACAAAGTAACGGTAGGACGGCGCTTCTCCGGCGGAGGACGGCTCCAAAAGCCGCTCAAGATGCCGGGCGGCTTCCCGTCCGGGATCGACGAGGGCGACCTCGCCCCCCATGAAGGCGGCGACGACCTCCTTGAGCAGCGGGAAATGGGTGCAGCCCAAAATCAGCGTATCCACCCCGGCGGCCTTGAGCGGCGCGAGGTATTCGGACACCAGCAGCTCAATCACCCGGTCGCCTCTGTGTACCCGCCCGTTTTCCACCATCGGCACCAGCAGCGGGCAGGCCTGCGCGGTGACGGCGGCGTCGGGCCGCAGCGCCGCGATGGCGCGGACGTACGCACCCGAGCGAACTGAGGCCTCGGTAGCGATGAGCCCGATGTTCCCGGTTTTGGTGACCTGCGCGGCGGCCTCGGCGGCGGGCTGTACCACGCCGACCAGCGGCAGGGCCGATTCGGCCTCCAGCGCGGGCAGGGCGGTGGTGCTGACCGTCCCGCAGGCCACGACAACCGCCTTGATATCAAACGAGCGCAAGAAAGCGACGTCCTGCCGGGCGTAGGACAAAATGGTTTCCGGACTGCGGGTGCCGTACGGCACCCGGGCGGTGTCGCCGAAATAAATGACCGATTCCTGCGGCAGCAGGGTGGAAATCTCGCGCACGGCGGTCAGGCCGCCGAGGCCCGAGTCAAACACCCCGATGGGGCGGCGATCCGACATGGTATCCGACCTTTCAAACATGGGTTACCAAAGTATATGCGCCGGGCGGCCGGTCATACGTTGAATCGGAACAGGGTCACGTCGCCGTCGCGCATGACGTATTCCTTGCCCTCCGAGCGGAGAAGGCCGCGCTCTCTCGCGGCGGCCATGTTGCCGCATGCGAGCAGCTCATCGTAGGCCACTATCTCCGCGCGGATGAAGCCGCGCTCAAAGTCCGAGTGGATTTTCCCGGCGGCCTGCGGCGCGCGGGTTCCCTTTTGA
>JAVBOJ010000158.1:0-13988 GCA_031550755.1 Oscillospiraceae bacterium
TGCGGGTTTTCTCCCAGCCCGACCTGCGCGGCCACCTCATAGAGATGCTCGACGTCGCTGTTTTCGATCAGGCTTTTGGCGCCCTCCATCCGCACGCAGAGCAGGAAGTTGGTAAACTTCTGCCCGGTTTCGCGGAAAAAGAGCTTGCCCAAATAGCCGTCATTCATAAAGAGAACCTCACGGGCCAGCTTTTTGAGCGAGAGACTTTCGTCGGCATAATTTTGGCGCACATAGGCCATGACGGTCTGGGCGATGTCGCCGTGGCGCGGCGGCAACGGCTGATTGCGCACCAAAACAGGCCAGTCGGCCAGCCCTTGGGCGAAGAGCTCGCGGATGATGGGCGGCATGGTCTCCAAATTGTCGCCGACGGCACCGAGCAGCGATTTGAATTTATGGCGCAGATCGAGCAGCAGCTTGACGTCGGAGAGCGCTTCCATCAGATCCTCTCGAGGGCAGGGCAGCGGCAGAAAGTGCCGGATGCCGAGGCGCATGGCGTGCCCCAGAGACTCGGCGTCCTTGTGCGCACCGAGGAGAATCACAGCCATGCCTCCATTCTCCCGCAAGAGAGTCTCGACAATGGCCAGATCCTGAGACGACTCGGAGAAGAACAGGCAGACATGGGGATTGGCCTGCGAGACAAGCGGCACCGCCTCGCAGGTTGTTTTGGCGGCGCCGGCCGGCAAAAACCCGAGATCCTGCCAGCGGATACCGGACAGCTCTTCCTGAGGCTCCCGCACAACGAACAGTCTCCACACGGGGAACACTTCCTCTCTTGCATTGTGAATAGGCGGGTTGCGATAAAAAACTGGCCGGCTGCGCCTTTCCGACGGGCAGAGCCGCCGGGCGGCGGAGAATCCGGCCAAAGTACAAACAAAAATACAGAAGGAAATGCGCTGATGTCCCTTGATCCGACAAGGATTATCTTTATTATACCACAAAACGATAATTTTGTGAAGTGCGGTTGTGCAAAATGATTAAATTATCTTTGGAGGGAACCAAACAAGATTGATTTCGTCTAAGCAAACACCCGCGGTATAGGCCCTCCCCGGTTTCCGGTACACTCTGTTACAGTTATGTTACAGGCGTCGAAATGGGGTTGACGGGACGAACATCTTGATTTATGATGATACCGTACCAAGGGGGAGTACCCCTCCCCGAAAATTAAAGGAGGAACCAAAACCATGCGTAAAATGAAACGCACCCTCGCGCTCGTCGTCGCGTGTGTATTGGCGCTCGGCTTGATGATCCCCGCTGCCAGCGCTTATACATATGGTGACCAGAAAGACATCACCGCCAAGTACGTTCCCGCCATCAACATGCTGTACGAACTGCAGATCATGCAGGGCACCAGCGGCAACTTCAAGCCCCAAGAAGCTCTGAACCGTGCCGAACTGGCCAAAATGGTCTTCGTCGTTTATAACGGCGGCGCCACCGACGCCAGCTACTACAACAACTCCAACAAAACCTTCACCGATCTGGGCACCGTCGCCTGGGCCAAAGGCTACATCAACTGGGCCAAAGCCAATGGCGTCGTCTCCGGCACCAATGCCGCTCAGACCCTGTACAACCCGATGGGCAAAGTCTCTCCCGCCGCTGCCGCCAAAACCCTGCTGGTGGCCATGGGTTATGACTCCGTCCTCGAGAAATTCCAGGATGACGCCGACTGGGGCACCAACATCCTCAACAAAGCCTTCGCCGCCGGCCTGCTGACCGATATCTCCGTGGCCGACTGGTATGGCACCATCACCCGTGAGCAGATGGCGCAGATGGTTTACAACGCCCTGTTCGCCAAGAAAGTTGCTTACAGCGACACCACCAAGAAGGCTTCCCCGATCAGCGCCACTCTGGCCGACAACTTCGGCTTTGAGACCCTGACCGGCACGCTGGTCGGCAATGACAAGTTCTCGCTCGGCACCTCCAGCAAAGCGGACGTGGGCAAGAGCCTGTTCCAGACCGCTTCCGCCATCATCTCCGGCTCCAACCCCAACGGCGAGCTCACCCTGCCTGTCGCCGCCGACATTTCTCTGGTCGGTCGTGAAGTCAATGTCTATGCCAAGGTCACCAAAAACGCCGCCGGCGTGGTCATCGGTGTGACCAAAGTCTTCGGCGCCCCCTCCCTGACCGGCAATGACAAGGTGTACAACACCAATTCCCACACCGTTAAATTCGGCGCTAGCAACAATCTGACCTACTCTGCCGGCAACGTCACCTCTACGGTTGACCTCTCGGCCGCGAATACTGTCCTGTATATCAACTATGTGAACACAACCGCCACCGGCACCGACGGTCAGACGCTGGCTGACGCCAATATTGTCAAAGCCGACAACCCCGTGACCCTGATCTGCGACAAGAGCAACGTTCTGAAATATGCCATCGTCAGAAACTATACCTTCGTGAAGCTGACCGTCAACAGCGCCGGCAAGGTTTCCGCCGCGGGCTTCGACGGTACCGCCGTCAGCAATTTCTCCACCCTCGACAAGGATAAAATCATTGACGCGAGCGGCGTGATCGCCAATGGCGCTTATGCCATGGCGTACAGAATCGGCTCCGGCACCACCGGCACTTGGGTTCTCGATCCTGTGACCGAGCTGACCGGCAAGGTCGCCTCCCCCAGCAACGGCGGTAACAATGTCGTCATCAATGGCACGACCTATACCGCGTCCCGAATTGCCGGTGCCACCGGTTCCGACTCTTCCAAGCTTAACTTCGCCGCCGCCAACTACGGCGTGGAGAAAACTTATTGGGTGTGGGGCGGCAAGCTGCTCGGCTGCAAAGATCCCACTGTTGCCCCCGCTGCCAAGTACTGCGTCGCGATTCAGGCTACCGTTAACGGCAACGTTGGTTCCACCGCCTCTATCACCGTGCAGGTTCTGACCGGCACCGAAGGCAAGAAGACCGCTACCCTGACCTCGGTTGGCGGCAGTGCTCCCGTCAGCGCTGATTGGAACGGTGACAACTCCGGTACCAATGCGTACAAAAACTTCACCAATTATGGCAAGCTGTACAAATACACCCTCACCGACGATGGCAAGATCAGCCTGACCGCCGCCGGCACCGATATCTTCACTGTTAACGCTGCCACCACCGCCAACACCCTGAACATCTATACCGCCCTTACCGGCACCACCTTGGTTACGGGCATTAAAAACCCGAAACTGGTAGCCGCCTCTGGTCTGTACTTCATCGAGAACTCTACCGGCTGGGCCGTCTATACCAGCAAGAACAGCATCCCCGTGTTCGGCACTGCCGGCACCGACAACAAAAAAGGCCAGGCGGTCTTCTCCTCCATCGTGGACGATGACGATACCATCTCCGTGATGGTTATCCCCAGCGCCGGCTCGACCGCTCCGGTCTCCGACACCGTCGTGCTGCGCGGCCTGCTGACCAAACCTCCGTATGCTGATGACCTTGACGGCACCATGGTGCACTACTATGAAATGATCGTCAACGGCACCAAGGTCACCTACACCGCCGCCAAACTGGCCGGTGTCGATACCGCTGCCAGCTCCACCAATGTCCCGGATCTTAAGGCCGGTACCATCCTCACCGCCACCGGCGTGGACGGCACCAAGCTGACCGCGTACAAAAACGCTGAGGCTCTTACCACCCTTGCCACCACCGTTTCTAAGTCTTACGGCGGCTACTTCGCCGGCAACAACGGCGACCAGATTTTCTTGGCTCCGTTCGGCACCACCTCCGCTCTGGGCGCCTATGTGACCTATACCATGGCCTCCGGCGCGAAGATCTACAGCGTGAACGCCAGCAACGAGGCGGAAGAGATTGCTCTGAGCGACATCGGCACCCTTGACACGTCCGTTACCGCTTCCGGCAAATGGCAGGTTGCTTACTCGCTCGACGCCAACGGCAAGATCGCTGTTATGTTCGTTGGAACCGGCAACCTCTGGGGCTAATCTTGATCCCCTAACCGCATAAACCAAAGGGCCGCCCGGGGTTTCCCCGGGCGGCCCTTTTTGTCTTTAGTTCACCGCAGCGCTTCCTGCAGCGTCCGGCGCACGGTGCCCGGGCCGTCCAGCATGGCGCGCAGGAGCGACAGCACCCGCTCGGCCAGCCCGGCGGCCATGAGATCGACGCCGAACAGGTCGGCGCGAGAAAGCAGCGGGAGCGCGGACAGGCTGTCCGGGTGTCCGAACGTGACGCCCGCAAGCGCCGCCTGCAGCTCCGGCAGAAGCGGATCGGGGCTCAGCGGCATGGGATTGCCTGCGTCGTCCACGCCCAGTAGGTAGCGCAGCCAGCCTGCAATAGCCAGCGGGATGCCGACCAGCGTTCCGACCGACAGGGCCGGGTCGGCGGCGTAGAGCTTGAGCGTTTCGCCGAAGCGCACCGGGATTTTTTGCGAGGTGTCGGTGGCGATGCGCTGGGGCGTGTCGGGGATGAACGGGTTGGGCAGCCGCTGGCGCAGCACCTCGTCCAAAAACGACCGGGGATTCAAGATGCCCGGATCGGTGACCACCGGAAGCCCCTCTTTGAAGCCGATGCGCTCCACCAGCGCCAACAGCTCCGGATCGGCCACGGCGGCGGCGATGGACGCGTGCCCCAGCAGGCAGCCGTAGACCGCCAGCGCCGTGTGCAACGGATTGAGGCAGGTGGTCACCTTCATGCGCTCGGTTTTTTCGACGGTGGCGCGGTCGGTGAAGTACACCCCGGCGCGCTCCAGCGGCGGGCGGCCGTTGGGAAAATCATCCTCGATCACGAGATACTGCGGCGCTTCGGCGTTGACAAACGGCGCGATGAAGGTGCCCTTGTCGGTGACGACGGGCGACATGCCCTCAATGCCCAGCGCGGCCAAGTTTTCCTCGATCACCTTCGCCGGGCGCGGCGTGATTTTGTCGATCATGCTCCACGGGAAGGTGATTTTATTTTTCAAATACGACAGAAATTCAGAGGTGACAAAGCCGTTTGTCTGCCAGGCGGCGGCGATTTCCCGCACGGCCGCGCCCAGCTTGTCTCCGTTTTGGGAGCAATTGTCCAGACTGCACAGCGCCGCCGGCGCGGCGTTTTTCGTAAAGCGCGCCCAGAGCAGCGCCGCGATCACGCCCATCGGATGGACGGCCCCTTCGGGGCCGTTTTGCATGTCGGCCGACACCGCGGCAAAATAGCTTCCGTCGCCGCCGCGCAGGGAATACCCCTTCTCGGTGATGGTAAAGCTGACCATTTGCAGCGCCGGATGGGTGAAAATTTCGGTCAGGCGGGCGCGGTCGCGGCCGCTCACCGCCTCGGCAACCGACGCGATGATCTGTTTTTTTGTGCCGCCGTCGGGGTACAATGACACCAGCAGGCACAGCTTGTCATGCGGCGCGTAAATTTTGGGCATCAGCTCGAGATCAAACAGCTCGGCGGCGATGACGCCTGTGTCGGTGTCACCCTGCTCCAGCAGGCGCTGCGCCAGCGAGGCGACATAGCCCCGGAACAGATTGCCCGCGCCGAAATGGATCCAGCGGGGCTGCCGGGCGGTGGCGTCGCGCATGGCGGACAGGTCAAACGTCGGCGTGGCGATGCCGGCGGACACCCAACCGGGATCGGACAGTCCTTTTTGCGTCAAAATAGGCATATGGCTCCTCCATCCTTGGTAAAATTATCTTTAGTATACAGGGGGGAATCTCAAATGGCAATGGGACAACGCGGGTCTTTTTTGTTTAAAATTTGTTCATGGGATTTCTCTTGACAAAAATCATCATGCGTCTTATAATCAGACACGCGATTATCAGCTACCTAACTATTGAAAAGAGGTGAGACTGCCCCGTGTATCATGCGGAACCACCCCGGCGTCATCCCATGGAACTGCTGCTTTCCCGATGCGAACCGACGTCGGCGCGGCTGTTTCGGGCGCTTCTGGACTTCATGCACGAGCAGGGGCGCGCCACCGCCATTCTCATGGCCAAAACCGGCACCCATCACCGGCAGGCCATGTGTCTGGTGTTTTTGTCCCAGCATCCCGACATCAAGCAAGCCGAGCTGGCCCAGCTTTTGCGCATCGAGCCGGCCACCCTGTCGTCAATGCTCCAGCGGATGGAGCGGGCGGGCTTTGTGGCGCGGCGGCGGGACGAGGCCGATCAGCGCGCCGTGCTGGTCGCACTGACCGACGAAGGGCGCGCCGAAATCGACCGCATCGGCGATTTGTTTTCGCTGTTGGCCAGCGAGAGCCTGTCGGTCTTTTCGCCGTCCGAGCGCGAGGCGCTGACCGAAACCCTGACCCGGCTGGTCGCCGCCCAGCGCGAAACGGTGCCGCGCGTTCTGGCGGCGCTGGAAAAGCTCAAGTAAAATCTGAAGGGAGTCTCCCCTGTTATGCTCAAACTCTTCCGCAATTTAAAGCCCTACGCGGCGTTTTTGATCCTGACGCTGGCGCTGCTGTCCGGGCAGGCGCTGCTCGATCTTTATCTGCCCACCCTCAACAAGGACATCATCAACAATGGCATCTGGACCGGCGACACCGCCTATATCTGGCGGGTGGGCGGCTGGATGCTGGCGGCGGCGCTGGGCGTCGTGGCGCTGACCGTCGGGTCGTCCTATCTGTCCTCGCGCATCGCCATGGGCTTCGGGCGCGATGTGCGCACCAAGGTGTTTGCCCAGGTGCAGAGCTTTTCCCAGCAGGAAATTGACCGTTTCGGCGCGCCGTCGCTGATCACCCGCACCACAAATGACGTCCAGCAAGTGCAGATGGCGGTCATGATGATCCTGCGCATGATGATTACGGCGCCCATTATGGCCGTCGGCGGAACCATCATGGCGCTGCGGCAGGACGGGCCGCTGTCCGTCTCCATCGCCGTTATTCTGCCCATCATGGGCGTCATCGTCGGCATCATCGCCTCAAGGGCCATGCCGCTGTTCAAATCCATGCAGAAAAAGCTCGACCGGGTCAGTCTGGTCATGCGCGAAAAGCTGTCCGGCGTGCGGGTCATCCGGGCGTTTTTACGGAACGACTACGAGGCGGAGCGGTTTGACGAGGCCAACCGCGGTCATGCCGACGTCAGCCTCAAAGTCGGCAAGCTAATGTCCTGGATGATGCCGATTATGACCATTTTGCTGCAAGGCTCGGTGGCGGCCGTTTTGTGGTTCGGCGGGCACCGCATCGCCGAGGGCGGCATGGACATGGGCAAGCTGACCGCCTTTATCAGCTACCTCATGCAGATCCTGTTCTCGGTCATGATGGCCACCATGATGTTCATCATGCTGCCGCGCGCCTCGGCCTCCGCCGAGCGCATCAACGCCGTGCTGGACGCCGAGCCGACCGTCTCCGACGGCCCCGACACGCTGGACAGTCCCCCGCGTGAGGTGAAATTCGAGCATGTGGGCTTCCGCTATCCCGGCGCGGAGGAAAATGTGCTGTATGACGTGAGCTTCACGGCGCGGCGCGGCCAGACGGTCGCCTTTATCGGTTCGACCGGCTCGGGCAAATCGACCCTCATCAATCTCCTGCCGCGGTTTTACGACGTGACCGAGGGCAGCATCACCCTCGACGGGCGCGACATCCGCAACTTTACGCTGCATTCCCTGCGCGCCCGGATGGGCTTTATTCCGCAAAAGGCGTTTCTGTTTTCGGGCACGGTGGCGTCCAACCTGCGCTACGGCCGCGAGGAGGCCACGGAGGCCGAAATGTGGCGCGCGCTGGAGATTGCCCAGGGCAAGGACTTTGTCTTCGACATGCCGGAAAAGCTGGACGCGCCGATTTCCCAGAGCGGGACAAACGTCTCGGGCGGTCAGCGCCAGCGGCTGGCCATCGCCCGGGCGCTGGTGGCCGAGCCGCCGATCTATGTCTTTGACGACAGTTTTTCGGCGCTGGACTTCAAGACCGACGCCCTGCTGCGCCAAGCGCTGAAGCGGGAGGTGTCCGACGCCATTGTATTCATTGTGGCGCAACGGGTACCGACCATCATGCAGGCCGATTTGATTTTGGTGCTGGATGAGGGCAAGGTCGTGGGCAAGGGCACCCACAAGGAGCTGCTGGAGACCTGCGAGGTCTACCGCGACATCGCCCTGTCCCAGCTCTCGGAAGAGGAGGTGTCGGCATGAGCGAGCAAAGAACGCCTCCCAGACAACCCGTACGCCGGCACGGCCCGATGGGCGGCCCGGGCGGCGGCATGATGCCCGGCGAAAAAGCCAAAAATTTTAAGGGTTCATTTAAGCGTCTGCTGTCCTATTTCAAACCGCAAAAGGGCATTTTGTCGGTGGTTTTGGTCATGGCGCTGTTCAGCGTGGGCTGCACCGTCGCCGGCCCCAAGATTTTGGAGCGGGGGCTCAACCAGCTCATCGAGGCGCTGATGGGGCATTTTCAGGCCGGACTGCCGATGGATTTCGGCCCGTTCGGGACGACGCTTCTGATTATGCTGGGCATATATGCCCTGTCGGCCGCCTTTGGCTTTGTCCAGCAGCGCATCATGGCGGTCGTCTCGCGCAACATCATCTACAACATGCGCCGGCAGGTGGACAAAAAGCTCTCGCGGCTGCCGCTGTCCTATTATGACGGCACCACCCGCGGCGAGATCCTCTCGCGCGTGACCAACGACATCGACAACATCGGCTCCACCCTGCAACAAAACCTCACCCAGATCGTCACGGCGGTGTTTACCCTGATCGGCGTGCTGATCATGATGTTCACCATCGACGTGAAGCTGACCTTCCTGTGTCTGGCGACGCTGCCGGTCGTGTTTATCGCGACGGCGCTGATTATGAAGCGCTCGCAGAAGCACTTCGCCGCCCAATGGGCCGCCACCGGCACGCTCAATTCCCATATTGAGGAAATGTACACGGGGCACAACATCGTACGCGTCTTTGGCCGGGAAAAAGAGACCCGCGAGGTCTTCCTGACCGAAAATGAGAAGCTTTACGGCTCCAGCTACAAGGCGCAGTTTATTTCCGGCATTATTATGCCGCTGATGTTCTTTTTGAACAACCTGAACTTTATCATCATCTGCGTCATCGGCGGCGTGCAGGTGGCCGGCAATCCCGCCCGGTTCGGCTCCATTCAGGCCATGATCCAGTACGCCCGCCAATTCACCCAACCGATTCAGCAGACCGCGTCGATTGCCAACGTGCTGCAATCCACCGTGGCCTCGGCCGAGCGCGTGTTTGAGCTGCTCGACGAAAAAGAGGAGCTGCCGGACCCGCAGAAGCCGCTGCGGCTGGAAGGCGTCAAGGGCCATGTCGGCTTTGACCATGTTTCCTTCCGTTACAATCCCGAGGTGCCGCTGATCGACGACATCAACCTCGACGTTCAGCCGGGGCGCAAGGTGGCCATCGTCGGCCCGACCGGCGCCGGCAAAACCACCGTCGTCAACCTGCTGATGCGCTTTTATGAGCTGGGCGGCGGCGCCATCACGGTGGACGGCACCGATATCCGGGAGCTGACCCGCGACAACCTGCGCGATCAGTTCGGCATGGTGCTGCAGGACACCTGGCTGTTTTCCGGCACCATCCGCGACAACATCGCCTACGGACGTCATGGCGCGTCTGAGGAGGAGATTGTCGCGGCGGCCAAGGCCGCGTCGGTGGATCACTTTGTGCGCACACTGGAGCACGGCTACGACACGGTAATCGAGGACGAGGCGACCAACATTTCCCAGGGCCAGCGGCAGCTGCTCACCATCGCCCGGGCGTTTTTGTCCGACCCGCGCATCCTGATTCTGGACGAGGCGACCTCCAGTGTGGATACCCGCACCGAGATTCTCATCCAGCGCGCGATGGAAAAGCTGATGGAAAACCGCACGAGCTTTGTCATCGCCCACCGTCTGTCCACCATCAAAAACGCCGATATCATCCTGGTCATGCGCGACGGCGCGATCGTCGAGCAGGGCAACCACGACGCGCTGCTGGCCAAAAACGGCTTTTACGCCGAGCTGTATAACAGTCAGTTCACGAGGACCTAGAAGCGTCTCGCCGGGGGCGCAGGGAGGCCAAGCGGCGCAGAATCTGCGGAACCAAGAACGCGAAGCGTTCTGTCCGTAAAGATTCGGAGCAGGCTTGGACGACCGCCCGTGAGGGGCTGGACGCGTGACAGCTACCCTCTTCTGTGAAAATTGCACAGTATTTGTCGAAATGCATCAAGGGAAAACCGTCATCCCCCGCCCCGCTCCGTTTTCCTGTCATACATCAAAGGCTCGGCCCATACACTTGTACAAAAGGCGCGGCAGCGCCGCCGAGAGGAGAATGGCCGATGTATGAGGATAAAAAAACAGTCCAGCTTCCCCACCATATTATTCTGGACGGACGGGAGCGGCTGTCGATCACAGGCGTGGAGGATGTTGAGAGCTTTGATGAAAACGCGGTGGTCATGTCCACCTCGCAGGGCGTCTTGATGATCAAGGGTACGGGGCTGCGGGTGGACCGGCTGAGTCTGGAGGGCGGGGAGCTCAACATCGAGGGCACGGTGGATTCCCTGCAATACGAGGACACACAGCCGGCGCAGGGCGGCTTTTTGTCGCGCCTGTTCCGGTAGCCGGTGGAGCTTTCACCGGGCGCTCAGCTGTTTGAATTTTTATCGGCCCTGCTGCTGGGCGCTTGCTTGGGGCTTTGTTACTGTGCGCTGCGCGCGCTGGCGTCGCGCATCCGCGCCCGCGTCATCGGCGGCCTGTGCGATCTGCTGTTCTGGCTGTTCTGCTTGGGCGCGGTCGCCTGGTTTACCATGACGGTGGCGCAGGGGCAGCTGCGCATCCATGTCCTGCTCGGCTGCGCGGGCGGATTTGCGCTGTTTGTCCGTCTGCTGGGGGGGCTCGCGCGCCGCGCCGGGATGTTTGTGGTCGATATGATCGCTCTTTTTTTGCGCTTTTTGGTGTGGCCGGTGTCCATCCTCGGATATTTATTAAAAATTTTTAAACAAAAAAGCAAAAACCTCTTTCATTTTTCGAAAAAACAGGTTAGAATGAGAGGGCGAGAGTTCCGGGGTCGTCAAATCGGCCTCCGGGAACACAAAAGAGAAGCCATGGAGGTGCGCCGCCGTGAAGAAGCGCAGCTTCCTGCTGAAGCTGGTCGTGTTCGTGTTCGCGGTGTACGCCGCCGTCACGCTGGTGCAGATGCAGGTGCAGATCAATCAAGGCCGGGAGGCCGTACAGCAGAAGGAAGAGGAGCTGGCGCGGCAGGAGCTGAAGAACGCCGAGCTGAAGGAGCTTATCGGATCTGAGCTGACTCTTTCCGAAATAGAACGCATCGCGAGGGACAAGCTGGGGCTTGTGCGTCCGGGTGAGACCATTTTTGTGAATTCATAACATGACGATATAGCAAAAGGGATAATACAAAGGAGGATCTGTCAGAGTACTATGGATTTGGGTATGGGCGCAATCGTCGAGGGCAAGGTGACCGGGATTACCAAATTTGGCGCGTTTGTCGCGCTGGCCGGCGGCAAAACCGGCTTGGTACATATCTCGGAAGTGGCGCACACCTACGTGAATGACATCAAGGAGCATCTCAAGGAAGGGCAAGAGGTTACGGTCAAGGTGATAGGGATCGACAAGGAGGGGCGCATCAACCTCTCTATTAAGAAAGCCCAGGAGCCTGTCGCGCCGGTCAGAACCGACCGCACTCCTTCGTTCGCGCCGCGCCGTCCCGCCCAGCGGGATCTGTCGTTTGAAGACAAGCTCAAGCAGTTTATGCAGTCCTCTGAAAGCAAAATGTCCGATCTGAAACAGAATACAGACAATCGGCCGCGTAGGCCGCGTACCAAATAGAGGGGAAAAGATCATGCGGCCCCGGCCAGAACCTGGCCGGGGCTAACGTTATGCAACCATATAAGGGAGAGCTTCTATGAGAACGGTGGACATTCTGGATACCACACTGCGCGACGGCGCGCAGGGCGAGGGCATCTCCTTTTCCTTGCAGGACAAACTGGACATCGTCCGGGCGCTGGACAGGCTTGGCGTGTCCTATATCGAGGGCGGCAATCCGGCGGCCTCCGCCGGAGAGGCGGAATTTTTCCGGCGTGCCGGAGCATTGGCATTGGCGCGTGCGCGGCTGGCGGCCTTCGGCTCCACCCGCCGGCGCGATGCGGCGGCGGACACTGACCCCGGTCTGGCCGCCCTGCTGGCGGCGGAGACGCCGGTCGTCGTCCTTTTCGGCAAGGCGTGGCCGCTGCATGTCACCGAGGTACTGGGCGTCAGCCCGGACGACAATCTGCGCATGATTGAGGAATCGGTGGCGCATGTGCGGGCGGCCGGCCGGGAGGTCATTTTCGATGCCGAGCATTTTTTTGACGGCGTCCGGGAGGCTCCGGACTATGCCATGGCCTGCCTGCGGGCGGCCTCGCGCGGCGGCGCGGCGGGACTGGTTCTGTGCGACACAAACGGCGGGGCGTTCCCCGACGAAATTACCCGCGCGACCGAGCAGGTCTGTCGGGCGTTTTCCCTGCCGGTCGGCATCCATTGCCACAACGACGGCGGCATGGCGGTGGCCAATTCGGTCGCGGCGGTGCTGGCCGGGGCGTCCCATGTACAGGGGACGCTGCTGGGCTTCGGCGAGCGCTGCGGCAACGCCGAGCTGTGCGCCGTGATCGGCAATTTGCAGCTCAAGCGCGGCTTTTGCTGTCTGCTGGACGAGCAGCTGCGCGAGCTCACCGCCGCGGCGCGCACGGTGTCCGAAATTTGCAACCTGCCGCTCTCCCACGCCGCGCCGTATGTCGGCGGGGCGGCCTTTGCCCACAAGGCCGGGATGCATGCCGACGCGGTGGCCAAAAATTCCCGCTCGTTTGAACACATCGACCCGGAAACGGTGGGCAATGAACGGCGGTTTTTGCTGTCGGAGCTGTCCGGCCGCACAGCGGTGTTTCTCAAAATTTCCAAGCTGTTCCCCCATGTGACGCGGGAATCCGAGGAGACCCGTGCGCTGCTGGAAACCTTGAAAGCCTTGGAGCATCAGGGATATCAGTTTGATGGCGCCGAGGGGAGCTTTGAGCTGGTGGTGCGGCGCGCGCTGGGGCGGTGGCGTCCGTTTTTTGAGCTTTTGCATTTCAAAACGATTTCGGAGGGCGGCGAGCTGCCGGCCTCGGCGCTGGTTAAAATCGCGGTGGACGGCCGGGAGGAGATGGCCGCCGCCGAGGGAAACGGCCCGGTCAACGCGCTCGACCGTGCCCTGCGGCGGGCGCTCGAGACGTTTTATCCGGCGCTGCGCGACATGCGCCTGCTGGATTACAAGGTGCGCGTCTTGGGCGGCGGCGCGTCGGCGGCGCGGGTTCGGGTGCTCATCACCTCGACCGACGGGAAACGCGAATGGGGCACGGTGGGTGTGTCGTCCGACCTCATCGAGGCCAGCCGGCAGGCGCTGTGCGATTCCATTGAGTATAAATTGGGGTTGGACGGGCAATAGCCCGTCCTTTTTTCGACAGCTAGTCTGAATTGTCCCATCTTTTTCATATACATAGTAAAAAAGGAGGGACAACATATGAAAATCTTTTTCCTGCGTGCGCGGTATCTCCTGATGGCGGTCGGCGGCGTCCTGATCACGCTGGTCTGGCTATACGCCATCAAGCCGGATTTTTCGGCCACCGCCGCCGCCGGCCGCGAGCTGCCCATTTACTGTGTCCAGCGGGATTACAAGGTGGCCTCGCTGACCTTCGACGCCGCCTGGGGCAACGAGGACACCCAGCAGCTCATCGATATCCTGGATCGGTATGATGTCAAGGTCACCTTCTTTGTGGTGGGCGACTGGGCGCGCAAATACCCCGAGTCGGTCAAGGCGCTGTATGACGCCGGGCATGAAATCATGAGCCATTCCGACAAGCATGACCATATGCCCCGGCTCACAAAAGAGCAGATTCAAGCCGACCTCAACCGCTCCAACGACGCCATTGAGCAGGTGACCGGCGTGCGGCCGACGCTGTTCCGTCCGCCCTACGGGGAGTACGACAACAAGCTCATTGTCACCCTGCGTGAGATGGGGATCGAGACGATTCAGTGGGATGTGGATGGTCTCGTCACAAACTTACAGAGTATATGAAACGCCGCCCGATGGGGCGGCGTTTTTTTCGTTTTAGGCGTAATATGTTGACA
>JAVBOJ010000097.1:0-15276 GCA_031550755.1 Oscillospiraceae bacterium
CAACCATCAGGATCGCCAGAAGTCTCTTGGTTTGCGATTTCTCCACGGTTCTCATTCGGGGTTCCTCCTTACATTATAAATCCTTTTTTCCGCTTTCAATCTATCGTCAACGGGACGCACAGGCGTCCCTGTAGGGGGGGCTAAGATATTTCCACAATGACGCCCACGCGGGAGAGTTTGTTGCCGACCGGCCCTGCGGCGTCGATGAGAAGCGGATACTGTCCCGGCGTGTCAAAGTCAATCTGATCGTAATAATGCACCGTCAGCTCCAGTCTGTTTCCCCAGGTGTCCAGCCCGGTCACACCGGCCTGTCGCAGGAGCTCCTCCTGTGATACCGGCGTTCCGGCGGGATACGTAACCAGCGCGTTTTTCACTGCGATCTGCGGCGGCGTCACCGAATAGCCACGGCGCGGCGGCCAGTTGCTTTGCGCCGGGAGGAACGCTTCCACGGATGCGGGGGGGATCTCCGCACCGGGCGAGGCGGTTGGAATGGTGGATTCCAAGGTCACGGGAGGGGTAGTTCCCGGACTTTGCGGCTCGCCCGGCGGGAGTGTTGTCACCGTCTGTCCGCCGGGTCGGGGAGACACCGGCAGCGCGGACGGTGGGGGGATTGGGGAATCGCTTATATCCAACCCGGCATCGGGGGGGATGCCTGGGAAGATATCCTGCAAAAAGGAAAGAGGCGAGTTTTCCATATTGACGACTTCCTGGACATAGTCGTGAACCGGTCCGGGGACAACCGCAGCGGTCATACAGCCGCCCACGATCACCGCGGCGGCAAAGATCCCAGTCATCTTGGCCAGCATCCCGGCATTCGCCACGGCGGGCATCGCGGCCGCTGCGGCCGTCGCTCCGGTCACGGCGGCTACGGCGGCGGAAGCCGGCACCGCAGCGCCTGCCGAAGCCGTAACGGCGGTGGCTGCGATAATCGCAGTGGGAATGCCAAGCTGTCCGCCCAAAGCAGTCCAGACCTGTTCGGAAAGCTCGGATGTAAAACGCGCGTCGGCTTCGGCCTGTAAAATACGTGACAATACGGGCACTGCCATGGCGTATACTCCTCCTTCCGTGTGATTGTTAAACAGCTTCTGTTTCAGCGCCGCACGGGCGCGGGACAGCCGATTCATAACCGCCGCATCGTTGATGCGGGTCACCTCAGCGATTTGCCTGACGGAAAGATGCTCAAAATAATACAGCAGAATGACCGATTTCTGGCTTTCGTTCAGTTCTTCCACACCGCGCAGCACAACGCTCCTGAGCTCCTCTTTTTCGAAGTATTCCTCCGGCAAAAACTCCGCGTTTTCCTCCACGGCGTTTTGCAAAAGGGTCTCGGCGCTGTCGTCCATTTGTATACGCTTGGCTTTGGACAGCGTGTCCAAACTACAATTGTAAACAATCCTGTTTACATAGGCCACCAGCGTTTTCCCGTCTTTAACGGACGGAAGATTCTGAAACAGCCGCAAAAAAGTCTCCTGCATGACATCGACGGCGTCCTGCTCATTTTTCACCATTTTGAGCGACAGATAGTACACCAGCTTGGACAGATGGCTGTAAATCTGCGCAAACGCGTCCGAGTCCCCCCGCTGTGCGCGCTCCACCAAGCGCGCCAAAGCTTTATTATCCATATTCCCCTCCGAAATCCCCGTTTTGTTTCCCCCTGATTTTTCCCCTTCTGTCCATAGGACAGCCGAACGGTCAAAACCTATCGATGAATTTTCAAAAAACAAAAAATGCTCGAAAAAAATCTTCGGGCATTTTGAGGCTCTCCTTATTATAAGGAGGCAACTGGCTGTCATGTCCCCGGATGGGGTGTTAGACCCTATAGCTTTGCGCTGCCTGCCTTTCGGCAGGATTGCCCAATATTCGGTTGACGGAAACAGAACCACCAATCTAATATATCGAAGATTTTGGATATAAACTGAAGGCATGGCCGGCGGTTTAAAAAATCATTTTATTTTTGCCTAAATTTTTCTTGACGGGGCGCTTGTTTGGGTGTATGATGGGAACTGCTTGTAACCATTTTGTAACCGTTTCGTTCTTTCTTGTTTTGAATTTTTTTCCTTTTTGTTATAATCCGCCCCTTGTCCGCATAGAGTGCGCCTCTAAATTCCGGCCGGAACGCTTTTTGCGTCGCCGGCGCCCGAAAGCGAGGAGTTCTATGAACGAGAGAGTCTCTGAAGCGCAGGAAAATCTCCAGGCGCAAAGTGCTCGTTCTCTCAGTTACCCTGCCGTAACACGAGACAATATATATGAGTTTCCCCGCAAGACCCGCGGGAACAGCCGGCATTTTTTGCCGGCGCGCTTGTGCGCGGTGGTTTCGCGCACAGTGCACTCCGCCGGAGCCGGTCTTGCCTCGGGTGCCGTAACCGTCCGGGAACTGCTGCGCCCCATGGCCTCGGCGGTCATCCGCGTGGGCTCCTCGGCGTTGACGCTGGGGCATCATGCCGCCGCGCGGGTCTCCTCTGTCGCCGCCGACGCCGCCGGACGTACCGAAATCGGGTTTTACCGCTGGCTCTCCCGCAAAAAGCTGCTGCGGCGCGGGCGGGTCAATTCCGCTATACTGCTTGCCGCCGTGTGTATCGCGGTATTTTGCTCCTCGTTTTATACCGTCGGTCTGGAGGTGCTGCTGGACGGACATTCCATCGGATTTGTCTCGTCTCAGGCAGAATTTGAACAGGCCATCCAATCGGTCTCGGCCCGCGCGGGCGAAATTTTGCAGTATCCCTACCAGCTCAGCCCCAACGTGCAGTACCAATTCTCCATTGTGGACCGGCGTCAGGTGTTCCACCCGAACGAGGTGCAAGAGGAGCTGTTCAGCCAGATTTCGCAGATCAAGAAGCTCTACGTCCTGCGTGTGGACGGCAAGGCCGTTGCGGCGCACGACGATCCGGTTGTTTTAAAGTCTCTGGTGGACAATCTGCTGGCCAGCCATCCGCTGGCCGATCAGGCCTATGCTTCCAGCTTTGTGCAGAACGTCCGCATGGATCATGCCTGGACTGACGCCTCGCTGGAGCGCACCGTCGCCGAGCTGGAGGAGCTGCTGGCCTCCCCGGTGCGTGACGCCTCCACGGCAGCGCTTTCCGACGGACAAACGGCCCTCTCTCTCGCCGCGCAAAACGGCATGTCCCTTTCCGAGCTGCAATCGCTCAACGCCGACGTCAATTTTGATTCTTTGCAGTCCGGCGACATCCTGCGCACCCGCAAACCCGTGCCCTTCCTGTCGATTCTGGCGCTGGAGCACACGGTGTACACCGAATCGGTGCCCTTTGACACCTCCATGGTGGATGATGCCACCATTTACGAAGGCGATACCCGCGTCAAGGTCAAGGGTGTGCCCGGCGTGGCCAGTGTCAACGCCGATCTTCGGTATGTGGACGGCGAGCTGGTCGAGCAGGTCGAGGTGAGCCGCGAGATCGTCACCGCGCCGATCACCGAGGTCATCGCGGTGGGCACCAAAATCCGCCCGCCCAAAGCGCCTACCGGCACCTTTATCCGTCCCTTCTGGGGCAAACTGACCTCCGATTACGGTTACCGCAGGCTCTTCGGCCAGACCGAGTTCCATCCCGGCGTCGATTTCGCCGGCCCCACCGGCTCGCCCATCGTGGCCTCCGACGGCGGCGTGGTCGTCTTTGCCGGCACCAAGAGCGGCTACGGCCTGACGGTCATCGTCAGCCACGGCAACAATCTGCGGACGCTCTACGGCCATTGCAGCAAGCTTCTTGTCTCGGTTGGGCAGGAGGTCGGCCAGGGCGAGCTGATCGCCAAGGTCGGCAACACCGGGCGCTCGACCGGCCCGCATCTGCACTTTGAGATCCAGGTGAACGGCCAACACCAAAACCCCTGGAATTATCTCAAAAAATAATTTGCCTGAATCAGCTCCCCTGTGACAATGCTTTGCGGCTTGTAACAGGGGAGATTTTTATTTTCCCTTCTAATGCGCCGGGCGAGATGGTATAATACAAAAAGGTGAAGTTTTTCCGGAGGAGGAAATTTTGTGAAACAATTGCGGGACAGCCTTGCCCGGGCGTTTCCGGCGCTTCCGCTGCTGTCTGACGAGCCGCTGGCGCGCCATACATCCTTCGGTATCGGCGGGCCGGCGTCCCTGATGGCGCTGCCGCGCGACGAAGGGGAGCTCTGCGGGCTGCTGGCGCTCTGCGGGGACGTCCCGGTGTTGCTCATGGGCAACGGCACCAACCTGCTGATCTCCGACCGGGGCTTTGCCGGTGTGGCTGTCAAAACCGAGGGGCTTTCGTCCGTCGAGCAGACCGGCGAGACCACCCTGCGCGCCGGTGCGGGGCTGCTGCTGTCGCGGTTGGCGGTGTTCGCCCAAAAACAGGGACTGGCGGGGCTTTCCTTTGCCCACGGCATTCCCGGCACGGTGGGCGGCGCCGTCTGTATGAACGCCGGCGCCTACGGCGGCGAGATGGCGCAGGTGACCAAGCGCACCGCCTTGTGCGCACCGTCGGGCGAAACCATCGTCCTGCAAGGGGATGAACACGATTTTTCCTACCGAAAAAGCTATTTTACCGCCCATCCCGGCGCGGTGGCGCTGTGGACGGAGTTTTCCCTTTCGCCGGGCGATCCGGCCGTCATCCGCGCCGAGATGGACGATCTTGCCGCCCGGCGGCGCGGCAGTCAGCCGCTGGACAAACCCAGCGCCGGCAGTGTGTTTAAGCGCCCGCCCGGCTACTTCGCCGGGACGCTGATCCAGCAGTGCGGCCTGAAGGGCCGCGCCGTCGGCGGTGCGCAGGTGTCGGAAAAGCATGCGGGCTTCATCATCAACCGGGGCGGCGCGACCTGCGCCGACGTGCTGCGGCTGATCGAGGAAATACAAAAGGAAGTGCTCTCCCAAACCGGCGTGAGACTGGAGCCGGAGCTCAAAATTGTGGGAGAATCGCTGTAAAGGTTGGGGTGTCATGGAATTTACCATCGTTTCGGGTCTGTCGGGCGCCGGCAAGAGCAAGGTGGCCACGCTGCTGGAGGACATGGGCTTTTACTGCGTGGACAATATGCCGGTGCAGCTCATCCCCAAATTTGCCGAGATGTGCCTGTCCTCGCAGGGCAAATACGACCGGGTGGCGCTGGTGACCGACGTGCGCGCCGGGCAGGATTTCGGCGGGCTGTTTGAGTCGCTGGCGCTGCTCAAGGCCATGAATTGCGAGTATAAAATCATTTTTCTCGAGGCCAAAACCGAGGTCATCGTCAGCCGTTACAAGGAGACCCGGCGGCGGCATCCGCTGTGGGTCGAGGGCGAGACCATTGAGCAGACCATCGCCAAGGAATGGAATACGCTGGAGCCGGTGCGCATGGGGGCCGATTATGTCATCAACACCACCTCCCTTTCTACCAATCAACTGCGCGACATGCTGTCCGAGCTTTTTTCGGGTGCGGCGCGCGCCCGTTCGATGGTGGTGATGATCTCCTCGTTCGGGTTCAAATACGGCCTGCCCACCGACTCGGATCTGGTGTTTGACGTGCGGTTTTTGCCCAATCCGTACCACATCGAGGAGCTGCGACATCTGACCGGACATGATGACCGGGTGTATAATTTCGTGCTCGATTGGCCGCAAACCAAGGAATTTGTCGGTATTTTGACCCATATGATGGAATTTTTGCTGCCGCATTACGTCGAGGAGGGCAAGACCTCGTTGGTCGTCTCCATCGGCTGTACCGGCGGGCGTCACCGTTCGGTGACGATTGCCCGGGTGCTGCACGAGGTCGTGGAAAAACTGGGATACCACAGCGTACTGAGCCACCGGGACGTGGCGAGGGGATAGGGAGGAAACCGTATGCATCTGTCACAGTGGCAGGATCGGCGCGCCGAGGAGCTCCGCACGGCGCGTCGTTTGGGGCCGCGTATCGTCGCCGTCGGCGGCGGCACGGGGCTGTCCACCATGCTGCGCGGCCTCAAGGAGGCCAGTGAAAATATCACCGTCGTGGTGACGGTGGCCGACGACGGCGGCGGCTCCGGGATGCTGCGGGAGGATTTGCGGATGCTGCCGCCCGGCGATATCCGCAACTGCATGTTGGCGCTGGCCAACACCGAGCCGACCCTGTACGAGCTGCTGAACTACCGTTTTTCGGAGGGCTCCCTGTCCGGCCAGAGCTTCGGCAACCTCTTTCTGGCGGCGCTCAACGGCATCTGCGGCTCGTTTGACCGCGCCGTAGCCCGCATGAACGAGGTGCTGGCGGTCACGGGGCGTGTGCTGCCGGTCAGCACGGCGGACGTCTATCTGGAGGCCGAGTTTGAAAACGGCGCGACCGTACTCGGCGAGAGCAAAATTTTCGCCGCCAAGAAAAAACAAAACAGCCGCATCCGGCGGGTGCGCCTGATCCCCGAGCATCCCGCGCCGCTGCCGGCGGCCGTCGAGGCCATCCGCGACGCCGAGCTCATCCTGCTCGGGCCGGGCAGTCTGTACACCAGCGTCATCCCCAACCTGCTGGTGTCCGGAATTTCCGACGCGATTGCCGGCTCGCCGGCGCTCAAAATGTATGTCTGCAACGTGATGACTCAGGAGGGCGAGACCGAGGGCTATACCGCCTTTGACCATGTGCGAGAGCTGCTTGCGCACACCCGCCCCGATCTCGTGGACATTTGCCTCGTCAACAACGCGCCGCTGCCGGACGCCCTGCGCGGGGCGTATGAGGCCGAGGGTGCCGGCCCGACGGTCATCGACCGGGCGCGGTTCACCCAAACCGGCATCGAGCTGGTGGAGCGTCCGTTGCTGCGGTTCGACGCGGGCTACGCCCGGCACGATCCGCTGCGGCTGACCTATGAAATCATGGAGATCCTGCGGGAGCGCCGTCCGCGCGCCGAGCTTTACGGCGAATGCGACAAGCTGATGCTGTTGTCGCTGCGCGAGCAGCTGCTGTCTATATAGAGGAGGTCGGGCGCCGTGTCCTTTTCGTCGGAGGTAAAAAGCGAGCTGTGCCGGCTGCCGGTGGACAAGTATTGCTGCGCCATGGCCGAGGCCTACGGCGCCATGCTGTTCGGGCGGGCCTTTACGGAAACGTCCATCCGCATGGTGACCGAGCACGCCGCCGTGGCGGCGCGGCTGGCCGCGCTGTTCAAAAAAGCCTTCGGCCTGAGCTTCGACCTCTCCCCCGCCAAGAGCGAAACCGCCGGCAAGCGCAATCTGGCGCTGGTATCGAGGGAAAAAATCTCCCTCGTGCGGGCGCTTTTGGGCTACGGACAAGCCCCCGAGCTGGCACTGCATCTCAACAACGCCATGCTGGAGGAGGATTGCTGCAAAACTTCCTTCCTGCGCGGGGCGTTTTTGACCGGCGGCTCGGTCATCGACCCGGAGAAAAAGTATCATTTGGAGCTGGTCACGCCGCATCAGGCGCTCAGCCGCGAGACGGTGGCGCTGCTGCTCGAGGTGGGTCTGCCGCCCAAGCTGACCCTCCGCGCCGGCGGCATGGTGATCTACTTCAAGCAGAGCGAGGCCATCGAGGACTTTTTGACCGCCACGGGTGCGCCGCTGTCGGCGGTGCGGCTGATGGAGACCAAGATTGAGAAGGACGTCCGCAATCAGATCAACCGCAAGGTCAACTGCGAGACCGGCAACCTGACAAAGACGGTGGAGGCGGTGCTGTCCCAGCGGGAGGCCATCGCGCGGCTGCAAGGCTCGCCGGTGTGGGAGACCCTGCCCGAGCCCCTGCGCGAGACGGCGCGGCTGCGGCTGGACTATCCGGAGGATTCGCTGGTTGATCTGTGCCAACGCTTTGACCCGCCGCTGGGGCGCTCGGGGCTGAATCACCGGCTGCGGAAGCTGGTGGAGCTGGCGAAGCACGAGCCGGGCGCGCAGGCAAAATAAGCGCGAGCGATGCGCAAAACAGGTGCCGCAAAGCGGTGCGGCATTTGCGCCAGCGAGCGGGCTTATTTTGCCGCCCGCGCGGCCGAGCGAGCGTGACACAGCCGCAACAGACCGTTCCCCCGTCTAGAAAGATGTCTGTTTTTCTTTGGTTCGGGCAAAGAAAGGAACCAACGAAACCCCGTCAGGGGACTTATCCGCCCCCTGAACCCCCGGTAGCCCTCCGAGAATTGCATACCCCGCCTCGGTCTGCGGCCCTCCGGGCCTCGCCGAGAGCGGAAGCGCGGGATCGCCACTCGCCTCTTATTCGGCTGTGAGGCTGGCGCGGGGGCTGTAGTATATGGCACAGAGAATTTATATTAGCGGAGGTTCGACTCATGAAACACAGGTGTAAGTATAGTTGGTCACATTGGGTTTTTGCAGTAATATTCTTTTTTATGTCGGGCTATCAATTACACCTTGTAATATCTGGCAATCCCCAAGCCTTTGTTCCGCTGTGTTATGTTTTCTCCATATGCTGGTTAGGATTGGGTATTAGAGAAATCTATTTCTATTTTTCAGATAAACGAAATAGACAATAGTGGTCTAGTATGAGCATTCTCCGCCCCCCCCACTCCCCCACCCGAAAGGAGCCACCCCCATGCCTGAATTTGCCCATCTGCACCTACATACCGAATACAGCCTGCTGGACGGAGCCTGCCGCATCTCCAAGCTGATGGAGCGCGTCAAGTCCTTGGGGCAGAGCGCCGTGGCCATTACCGACCACGGGGTTTTGTACGGCGTGGTGGATTTTTACAAGGCCGCCCGTGAGGCCGGCGTGCACCCCGTCATCGGCTGTGAGGTCTATGTCGCCCCGCGCACCCACACCGACCGGGTGCATGAACTGGACACCGACGCGTCCCACCTCGTGCTGTTGTGCGAAAACGAAACCGGCTACAAAAACCTGATGCAGCTGGTCAGCCGGTCGTTTACCGAGGGCTTTTACATCAAGCCGCGGGTGGATCACGCGCTGCTGCGGCAGTATTCCGAGGGGCTCATCGCCCTGTCGGCCTGCCTGTCCGGCGAGGTGCCCAAAAAAATCCTGCGCGGCGACTATGACGGCGCACGGGAGACGGCGCGTCTGTACCGCGATATTTTCGGCGAAAACAACTTTTTTCTGGAGATTCAGGACCACGGCATCGACGGCGAGTTGGAGGCCTACAAGGGCGTCATCCGCCTGTCCGACGAGCTGAACATCCCGCTGGCGCTCACCAACGACGCCCATTATCTCACCCGGGAGGACGCGTGGGCGCAGGATGTGCTGATGTGCATCCAGACCAACAAGACGGTGGACGACACCGACCGGATGCAGTTTTCCTCGCAGGAAATTTACGTCAAATCCACCGAGGAAATGGCCGCGCTCTACCCCCACCGCCCCGACGCCATGGAAAACACCGTCAAAATCGCGGCGCGCTGTCAAATGGACTTCGAGTTCGGCGTCCATCACCTGCCGAAATTCCCGCTGCCCGAGGGTATCTCCGACGCGCCGGCCTACCTGCGGGAGAAAGCGCTGGAGGGCTTTTCGCGGCTGTATCCCGGCAATCCGCCCGAGGCGCTGGAGCGGCTGGATTTCGAGCTGTCCATGATCGAGCGCATGGGCTTTGTGGATTATTTTCTCATCGTGGGCGATTTCATCGCCTATGCCAAATCGAAAGACATCCCGGTCGGCCCCGGACGCGGCAGCGCCGCCGGCAGCATCATCTCCTACTGTCTGGGCATCACCGGCGTCGATCCGCTCCAATACAACCTCTATTTCGAGCGTTTTTTGAACCCCGAACGGGTCAGCATGCCCGATATCGACATCGATTTCTGCTACATCCGCCGGCAGGAGGTCATTGATTACGTCATCGAAAAATACGGCGCGGATCATGTGGCGCAGATCGTCACCTTCGGCACCATGGCCGCCCGCGCGGCCATCCGGGATGTGGGGCGGGCGCTGGGGCTGACCTACGCCGAGGTGGACGTGGTGGCCAAGGCGGTGCCCTTTTCGCTGCATATGACGCTGGAACACGCGCTGCAAATCGTGCCGTCGCTGCGCGAAATGTCGGACAATGACCCCAAAATCAAACGCCTGCTGGACACCGCCCGCAGTCTGGAGGGGATGCCGCGCCACGCCTCCACCCATGCCGCCGGCGTGGTGATTACGGCCAGCCCCGTCTCCGATTTTGTGCCGCTGGCCAAAAACGACCAGTCGGTGGTCACCCAGTTTCCCATGGGCACGCTGGAGGAGCTGGGGCTGCTCAAAATGGACTTTTTGGGGCTGCGCAACCTGACGGTGCTGCACGACGCGGAGCGGATCATCCGGCGGGACAACCCGTCCTTTTCCATGGACGCCCTGCCCGACGACGACCCGGAAACCTTTGCCATGCTCACGGCGGGCAAGACGGTCGGCGTGTTCCAGCTCGAGTCGGCCGGCATGACCGGCGTCTGCGTGGGGCTGCGGCCCCGCTCGATTGAGGACATCACAGCCGTCGTGGCGCTCTACCGCCCCGGGCCGATGGAGTCGATTCCCCGCTTTCTCGAGAGCAGTCACGATCCCAGCAAAATCCGATACAAGCACCCGCTGCTGGAGGACATCCTTCAGGTCACCTACGGCTGCATCGTCTATCAGGAGCAGGTGATGGAGGTGTTCCGCCGGCTGGCCGGGTTTTCGTTGGGCAAGGCCGACATGGTGCGCCGCGCCATGTCCAAGAAAAAGCTCAAGGAGCTCGAGCGCGAGCGGGAAAACTTCGTCCACGGCAACAAGGAGCAGGGCATCCCCGGCGCTGTCCAAAACGGCGTGGATGAAAAGACCGCCCAGTCGAGTTTCGATGAGATTCTGGACTTCGCCAACTACGCCTTCAACAAGGCGCACGCCGTGTCCTACGCCGTCATCGCCTACCAGACCGCCTACCTCAAATGCCACCATCCGCGCGCTTATATGGCGGCGCTTTTGACCTCCGTGCTGGACAGTGATTCCAAGGTTTCCGAATACATCGCCGAGTGCCGCGAGCTTGGCATTGAGGTGCTGCCGCCCGACATCAATGAGTCGGAGGAGGGCTTCACCGTCACCGCCGAGGGGCATATCCGCTTCGGCCTGCTGGCCGTCAAAAACATCGGCCGGGGCTTTATCCGCGACCTCCTGGCCGACCGGGCGCGGCATGGCCCCTACCCTTCCTTCCCCGATTTTTGCGAGCGCATGGCCGAAGGCGACCTCAACCGCCGCTGTCTGGAAAGCCTCATCAAATGCGGTGCGCTGGACGGCCTCGGGGAGACCCGCCGCACCCTGATGGAGTCGTATGAGAGCCTACTGTCCGACATCGACAAGGCCGGCAAGCGCAATCTGGAGGGGCAGGTCGGTCTGTTTGACACACCGGGGCAGGCGCCGCCTCGCGCGCCGCTGGCTCGGCGGGAGGAGTTCCCGCTCAAGGAACGCATGGCGATGGAGAAAGAGACCACCGGGCTCTATCTTTCGGGGCACCCGATGGACGCCTATCGGCAGGAAACAAAAAAGGCGGCAGCCATTCCGCTGCGGAGGATTTTGTCCGACTTCGCGCAGGAGGGCGGCCCGACCGTCTTTTCCGACGAGCAAAAGGTCACGGTGGCCGGGGTGATCGCGAGCGTGCGCACCAAGACCACCCGCAACAATACGCTGATGGCCTATGTCGTGCTGGAGGACACCACGGCGTCGCTGGAGCTGCTGGTCTTCGCCAACGCGCTTCAGCGCTCGGGCGCGTACATCAAGGCCGACCGCGCCGTGGTCATCAAGGGAAAAATCAGCGTCCGGGAGGACAAGGAGCCCCAGATTTTGGTGGATGAGGTGCGTCCCCTGTCGGACTATGAGCCGCCCGTCGGGGTCGAGCCGCCGGAGGACAACCCGCAAAAGTTATACGTACGGCTCTCCTCCCTGTCCCAGCCCAAGGCCGAGCGCCTGCTGCCCATTCTCACCCTGTTCCCCGGCACGGCGCAGGCGGTCGTCTACATACAGGACGAGGACAAAAAGCTGGGCGCGTCCTGCGCCCTCGACCCACGCCTGCTGAGCGAGCTGCGCACACTGTATGGGGAGGAAAATGTGGTGCTCAAATAAATGTCACCCGCGCAAAGCCGTTTTTGCCGCGCTGGAGGACGCAGTCCCGCCGGATGACCAGCCCCATTTCGGTTGCCGTCTCGCCGTCGAGCTTGACGCCCCGCCCCTCGATCAGCCGCCGCGCGTCCGAGAGGGAGCCGGCCAGCCCCGCGCGCACCAGCAGGGAGACAAGGGAGGCTTCCCCCTCCCCCACCGTCACGACGGGCATGGTGTCCGGCGCGCCGCCCCCGGCCACCGTTTTGTACCGCCGCTCGGCGGGCGCGACGGCGTTTTCGCCGTGGTAAAACGCCACAATGGCGCGGGCGTAGGCGAGATGCGCCGCGCGGACATCGTCCGGAACCTCGGTCACATCGGCGGTCAGGCGGACATAGTCGGCCAGCAGCGTGTCCGGCACCCGCATACATTTTGCGAACATGATTTCGGCCGGCTCGTCGATGCCGATGTAATTGTCCAGCGATTTGCTCATTTTCTGCTCCCCGTCCAGCCCCGGCAGCAGCGGGAAGGTGATGACGTCCTGCGGCGGCTGGCCGTACTCGCGCTGTAGCGCGCGCCCCATCAGGAGGTTGAAGGTCTGGTCGGTGCCGCCGACCTCGATGTCGGCCTCCAGCGCCACCGAGTCGTAGCCCTGCAGCAGCGGATACAGCAGCTCATGCAGGCCGACGGTCTGCCGCGTAGCGTAGCGGTTGGCGAAATCGTCCCGCTCCAAAATCTGCGCCAGCGTCGCCTTGCCCATGAGCCCCAGCGTGTCGGCCAGACGCAGCCCCGACAGCCACTCGGAGTTATACACCACCCGGGTTTTTTGCGGGTCGAGGATCTTGCCCACCTGCGCAAGATAGGTCTGCCCATTTTGGCGGGTCTGCTCGAAGGTGAGCGGCGGGCGGGTTTTGGAGCGCCCCGACGGGTCGCCGATCATGCCGGTGAAGTCTCCGATGACGAAGATCACCTCATGACCCGCCTCCTGCAAGCATTTCAGCTTGCGCAGCACCACCGAATGCCCCAGATGCAAATCGGGGCGCGAGGGGTCGGCTCCCAGCTTGATCTTCAGCCGCCGGCCGCTTTGCAGCTTGTCCCGCAGGCCGTCCTCGGAGTAAATGCCCACCGCGTCGCGGCGGATGAGGTCGAACAGTTCGTTGGCGTTCATGGGAAATTCCTCCTGAAAATGAATAAAAAAACGGCCCCAAGCCAACCAAGGCTTGAGGCCGTTTCGTCCGTAATGCGATGCTTACGGCAAAACACACCCAAGCCCGTTCCGATAATACGAAACGGACATGGTATCATATTTTACCGCAAAACGATTCATCAAAAGTCCCTCACTTGTTGTATCCGTTGGGATTGGCGCTCTGCCAGCGCCAGGAGTCCTGGCACATGTCGTCCAGCGTGCGCTCGGCCTTCCAGCCGAGCAGCTCGGAGGCTTTTTTCGGGTCGGCGTAGCAGACGGCGGCGTCGCCGGCGCGGCGGCCTTGCATCTCATGGGGGATCTCATGTCCACAGGCGCGCTCCATGCCGGCCAGCAGCTCCAGCACGCTGACGCCGCGTCCGGTGCCGAGGTTGACCGCCGTGACGCCGGCGTTTGCCTCCAAATAGGCCAACGCCTTGACATGCCCCTCGGCCAAATCCATCACGTGAATGTAATCGCGCACGCCGGTGCCGTCCGGCGTGGGATAATCGTTGCCGAACACCCGCAAAAACGGGCGGCGTCCGGCGGCCGTCTGGCTGATGTAGGGCATGAGATTGTTGGGAATATCGGCGGGATCCTCCCCGATGAGCCCCGAGGGGTGCGCCCCGACGGGGTTAAAATACCGCAGCAGCATGACCGCCCAAGACGGGTTGGCGTTGGCGATATCGGTGAGAATCTGCTCGATCATAAATTTCGTCCAGCCGTAGGGATTGATGCACCAGCGCCCGCTTTCCTCGTGCAGCGGCATGGGCTGGGTGGAATCGTACACGGTGGCCGAGGAGGAGAACACAAACCGCGTGACCTTGTATTTTTCCATCAGCTCGCAGAGCGTCAGGGTACTCTCCAAATTGTTCTGATAATAATACAGCGGCTTTTCCACCGACTCGCCGACGGCCTTGAGCCCGGCAAAATGGATGACGGCGTCAAAGGTGTATTCGGCAAAGACGCTTTCCAGTTTTTCCTTGTCGCGCAGGTCATAGGGGAAAAAGGGAATCTGCTTGCCCGAAATTTTCTCAACGCGGGCGATGGCCTCCCGGCTGGAATTCAAGAGATTGTCAACCACCACGACATCGTAACCCGCCGCCAGCAGCGAGACACAGGTATGACTGCCCACATAGCCGGCGCCGCCGGTCACCAAAATCCTAGCCATATGTACAACACCTCACCTTTCGTTTCCTCTTTCCTATCATATTACAGAGCGCGGCGGGGTGTCAAGCGAGCGGCGAAAAGAGCGTTGTTTTTTACTGGAACGTGGTCGTTTTGTCTCATCTTTACCCCAAGCGCCGGAGGAGATCCTGCCAGGCGGCCTCGTCCACCTCCACCTCGGCGTTTTGGATGCGGTCGTACAGCAGCCTGGAGACCTGCTCCTCGGCCCAGCGGCGGGCTACCGCGTCGCGCACGTCATCCAGTTCCGGCAGCTCCAAATAATCACGCGAGAGCAGGGTCAGCTGGCTGTTCCCCAGCTTGACCGCCCTCTGCCCGGTCTGCAGCACCGACAAAACGCTCCACAGCCGGGCGTTGTCCGCCTCGGCAGATTGGCTGCGCAGCACCGTATCGGTGTACGGCTCCTGTCCGTCGGGCTGGCACAGATAATGCAGCGCCTCGTCGCCGCAAAACAGGCCGACATACCGCGCATAGCAGCGCTCCAGCTCGTCCTGCGTGGGCGGCGTCACCGCCAGCTGCGACGCCGTCAGCGACGGCCAGGTCTCGGCGCGGATGGTCTCATACCCCTGGTAGCGGGACGGGCCGGTGTAGCCGTACGCGCCCATGAGGCTTGAAAAATCGATGTTGTTGAGGACGCCGCGCTCCTTCAGCAGAATAAACTGCATTTTGAACTCCTTGACGCGCGACAGCGCCCGCAGGCAGGCGTCCTCCCCGGTCTCGCCGTCGGGCAAAAACAGGCGCAGCTCCTCCTCCGATACCGGCTCGCCGTCGATGCGCAGCAGGGTATCGAAATGACGCGGCGGCTGCAACAGCGAGAAAAAGAGAGCGGCCAGTCCCACCAATACGGCGGCCGCTCCCAGTATTTTCTTCAGCAGGTGGATTTTCAGACCAAAACCTCCCCGCTTTCCAAGGCATTTTCTCTATTATATAACAATTTTCGCAATTTGTCAACGTTTCGCTTGCTCCAGCGCGAGTAAAAACTGTTTTTTGTCCGCCCCACCGGCGTAGCCCGTCAGGCT
>JAVBOJ010000106.1:0-6156 GCA_031550755.1 Oscillospiraceae bacterium
CGCCTCGTCATGGAAATAATGCTCTCCCGGCTGCGCCGCCAGCGCACCCACCGCCGCCGCGTGCAGCTCGCCGCACAGCCACAGCATCTCGGCCTTTTCATGGGCGGTTTTGGCCCCCTTGTCCATGATCCGGTCGATCAGCGCCTCGCAGCCGGCGGCGTTGCGGCTGTTGAGCTCGGCCCGCAGCCGCGCGGCTATGCCGTGCAGACCCAGCGGGGCGTATTCGATGGGGGGCAGCTCGTCCCGGGCCAGCACCGGCTTGCCGCTGAGATAATGATACCCGTCCAGCGCCGTAAGGCAGCTTCGGCAGGCTTCCAGACTGAGCTCTCCCCGGAACGGCCCCGCCAGCAGAATATTGGGCTGGAGACCGATCATGTTGCGCGACACGGCCGACAGCTTTTCGGAGAACACATCGTCGCCCGGCAGCGCGCCCCAATGCAGAAGGGTCATCCTCCGGTGCTCGGTCTCGGCCAGCACATGACGCTCGTAACAGCTGCGGGCCAAGGCTTCCACCATTTCCGTCTCCCACAAAAACAACCGGCGGTATTCCTCCGGGTCGGCCGGTGGCAGCCAGATCTGCGCCACGCCGTAGCCGTCCCAGACCCCCTCCTCCCGCAAGAGCTCGGCATACACGTCGGGCAGCGGCGCGTTGCCCGCCATGCGCCGGCAGGCCGCGCGCAAGTGCTCCTGCCGCTGCCGTTCGGCGTCCTCCCGCACGGCGGAGGCTTCAGCCAGATGACGCCGCTCCCACGCTTTTTTGCGCGCCACATGCAGGCTTTGGCGCAGGGTGTCCTCGTCAAGCTGGGTTTTGGTGAGATAATCCACCGCGCCCAACCGCAAGGCTTCCTGTACCAAATCAAATTCCTGCAAATTGGTCAGCATGATGAATACGATATGCGGCCGGGTTTCCCGCACCGCCCGCAGCAGCCCCAGCCCGTTGAGCACCGGCATACTGATGTCGGTGATGACGATGTCCGGATGCAGGCTGTCGATTATTTCCAGCGCCTGCTTGCCGTTGCGCGCCGCGCCGATCAGCTCGCACTCGACCGACGTCCAGTCCAGCATAAATTTCAGCCCAGACAAAATGATGGGCTCATCGTCCACCAGAAGCACTTTATACATCTTCCGCACCCTCCTTGGGAATCTTGACCGTCATCTCGGTATATTCACCCTTGACGCTGACGCAAAATAGCCCGCATTCCGGGCCGTACACCAGCCGCAGCCGTTCGTTGACATTGGATACGCCGATGCCGGAAAGCCCGCCGGCGGCGCGCCGGCCGCCGCGCAGCATGGTTTCGGTTTCTTCCGGCGTCATACCCACGCCGTCATCGCGGATGGTGATGAGCAGATACGCGCCGTCTTCGCGGGCGTCCACCATGATGGAGCCCTGTCCCTCCTTGGGCGCGATGCCGTGAAAAATGGCGTTTTCCACCAGCGGCTGGAGGGTGAGCTTGACGATCTTGTATTGCCGCAGCTCCTGCGGCACATGGTTTACATACGAAAAGCTCTCCATATAGCGGATGGACTGAATGTTCACATATTCCTGCAACAGTGCCAGCTCGTTGTCCAGCGTGATCTTGTCGCCGACGCCCTTGGCCAGGTTTTTCAGAAGACTGGACAGACCGCGCGTCATGGTCATGATGCCGGTGTTTTTCTGGATGGAGGCCATCCACTGAATGGAATCCAGCGTGTTGTAGAGAAAATGCGGATTGACCTGACTTTGGAGCAGGGCGATGTCGGAATTTTTCTGTTTTTTGTACATTTCCTCTGTTTCGATCAGCAATTGGCGGATACTGCCGCTCATTTCGTTGACCATTCGGCCGGTTTCGGCGATCTCGTCGCGGCCGCGCTCTATGGCCGGGTCAAAGCTCAGGTCATTGCCGGCGATTTTTTGGATGCGGTTCATCAGGCGGCCCAAGGGGCGGGTAATCACGCTGGACAGCAAAAACGCCAGCACCAGCGCCGCCACGAGCGAGGTGATGACCACCACCATCACCGTATAGACGATGGGGCGCCCGCCGCTGCCACTGAGGACGGTCACGTCGGAACGGCTGTACAGGGTCAGGCGGGGCAGACGCAGCGGCGCCGACTGGATTTTGTATACAAGTCCATTTTCGGACACCGTCTGGGTATCCTCATACGCGCCAGCCGCCTCCACAAAAAAGTGGTCGTTGCCGTAGGGCTCGATCACCTCTCGCAGCCAGCCCATGTCCATTTCAATGTAAATCCAGGCATCCTGCGTGTCATAAATGGGACAGAGCAGCGCCAGACAGTCCGCGCCGTTGTATATGGACACCGAGAGATCCACCGTCGCGCCGAATCCGCCGGCGTTTTGGGCGGTCTCAAACAGAGGCAGAGCCCGCACCTTGGCGGTGTCGGCCGGCTCGCTGTAGATTTTCGTCACAGCCTGCGCCGTCAGGCCGCTCCCGTTGAAGGCCATCAGCTTGGTAATGTGCCGATCCACCTGAGAGGTGGAGAGATAAAGCTTTAATGTCTCCTGGGCGCGCAGGGCGTCGCGTTTTTCGCGCGGCGTGCCCAGCGAGCTGGGCCACATGCCCCGCGCCACATCGGCGTCGCTGGCGCAGAAAACCCCCAGATTTTCAAACCGAGCCAGACTGTCGTTGAGTCGGTTTTGTACACTCGCCAAATCCAGACGGCTGATGCTGTCGGCCTTTTCGGTGATGATCGAGGTGAGATAAAAGTACAGAAAAAAGTTGCTGACCACGCCCACAAGGATAATACAGGCGGCCGAGGAGGCAATAATCTTCACTTTTAAACTGTGAAAATTCACAAAAATACACCCCGGAAATCCAGTTTGTTTGGCGGTTTCAGTATAGTCCTTGTCCACGGAAATGTCAAAGTATCACGCCGATAAAATTTTGATTTCGAAAGATATTACTAAATTTTGCCCGGGAATCAAAAAATAATACTGGATAATTGCCAAATGCTTGGTTGTGAAACCCGTCCGGACGCGATACACTGAACAGGGAGCTTTACAGCCTGAAAGGAGGCGCGTTTTCATGCGTGCAAAACGCGGGAAAATTTGGATGGCGGCGGGTGTCATGACCGTTGCGGCGGCTGGGTTGGCGGTGTTTTTGCTGACCGCGCCGGGCGGCGGGCGGACGACCTATGAGACCCTGCCGGCGCTCACCGTGCTGACGGTGGACGGCTATCCGGTCATGACCGACGAATTTCAGCTGTTTTTAAAGGACGAACGGGCGCTGACGGTGGCGCATTTTGCCGAAAAATACGGTGCGCAGCCCGACAGCGGGTTCTGGACGCGCGATTTTGACGGACAGACGCCGATGGAGTACGCCAGGGACGCGGCGCTGGCCAAGCTGCTGGCGGTCAAGACCGAGGACATTTTGCTCCATGAGCGCGGGCTGCTGGAGGAGATCGGTTTCGCCCAAATTGTGGCCGACATGGAGAAGAAAAACGCCGATCAGGCCGCCAAGCTCGCGGCGGGGCAGCCGGTATACGGCATGGTCAAATACGACCTGTTCACCTATTATTGGCGGGAGCGCTCCAACCGCCGGACGGCGCTGCTGACCTCGCAGATCGAGCAGGCAAACCCGCCCGAGGCGGCGCTCAGGACGCTGTACGAAGAAAACCGCGACCTGCTGGGCCGCGGCACCGAGATCACAATTGAGATTGCCTATGAGGGCGGCGGGGTCGAGACGGAGACCTTCTCGGAGTACACTATTTCCAAGGAGGACATGGAGGCGCTGGCGGTCTGGCAGTCGCTGTCGGGTCAGCAGCCCGGTGCGCGGCTCGACGGGGTGTTTTTGCGGGGGCGGACGGCCAATGTCACGCTGCTGTCCAAAAACGAACTGGGCGGCGAGAGCTTTGAGGACGCGCACAATTTCCTCGTGCGGACGTATGCGGAGGAGCAATTGAGGCAGCTCATCGCCAAGCGGCAGGAGGACGCGCGGCTGGTCATAGACCGGGACAAGTGGGACGCGGCGGGGTATTGACGAATCGAAAAATGTGACGGGTTTAAAAAATTTTCCAACAATGATTCCTGAAATCGAAAAAAAGTGCGCCAAAATCGGAGAATACTTTGTTGTGGGAAAGCAATAAAATGGATACACTAAAGCCGTACCCTGCGCTATTTTTAAATAGGAGAGATGAAAAATGAAAAAAGCGCTTGCTCTCGCTCTGGCCATGCTGATGCTGGTCGCCTGTCTGGCCGGCTGCGGCGACACCAAAACCTCGCCGACGCCCGCCGGGACTTCTCCGACCCCCACCAAGGCCACCGACACCCCGACCCCGGCCCCGACGCCCTCGCCCATCAGCGGCAAACTGACTTTCTCCCTGTGGGATTTCACCGCCGGCAACATGTACATTCAAAACCTGATCGACGGCTTTAAGGCCCTGTATCCCGATGTGGAAATCGAAGTCATCGACACCCCGTCGGCCGACTACACCGCCAAGCTGGGCGTTGACCTCAACGGTGGCGCCGCGGCCGATGTCCTCCTCATCAAGGACGCCGATACGGCTGTTTCCTACAACAAAAAAGGCCAACTGATGGATCTGGCTCCTTTTATCGCCCGTGACGGCGTGGATCTTTCCATCTACAACGGTCTGGCCGAGAACTTCAACTTCGACGGCAAGCAGGTCGGCTTGCCCTACCGTACAGACTATTATGTCCTGTATTACAACAAAGCTGTCTTTGACGCCGCGGGCGAAGCCTATCCCAAAAACGACATGACCTGGGCCGAGTTTGAAGCGCTGGCCAAAAAGCTGACCAAGGGCGAGGGTGCCGACAAGACCTACGGCGCGCACTTCCACACCTGGCAGGCCTGCGTTGAGAACTGGGCCGTGCAGGGCGGCAAGGGCACCATCATGGGCCCCGACTACAGCTTCATGAAGCCCGCCTATGAAATGATCCTGCGCATGCAGAACGATGACAAAACCATTCAGGATTACGCCACCCTGAAGACCGGCAACATCCACTACTCCAGCGCCTTCTACGCCGGCAACGTCGGCATGATGCCCATGGGCACCTGGTTTATCGCCACCCTCGTGGAGAAGATCAAGTCCGGCGAAGTCAACGTCGATTTCGGCGTGGCCACTCTGCCGCACTTTGACGGCGTCAAAGCTGGCGAGACCGTCGGTTCCACCACCCCGATCGCCATCAACGCGGCCGCCAAAAACCCCGAGGCCGCTTGGGCGTTCCTGCAGTACTGCACCAGCCTTGACGGCGGCAAGATCCTGGCCGAGGCCGGCGGCTTCGCGGGCTGCATCAACAGCGATATGCTCGGCATCATCACCAGCAATCCCCTCGTGCCGGCCGGCACCGCCGAGGCGCTGACGGTGGAGAACATCGTCCTTGACCGTCCGATCGTGGAGCATGTCAGCGAAGTCAACACCATGCTGGGCGAAGAGCACGGCCTCGTGATGCTCGGTGAGAGCACGCTGGATCAGTTCATCACGAATGTTACCGATCGCGCCAAAGGAATCGTCGGCTGATTCAATACGGTTTTTTGAAGGGCGGGCGGCAATGCCCGCCCTTCCCAGTAAAACGCAAGGGGGCGTTTCTCATGTCAACCGCGCAGACACCCGTGAAACGAAAAGGAATGTCGCTGGGCACACGCAATACGCTGGTCGGCATGTCCTTTATTCTGCCAAACTTTTTGGGCTTTTTCATCTTTATCCTCATCCCGGTCGGATTCTCCTTTGTGTTGAGCCTCATGCAGTGGGACGGCTTTACCCAGATGAAGTTCGTGGGGATCAACAACTTTGTCACCATCTTCAAGGACAAATACTTTATGCAGGCCATGGGCCGTACCTTGGTGTATTCCGTTTTCGTGGTGCTGATCACCACCTTTGTTTCGCTGGGGCTGGCGGTGTTGATGAACAAGCATATCCGCGCCAAGGGCATCTTCCGCAGCACCATCTTTTTCCCCTATGTGGCCAGTATTGTGGCGGTGGGCGCCGTGTGGCGCATGCTGTTTATGAAGGACTTCGGCCCGATCAATGAGCTTTTGAAATTGTTCGGCGTGGCCAACCCGCCCGGATGGATCGCCTCCAGCCAATGGGCGCTGCCTGCCGTTATTGTCGTGAGTGTCTGGAAATACATGGGCTATTACATGATTGTCTATCTGGCCGCCCTGCAGGATATTCCGGTGGAGCTGCGGGAAGCCTCGTCGATTG
>JAVBOJ010000070.1:0-16643 GCA_031550755.1 Oscillospiraceae bacterium
CGGCAAAAACCGCGGGCGAAGGCCGTTTTTCCGGCGCCAAGGCCTCCGTACAGCGCCACCACGACGGGACGCGTAAGCGACCGCCCCAACCGTTCGGCCAGCGCTTCGGTCTCCTCGGGACCGCGGGATACAAAAGCAGGCATTCAATCAACCACACTTACTCAAAACGCTACGGCGCATTATATCATAGACCGCGCCGCGCGGCAATATCGAAATAGAGCATTTGGGGATGATGACCCACGCGCGGGTTTGGTTGAGGATTGAATAGAATTTATATATGGGTGGTGTTGGCTTGATGGATAGGTTGAGCGCAACCCCATAAAATAACCACAATCCCCCTTGCGAAGTTCTGACGGATGTGGTATAAATAAAGACAATATGACACAGACCGTGAAGGGGAGAGTAGCGGAAGCGTCCTCCGCACCAGAGAGAGCCGCCGTCGGCTGGAAGCGGCTTTGCGGAAGCGTTTTTGTGAAGTTCACCCCGGAGTCCCGCGCTGAAAGGAAATTCCTGTGTAGGCGGCGGCGTTTTGGACGGCGTTAACGTCCCTCAAGCGCGTTTTCTCATGAAAACGCGAAAATTGGGTGGTACCACGAAGCCTTTCGTCCCATGCGGATGAAGGGTTTTATTTTATCCTTTGAAACGAGGTTTTCGTATGAAAGAACAATTACAGGCCATTTGGCAGGACGCGCGCGAGGTCATCGACGCCGCCCGCAATCCGCAGGAGCTGGAAGCGCTGCGGGTGCGGTTTCTGGGCAAAAAAGGCGAGCTGACCGCCCTGCTGAAGCAGATGGGCGGGCTGTCCGCCGAGGAGCGCCCGGTCATGGGGCAGGTGGCCAACGAGGTGCGCACCGCCATTGAGGAGGCGCTCGAAAAAACCGCCGCGCTGCTGGAAGCCGAAGCGCTGGGCGCGCGACTCGCGTCCGAGGCAGTGGACGTCACCTTGCCGGGCAAAAAAAGCCCGATGGGGCACAAGCACCCCATGACGCTGGTGCTGGATGAGGTCAAGGATATTTTTGTCGGCATGGGCTTTTCGGTGGCCGAGGGGCCGGAGGTCGAGACCACCTGGCACTGCTTCGACGCCCTCAACACCGATGAAAACCACCCCGCCCGCGACAAACAGGACACGTTTTATATCACCGACGAGGTCATTTTGCGCACACAGACCTCCTCGGTGCAGATCCGGCACATGCTGGAGCATACCCCCCCCATCCGCATCATCTCGCCCGGGCGGGTCTACCGCAAGGACGAGGTGGACGCCACCCATTCGCCGATGTTTCATCAGATTGAGGGGCTGGTGGTCGATCGCGGCATCACCATGGGGCATCTCAAGGGTACGCTGGAGCTGCTGATGAAAAAGCTTTACGGCCCCAAGACCCGCACCCGTTTCCGCCCGCATCATTTCCCCTATACCGAGCCGTCGGCCGAGGTGGACATCTCCTGTTATGTCTGCGACGGAGCGGGCTGCCGCGTCTGCAAGGGCGAGGGCTGGATTGAGCTGCTGGGCTGCGGCATGGTGCATCCCCGTGTGCTCGCCCGCTGCGGCATCGACCCGGACCTTTACTCCGGCTTCGCCTTCGGCATCGGGCTGGAGCGCCTCACGCTGGGGCGGTTCAACATCACCGACATGCGGTTGCTATTTGAGAATGATATGCGGTTTTTAGAGCAGTTTTAATGGTAGGGGCGAACTGTGTTCGCCCGCTCCCTCGTCCCAATCCATGAAAAATAGGAGCGGTTTTTATGAAACTTTCACTCGATTGGCTGTCCGATTTCGTACAGCTTTCCTGTTCCCCAAAGGAGTACGCCGACGCCATGACCCTCTCCGGCTCTAAGGCGGATGGCTTTGAGGACCTCGGCGCGGAGATTCAAAACGTCGTGGTGGGCAAGGTGCTTTTCACCGAACCGCACCCAAACGCCGACCGGCTGACGATTTGTAAAATCGACGTCGGCGGCCGTGAGCTGACCATTGTAACCGGCGCTTCCAACGTCACGCCGGGATGCACCGTGCCGGCGGCGCTGGACGGGGCGAAGCTGCCCGGCGGCAAGGAGATTTTCACCGGCGCGCTGCGCGGCGTGACCTCGGAGGGGATGCTTTGCTCCCTCAAGGAGCTGGATCTCACGACCCACGACTTCCCTGAGGCGGCGGAAAACGGCATCTTCCTGCTGCCCGACTGCCTCGCGCCGGGGCAGGATATCCGCGACGCGCTCAAGCTCCGCGACGTTTCGGTGGATTTTGAGATCACCAACAATCGGCCCGACTGCCTCAGCGTCATCGGTCTGGCGCGTGAGAGCGCCGCGACGTTTGACAAGCCGCTCTCCCTGCACACCCCTACCGTCAAGGGCGGCGGCGGGGCGCACGGCCTGCGGGTCGAGATCCGCGACGCCGACCTCTGCCCGCGCTATGCCGCCCGGGTGGTGAGGGATGTGAAGATTGCGCCGTCGCCGCTGTGGATGCGTGCGCGCCTGCGCACCTGCGGTGTGCGGCCCATCAACAACATTGTGGACATTACGAACTACGTCATGCTGGAATACGGCCAGCCCATGCACGCCTTTGATTACGCCTGTTTGCAGGGGGAAAAAATCGTCGTGCGCCGCGCCGCGTCCGGCGAGAGTTTGGAGACGCTGGACGGGCAGGGAAGGGCGCTTTCGCCCGATATGCTGGTGATTGCCGACGAGAGCCGTCCGGTCGGTGTGGCCGGTGTGATGGGCGGCGCCAACAGTGAGATCACCGAAAAAACCCGGGAAATTGTGTTGGAATCGGCCACGTTTAACGGGCCGTCTGTGCGGCGGACGGCGCTGGCGCTGGGCTTGCGCACCGACGCGTCATCCCGGTTTGAAAAGGGGCTGGACAGGGAAAACGTCCTTCCGGCGCTGGAGCGCGCCTGTGAGCTGATTGAACAGCTCGGCGCGGGCGTCGTCTGCGACGGCGTGGAGGATGTGCATGGAGCGCTGCCGCCGGTGCGGACACTGCCGCTGGAGGCGTCCAAAATCAACGCCCTGCTGGGGACGGAAATCCCGGAAGCCGACATGAAGGCATGTCTTGCGCGGCTGGGCTTTGTCGTCGAGGGAGAAGCCGTCGCGGTGCCGTCCTGGCGGGCCGACATCGAGGGCATGGCCGATTTGGCCGAGGAAGTCGCTCGGTTGTACGGCTACAACCGTATCCCGTCCAGCCTGTCGGCCGGCGAGACCGTGCCGGGGGCGCTGACCGCCTCCCAAAGAGCCGTGCGCGTGCTGGGTGAGCTCTGCCGCGCCATGGGTTACAACGAAATTATGACCTATTCGTTTATCAGCCCGTCGGACTATGAAAAGCTGGGGCTCCCCGGCGGCAGCGTGGTCATCGAAAATCCGCTGGGCGAGGATCGCAGCGTCATGCGCACGACGGCCCTGCCGTCCATGCTGGAAGCGCTGGCGCGCAACGAAAGCGTCCGCAACAAAAAAGCCCGGCTGTGGGAGCTTTGCATGACATACCGGCCGCAAGAGAACGAAACGCTGCCAGACGAACGCCCGCAAATCGCGCTGGGCGGCTATGGGGAGTTGGATTTCTTCGCGCTCAAGGGCGCGGTGGAGACGATATTGACCGGCTTCCGGGTGGAAAACGTCACGTATAACGCAAAAAAAGACCACCCGGCGTTCCATCCCGGCCGATGCGCCGAGGTGTTTGCCGATGGGGTCTTCCTGGGCGTTTTGGGGCAGCTTCATCCTCTCGCGGCGGCGCGGTTTGAGCTGTCGCAGGAGGTGTTTTGCGGTGAGCTCGACTTCCGCACGATGCTGGAGGTCGCCGCGCCCGAGCGCGTCTATGTGCCGCTGCCGAAATTTCCGGCGATGTCGCGCGATTTGGCCGTCGTCTGCGCCGACGATGTCCCGGCCGCGCAGCTGGAGGAGATCATCCGGCAAAACGCCGGCGAGCTGCTGGCCGACTGCGCACTGTTTGACGTCTACACTGGTAGTCAGATCGCCGCGGGACGCAAGAGCGTGGCGTTTTCGCTGTCATTGCGTGCGCCCGACCGCACTCTGACCGACGCAGAGGCCGACGCCGCCGTGCAGAGCGCCCTGACGGCGCTGGAGAGGGAAGCGGGCGCGACGCTGCGCTAGGTTTTTTTGTTCAGCGGATGTACCTTGGCGGCCAGCTTGAGCTCGGAATTGTCCACATGGGTGTAAATTTGGGTGGTGTTGAGGTGCTCATGCCCCAGCACCTCCTGCAAGGTGCGCACGTCCACGCCGGTTTGCAGCATCAGGGTTGCCGCTGTGTGGCGCAGCTTATGGGTGGAGTAGAGCGAGGCGTCCAGCCCCGCCATCAGCAGGTATTTTCTGACCAACAGCTGGACGGTTTTGACGCTCAGCCGCCGGCGGTTGCGCGAGACAAATAGCGCGTTTTTATCGACGCTTGGCTGTTTCAGGCGCAGCTTAATATAGTCGTCCAGCGCCTCGCGGCAGGCGTCGTTGATGTCCAACACCCGCTCCTTGTTGCCCTTGCCGGTAACCCGCAGCGTCTCGCCGCGCACGTCGGAGAGATTCAGCGCCGCCAGCTCGGACAGCCGTAGGCCGCAGGTCAAAAACAGCAGCAAAATGCAATAGTCGCGGGTCTGGTTTGGGCCCTGCACCGCCTCCAGCAGGGCCTGACTCTGTTCCAGCGTGAGGTAGCGCGGCAGGGTTTTCTTGAGCTTGGGCGCGTCGAGATCCTGTACCGGATTTTCGGATAATTTGTGTGTTTTTATGGTCAAAAACTTATAAAAAGACCGGATACACGCCACTTTTCTGGCTCTGGCCGCCGCGCCAAGACCATAATCCGTGTTGTCGCTCTGCGGATGCCGTGCGCGGTCACGCGCGAGATAGCTCATATAATCATAGACATCCGACAGGGTAATCGACCCCGCCAGAGATAGATCGACTTTTGTGAGAAAATCAGCTTCATTTTCGCCGATCAGTCCGCGTTTGTTCAGTATATAATGAAAAAATCCGCGCAAATCCAAAAAATATTCGTCCACCGTTTTGCGTGAATGCCCCTTGATGCTCTCATGATAGCTCAAAAACTCGAGCAGCAGAGGCGGCGCCTCTTTTCGATAATCCACCATCGTTCACCTCACGCCCATTGTACCACAAAATCATAAAAAGGGGAGCGCATCCATGAAAAAAATCGCCCTTACAAATCAGCTCCATACGGTGGAGATTACCAAGCTCTGCATCGGCGAAACCGGCTTTGTCAACGACCAAAAACGCGAATTTGTCCATCGCTGCGCCGACGCCTATCTCGCCCGCGGCGGCAACTGCTTTGACACCGCCCGCGTTTACGGCGGCGGGCGTTCTGAGGAATTTTTGGGACAATATCTCAAGACCAAACACCGTGCCGACATCATCATTTCCACCAAATGCGCCCATCCGGACATCGGCAATCCGCTGCGACCGTCGCGCCTGAGCCCGCAGGAGCTGACAAGCGACCTGGAGACCAGCCTCCGAACGCTGGGGACGGACTATGTGGACATTTTTTACCTGCACCGCGACGATATCAAAATCCCGGTGGAAAACATCATGCCGACACTGCACGGGTTCGTGCAATCGGGCAAGGTGCGGGTGTTGGGCGCCTCCAACTGGACGGCCGGGCGGATTCAGGAGGCCAACACGTTCGCGAAACAAAACATTTGTACGCCGTTTTCGGTCAGCCAGATCCAATGGAGCCTGGCCAAGACGACCGCCGCCCAAAGCGGCGATTTGACCCATGTCATCATGGATGACGTGGAGTATTCCTGGTATACCGACGAAAAACTCCCGGTCATGCCGTGGACGGCGACCGCCAAGGGATTTTTGTCCCACGCCGCCGCCGGCGACACGCTGAAGCCGAATACAGCGCATATGTTCGGCTGGCTGGCGGAAAATTACCGCCGCGCCAAGCGTGCCCAAGAGATCGCGGACAAGCTGGGCGTATCGGTGTGCGCCGTGGCACTGGCGTATCTGATGTGCGATCCGGTACCGACCAGCGTGATCACGGCGTTTTCCAATGAGACACAGTTCGAGGAGACGATGCAAAGTCTGGAGGTCACGCTGACACAGGAGATGCGGTCGTATTTGCTGGGATAAGGATGTATTCAAGAAAGACCGAAAAAACCGGTCTTTCTTTTTCACCACTCTTTAACTATACAAAATTTTTATTTTGTATAGTTAAAGCCGCGACATCGAACGTAGCCAGAACAACGCGTTTTGTACAGTTGGCAATACCCTGCCGAGGCGCTAGAAAAACGTCCGCAATTTGGTATCATACTTTGAACCCATTGACGGCACAATAACAATATCCCCACAGACAGGAGGCGTTTTTATGAGCCTGATTACATGTGTGAGCCGTTGCGTTTATCAGGAGGACGGGTATTGCCGGCTGGAGCAGGCGGCGTCCGCCGGGCCGTCGGTGGAAGACGGCTGTGTGTACTGTGTGCCGCCGGCGGAGACAAACAAAACACCTACAACGCCGCCAGCGCGTCCCTGACATAGCGCGCGCGGACAAGCTCAAGCCCTTCGGGCGCCATGATTGTCTGTGTTCCCTGCCGCGGCAAAATACATTTTTTAAAACCGAGACGGAACAGCTCCGCCACCCGCTGCTCCATGTGGCCGACCGCTCGCAGTTCGCCGCCCAGACCCACCTCGCCCATGGCGCAGAGATCGCCGGGCAGAGCCTTGTCACGGGCGCTGGAGGCGCAGGCCAAAAGCACCGGCAGATCGGCCGCCGGCTCTTCCAGCTCAAAGCCGCCCACCACGTTGACGTAGACGTCGCAATTGCCGACATAGACGCCGGCGCGTTTTTCCAGCACGGCCAGCAGCAGCATGACGCGGTTGTAATCCAGCCCGCTGACGGTGCGGCGGGGCTGCCCGAAGCTGGTCTGGGTGACAAGGGATTGCACTTCACACAGTACCGGACGGGTGCCCTCCATGGCGCAGGCCACGCAGGTGCCCGAGACGCCGTGCGGTCGGCCGGACAGCAAAAACTCCGACGGGTTGGGCACCTCGACCAACCCTTCCTCCCGCATGTCGAACATGCCGATCTCGCTGACCGAGCCGAAGCGGTTTTTCGCCGCCCTGAGCACGCGATAGGATAGATGCCGGTCGCCCTCAAAGTACAAGACGCTGTCCACCATATGCTCCAGCACCTTGGGGCCGGCGATGGCCCCGTCCTTGTTGACATGGCCGATGAGAAACACCGTGACGCCCTGCCCTTTGGCCAGCTGCATCAGTGACAAGGTACATTCCTTTACCTGTGTGACATTGCCCGGCGTCGTGTTGCCGCCGGCGCGGTACATGGTCTGGATCGAGTCCACGATCAGCACGTCGGGTTTCAGGGTTTCAACGGCGTCCAGCACGCGGGTGATCTCGGTCTCGCTGAGCAAAAACAGCTTGTCGGCGCTGACCCGCAGGCGGTCGGCGCGCAGCTTGATCTGCCGCAGCGACTCCTCGCCCGATACATACAAAACGGTGAACCGCCGCGCCAAACTTTTGCAAATCTGTAAAAGCAAGGTGGATTTTCCGATGCCCGGCTCACCGCTGACCAGCACCAGCGATCCGGCCACCGCGCCGCCGCCCAGCACCCGGTCAAGCTCCGACAGCCCGGTTTCAAACCGGACCTCCTCACAGACCGAAATGTCGGGAAGCGTTCTGGGAACAGGCTTCTCCCCTGCTCTCCCCTGCCCCTTCGGCACGGCGACGGGAGCCTCCGCCGGCTGCTCGACCATGGTGTTCCACGCCTTGCAGGCCGGGCATTGACCCTGCCATTTGGCATATTCGTTGCCGCAATCGCCGCAAAAATACAGGGTGCGCGGCGCCTTCATCGAACCAGCCCCACACAGTCGTAATGGGGCTTTGCCCGGATGCGCGCGGCGTTTTCGCGAAACAGCGAATGCGCCAGCGTCACCACCAGAAAATCGCACCCGAGCGCCTGCTCAAGGGGTAGATTGCGGAAGCCTTCCACCGATTCCTGCCGGGCAAACGGCTCACACGCGCAGACCTCGACGCCGCGCGCCGCCAGCGCGTGGCACAGGACAAGCGACGGCGACTCGCGCAGATCGTCCACGTCCGGCTTGTACGACAGCCCCAGCACGCAAACCCGCGCGCCCTGCGGCGCAAGAGATGCCACCTGTTCCGCCACAAAGTGCGGCTTGCGGTCGTTTGTCCGCCGCGCCTGGGCGATCAGCGGCGTTTCGTCCGGCAACAGACCGTGAATAAACCACGGATCGACCGCGATGCAATGCCCGCCGACGCCGACGCCGGGCGTCAAAATATTGACGCGCGGGTGGCAGTTGGCCAGCTCAATCAGCGAAAACACATCCACGCCCAGCCGTTCGCAGACCACCGACAGCTCGTTGGCGTAGGCGATGTTGATGTCGCGGAAGGTGTTCTCGGTCAGCTTGCACAGCTCGGCGGTTATGTCGTCGGTCAGACGCAGAACGCCCTCAGTGACGACCTTTTCGTAAATCTCCTTGGCCCTTTGGGTCGCCTCGGGCGTGCGCCCGCCGATGATGCGGTCGTTGGTGCGCAGCTCGTTCAAAATCCGCCCCGGGATGACCCGTTCGGGGCAGTGCGCCACGAGAAAGTCGGAAAATCCGGCGGTTTGGCGCAGAATGTCCTCCATCTTTTGACAGGTGCCGGGCGGCACGGTGGATTCCAGCACCACCAGATTGCCGGGGCGCAGCACTGCCCCGACCTGACGCGCCGCCGTCTCCACAAACCGCAGCTCGGCCTCCTTGACGCCGTCGGGCCGCTCGCGGTGGGGCGTCTGCACCGTGATGATAAAGGCGTCGGCCGGCGCCAGCGCTGTGGAAAAGGTCAGATTTCCGCCGGCGTGCGCCTTGGCGAAGGCCTCCTCCAGCCCCGGCTCGACGATCGGCAGCGTCCCGGCCGCCAGCTCGTCCACCACGTCGGCGCGGATGTCCACCCCGCGCACGGAAAAGCCCGCCAGTGCAAGCGTTACCGAGGTCGGCAAACCAATATATCCCAAACCCAGCACACAGATGTTCATTTCTTGTACTCCTTCAGCGCTTCGGCTTTGTCCGTCTTTTCCCACGGCAGGTCGAGATCCGCCCGGCCAAAGTGCCCGTAAGCGGCGACCGGCGCGTAGATGGGGCGGCGCAGATCCAAATAGTCGATAATTTTGGCCGGACGCAGGTCAAAATGCCGCAGCACAATCTCCCGCAGCGTCTCATCCGGCAGGACGCCGGTGCCCTGCGTATCCACCAGCACCGACACCGGGTGCGCCACGCCGATGGCGTAGGAAATCTCCAGTTCGCAGCGCTTTGCCAGCCCCGCCGCCACAATGTTTTTGGCCACATAGCGCGCCATATAGGACGCCGAGCGATCCACCTTGGTGGGATCCTTGCCCGAAAATGCGCCGCCGCCGTGCCGGGCGTAGCCGCCGTAAGTGTCCACGATCAGCTTGCGGCCGGTCAGCCCCGAGTCGCCCTGCGGCCCGCCCACCACAAAACGCCCGGTGGGATTGATATAGAGCTTGGTGTCGCGGTCGAGCAGCTCCGCCGGAATGGCGCGCTTGACGACCGATTCATACACGGCCTCGCGGAGCTGTCCGATGTCGGTTTCATCGTGCTGGGTGGAGACGACCACCGCCTCGACGCGCGCCACCTCTCCCCCGTCGCCGTATTGCACCGTGACCTGCGCCTTGCCGTCGGGGCGCAGGAAAGTAAGCTCGCCGGAGCGGCGCGCCTCGGCCAGTCGTCGGGTCAGCCTGTGCGCCAGCGAAACCGGCGCCGGCATGAGCTCTGGCGTTTCGTCACAGGCAAAGCCGAACATCATGCCCTGATCGCCCGCACCGATATGGTCGGCCTCGTCGCCGTCCTGCCGGTATTCCATCGAACGATCCACACCCATGGCGATGTCGGGGCTCTGCTCGTCGATGGCGGTCAGCACCGCGCAGGTCTTGTGGTCAAAGCCGTAGTCCGGCCTGTCGTAGCCGATTTTGCGGATGGTTTCGCGCACCACCGCCGGGATGTCCACATAACAATCGGTGGTGATTTCGCCCATCACCAGCGCCATGCCGGTGGTGACAATGGCCTCGCAGGCCACGCGCGCCATGGGATCCTGGGTCAGCATCGCGTCCAGCACGGCGTCGGAAATTTGGTCGCAAACCTTGTCGGGATGTCCTTCGGTCACCGACTCCGAGGTAAAATATTTCATACCGTTTCCTCCTAAAAGGTGTTGAGATAGGCCTCCTGTTCCGGCGTCAGCCGGTCGATGGCCATGCCCATGGTCAGCAGCTTGAGCTCGGCCACCGCCCGGTCGAGTGCCGGCGGCACCGGATACACGCCGGGCGCGAGGGATTGGGCGTGCTTGGCGAGATGCTCCAGCGCAAGGGCTTGCAGCGAAAAGCTCATATCCATAATCTCGGCGGGATGTCCGCCGCCGGCGGCCAGATTGACCAGTCGTCCCTCGGCCAGTAAATTGAGGGTGTTCCCGTTTTTGAGCCGGTAGCCCATGATATTGTCCCGGCGCGGCCAGATTTTGTCGGACAGCGCCTCCAAGTCGCGCTTGTCCACCTCAACGTCGAAATGCCCCGCGTTGCAGAGGATCGCGCCGTCCTTCATGCGCTCCATGTGGCGCTTTGTGATGACCCGCTCACAGCCGGTCACAGTGACAAAAAAGTCGCCCAGCGGTGCTGCGTCGTCCATGGTCATGACCCGGTGGCCGTCCATGGCGGCCTCGATGGCTTTGACCGGATCGACCTCGGTGACGATGACCCGCGCGCCCAGCCCCGCCGCCCGCATGGCCACGCCCCGGCCGCACCAGCCGTAACCGGCCACCACGACGGTTTTGCCGGTGACCTGAATGTTCGTGGTGTGCAGGATGGCCTCCCATGTGGACTGCCCGGTGCCGTAGCGGTTGTCGAAAAGATGCTTGCAGTCGGCGTCGTTGACGGCGACCAGCGGAAAGCGGAGCTTGCCCGCCGCCGCCCGCGCCCGGGCGCGATGGACGCCGGTGGTTGTCTCCTCGGTGATGCCGAGAAGGCTTGTCCCGCAGTCGGAACAGCGCCCATGCAGCAGATTTGTCAAGTCTCCGCCGTCGTCCAGCGCCAGATGCGGCGAGACCGACAGCACGGCGGCCAGGTGGTTTTCATAGGTTTCCGCGTCCGCGCCGTACACGGCGCAGACCTTGGGGCCCAAGCTCGCCAGCCCCGACGCCACATCGTCGCGGGTGGACAGCGGATTGCAGCCGGTGACCGCCACCTGCGCGCCGCCCTCCTGCAACGCCAGCGCGAGACGGGCGGTTTTGGCCTCCAGATGGATGGACAGGGCAATTTTTAGCCCGGAAAACGGTTTTTCCCGCGCGAAACGCTCCTCAATTTGCCGCAAAACCGGCATATAGGAGGCGACCCACTCGATTTTTTGCCGTCCGTCCGGCGCCAGCGCGGGGTCTTTTAAAATATGCAGAAAAATCGACCTCCTTCAATTTCGCGATTGTATCACATTTCGGGAAACTTTTCAATTGTCGGTTTTCCGCGTGATTGGGGGAAAAACTCTTGACGTTTGTCCGAGCCTTATTATATAATATCACGCATGTGCGAAAGATAAAGGAGGCAATCACAGATGGGCAAAAAAGCGGGCGCGTTTATCGGCGTTGTGCTGATAGGGGCCCTCCTCGTTCTGGTGGCGTTCACCGGAGCGGATCTCGGCTTTGTTTACATCCCCTCTGCGGAGCAAGGCGTCAAGCTGGGGCTCGACCTGGTGGGCGGATCCACCATTCTGTTTGAGGCGGAAATCCCGGAAGGCACATCCGGACAGGATGTGAATGACGGGATGGAAGGCGTTGTGCAGACCATCCGCGCTCGTCTCGGCGGCGCGGGCTACACAGAAGCCAACATCAACCGCGTCGGCGATCGTCAGGTGCGCGTGGAAATCCCCAACGTTCGCGATCCCGAGGCCGCTGTGGCGCTGGTCGGTACCACCGGCGAGCTGTCCTTCCGTGACGCCGACGGCAATATTCTCCTGCGCGGCGACAGCGTGCAGAGCGCCACGGTCGAGTACGGCGCCACCGGCGACAGTACGTCCGCTGTACGAACGAGCGATTATCATGTTGTGCTGACCTTTAAGCCGGACGCCCGCGCAATCTTTACCGAAGCGACCAAAAAGGCCGCCGCCCGCGCCTCCGAAGGCAAAAACTATATCGCCATTTTTATGGACGAGGATGTGCAGTCCACCCCCTATGTGGACGCCAAATATGCCTCCACCGGCATTGATTCCGACAGCTGCATCGTCACGCTGGGTGCCAACGAGAACCAGACCCAGGCCGAGGCCGCCAAGCAGTTTGCCGATTTGATCAACGGCGGGCGCCTGCCCTTTAAGCTGGTGCAGAAGCAGCTCAGCGCCGTCGGTGCGCAGCTCGGCGCGCAGTCGCTGTCCACCAGCCTGTTGGCCGGCATCATCGGTCTGATTTTGGTCATCCTGTTTATGATTTTCATGTACCGTATCCCCGGCGCGCTGGCTAGCATCGCGCTGATCTTCTATGTCGGTCTGGTCGCGCTGATTCTGGCGATTGCCGGCGTCAACCTCTCGCTGCCCGGCATCGCCGGTATCATCCTCGGCATCGGCATGGCGGTGGATGCCAACGTCATTATCTTCGAGCGCATGAAGGAAGAGCTGCGTTCGGGCAAGACCATCCGCTCGTCGGTGACCGCCGGCTACGCCCGCGCTCTCACCGCCATCATCGACTCCAACGTCACCACCCTGATCGCCGCCGGCGTGCTGTGGTGGCAAGGCACCGGCCCTATCCGCGGGTTTGCCGTCACGCTGTTTATCGGCGTTGTGGTGTCCATGTTTACCGTGCTGGTTGTCACCCGTATCCTGCTGAATTCTATCTTGGGCCTCAAGGTTAAAAGCCTCAAGGCCTTCGGCGTTTGAAAGGGGGCGGGGACATGAATAAGAAAATGTCGGAATCCTTCAGCTTCAATTCCCGGTTTAAAGTATTCGGCCTTATCTCCATCTGCCTCTGCGCCGTCGGCATTGTCGCGCTGGTGCTCATGCCCTTCGGCGTGACCCTGTTCAACTTCGATATCGACTTTTTGGGCGGCACCACCATGGAGTATGAGCTCCACACCGAAATGACCCACGATCAGCTGAATGAAATCGCCGCCATCGTGACCGAAATCACCGGACGTGAGCCCAACCCGCCGCAGAAAACCGGCGAAAACGGCACTTCCGTCCTCATCAAAACGGTGGACATCCCTTCGGAGCAGCGTGACGAGATCTTCAAGGCGCTTCAGGAGAAATACGGCACCGCCGCCGCGCCCATCACCGAGGATGACATCCTCTCGGTGGAAAACGTCGGTTCGTCCGTGGGCCGCGACCTTCAGCGCGCCGCCGTCACGGCCACGTTGGTAGCCGCCCTGCTCATCCTGCTGTATATCACCATTCGCTTCCAGTTCTCCTCGGGTCTGGCCGCCGTCATCACCCTCATTCATGACCTGCTGGTCATGCTGAGCTTCTACGTCATTTTCCAGATCCCGATGAACATGAATTTCATCGCCGCCATGCTGACCATTTTGGGTTACTCCATCAACGCCGTCATCGTGGTGTTCGACCGCGTGCGTGAAAACAAGCGACTGATGGGCCCCAAAGCGTCGTTTGCCGCCAACATCGACAAGAGCATCTGGCAGACGCTGCGCCGCAATATCAACACGACCGTGACCACCCTGCTGCCCGTCATTTTGCTCATCATCCTCGGCGTCGGCTCGGTGCGCAACTTTATCCTGCCGCTGGCCGTGGGCATTGTGGCCGGCGCATATTCCTCGATCTGTCTGGCCGGTCCGCTGTGGCTGCGCATCCGCAAAAAAGACGCATAACTTGCGCGAAGAAGAGGCGGCTTAAGCCGCCTCTTTTATTGCCGCCCGATACGAAAAAACTAGGAGGGACTCTCGTTGGACGTTCTCGCGCAGTTGTTTGAAGGATTTTCGGACATCACGCCCGGCAGCATTGTTATGTTTCTCATCGGAGGACTGCTCATCTATTTGGCCATTGCCAAGGACTATGAGCCCATGCTGCTGCTGCCCATCGGATTCGGGGCGATTCTGGTCAACCTGCCGCTGTCCTCGGTGCTGAGCTATGACGGTGCCGACGGTGTGCTGCAAATTTTTTACAACATCGGCATTGTCACCGAGATTTTTCCCATTTTGATTTTTGTCGCGGTGGGCGCGATGATCGACTTCTCTCCCCTGTTCAAAAATCCGAAAATGATGCTGTTCGGAGCCGCCGCGCAGTTCGGTATCTTTTTTACCGTCATCGCGGCGCTGCTGCTCGGCAAGGCGTTCCCGTCGCTGGGCATCGATCTGAAGGTGGCGTCGGCCATCGGCATCATCGGCGCGGCCGACGGCCCGACCTCGATTTTTGTGGCCACGAAGTTTGCCCGCGATTATCTCGGCCCCATCAGCGTCGCGGCCTACTCCTACATGGCGCTGGTGCCCATCATCCAGCCGCCGGTCATCCGGATGGTCACCACCAAGGCCGAGCGCAAGATCCGTATGGAATACAAGGACAAGCCGGTTTCCAAAATCGTGCTGATCCTCTTCCCCATTGTTATCACCATGATTGCCGGCATCATCGCGCCCATCAGCGTGCCGCTGATCGGATTTTTGATGTTCGGCAACCTGATCCGGGTCTGCGGCGTGCTGGAGCGGCTCTCCCAGTCGGCGCAAAATGAGCTGGCCAACCTTGTCACGCTGCTGCTGGGCATCACAATCGGCGCGAAAATGCACCACACCCAGTTTTTGCAGCCCATGACGCTGCTGATTATGGGGCTAGGACTGGTGGCGTTCGTGTTCGATACGGTGGGCGGCGTCCTGTTCGCCAAGTTTTTGAACCTGTTTTCCAAGCACAAGGTCAACCCGATGATCGGCGCGGCCGGCATCTCAGCCTTCCCCATGTCCTCGCGGGTCATCCAGCGGATGGCCAAGGCCGAGGATCCGCAAAATTTTATCCTGATGCAGGCCACCAGCGCCAATGTGGCGGGGCAACTCGGTTCGGTGGTGGCCGGCGGCATTATTTTGGCGCTGGTTCCCTTCCTGCTGGCGCGCTAGAGAAAGGAGCGATGTTTTATGCATGACGTGTATTTGGCTCTTGAGCTGACCCTGTACGGTTTGCTCACCGTGTTCGGCGTGCTGCTGCTGTTTTTGGCGGTCATCGCCCTGCTCAAACGCGTATTCCCCTACCGCGCGCCCGCCGAAGGCCCGGCGGAAAATCCGGTGTCCGCTCCGCTTCAAACCGAGCTTGTGAATGTGGATGAACCGACCGCCGCGATGATTTTGGCCATTGTATCGGAAAAAACAGGCATCCCGCCCGAGCAGCTCCGGGTCAAAACAATCAGACGATTGGGAGAGAATGAAAAATGAAATATACAGTAACGCTCAATGAGACCCGCTATGAAATCGAGCTGGAGGAGGGCTACGCCCAGGTCGCGGGCGCCGAGGCGGCCAAGACTTCTCCCGCGGCCCGCCCGACAGCGCCTGTAGCCCCGGTTGCGGGCGGCGGAGTCACCGTCAGCGCCCCCATGCCCGGCACGGTTTTGAATGTAGCTGTGGCGGACGGCCAGCAGGTCAAGGAAGGCCAGCTTTTGCTGGTGCTGGAGGCTATGAAAATGGAAAACGAGATCGTCGCGCCGGTATCCGGCACAGTGTCCGGCGTCAAGGTTTCGCGCGGCCAAGCGGTGGATTCCGGCACAGTTTTTTTGACAATTTTGTAACGGAAACTGCAATAAGCCCCCGTCCGAAAGGACGGGGGCTTAGGCTGTCAAAAAACAAATTTTTTGACAGCCTGACCGCTTCCCATCAGGGAAGCGGTCTTTTCATCTCTCATTGCTCCAGCAGCCCGATCAAAATCTTCTGGAACAGCCCGGGGTTTCCCTTGCCGGCGGACGCCTTCATGCACTGCCCCACAAGGAACCCCAGCGCGTTTGTCTTGCCGGCTCTGTAGTCAGCCGCCGACTTGGGATTGTTCTCGATCGCCTGCTGCGCCCACGTGCGCAGGGCGCTGTCGTCGCTAACCTGTTTCAGTCCCAGCCGCTCCACAATGGCGGCAGGGTCGCCGCCCTGACCGAGCAGCTCTGCCACCACTTTTTTGCCGGCGTTGCTGGAAATTTCGGCCTTTTCGATCATCAAAATGAGCGCCGTCAGGCTCTGTGGGGTAATTTTGGTATCATCCAGCTCAATTTCCTTCTCGTTGAGCTCCTTGGCGATGTCGGACAGCAGCCAGTTGGCCACCGCCTTGGCCGACGCGCCCAGCTTGACGCATTCGTCCACAAACGCCGCGCGCACACGGTTTTCCGACAGCAGCCCCGCGTCGTACAGCGGCAGACCGTAGGTCTCCATAAAACGCGCCAGTTTCTGCCCCGGCAGCTCGGGGATGGTGATCGCGTCGATATAGGCGTCGTCGATGACCACCGGCAACAGGTCTGGATCGGGGAAATAGCGGTAATCCTGCGCGTCCTCCTTGGAGCGCATGACGCTGTTTACCCCGGCCTCATCGTCCCAGCGGCGGGTCTCCTGCTCAATGACGCCGCCGGCGCTCACCACCCGGATCTGCCGCGCGGACTCATACTGAATGGCCCGCCACGCGCCCGAAAAGGTGTTGACATTTTTCATTTCCACGCGGGTGCCGAATTCCTCCGCGCCAAAC
>JAVBOJ010000023.1:0-15482 GCA_031550755.1 Oscillospiraceae bacterium
GGCATGGGGAAGTCTGCGCTCCTGGATCTGTTCGGGGCATCTGCACGAGCATCCGGAGGTCGATTTGACCAATCTGCTGGAGGCCCTGTCGGGTCTGCCGGTGGAGGTGTGCTTCCTCGACTTTGACGAGGTGGCGCAAAACGGCGTACCGGACGACGTGTCGGTGCTGCTCAACGCCGGCATCGAGGACAGCGCCTGGAGCGGAGGGGATCTGTGGAAAGATCCCAAGGTGATCGAGGCGGTCACCGCCTTTGTCCATCGCGGCGGCGGCTTTGTGGGCGTCAACCAGCCCTCGGCGGCGCGCTGGGGCACCTCAAATTTCCAACTGGCGCAGGTGCTGGGCGTCGATCGTGACACCGGCGACCGTATCTGCTTCAACCGTTACCGGTTTGATGCGCCCGACGGGACGCATCCGTTGGCCGCTTCCCTGCCGCCCTGCCCCGGCGTATTTGTCACAGGTGGTGACACCTCCGTGCTGGCCGTCTCCGACGACGGCACGCCCACCGTCACCAGCCACCCGTTCGGGCGCGGCCGGGCGGTCTATCTGTCCGGCTACCGCTTCTCGTTGAAGGATGTGCGCTTTGTACTGCGGGTCATTTTGCACGCCGCCGGCAAGGAGGCGCTGGAAAACATCTGGGTGCCGGAAAATCCCATGACCGAGTGCGCTTACTACCCCAACGAGTCCAAGCTGGTCATCATCAACAACTCCGAGGATAAGCAGGAGACCACCGTCCGTACCGCCTCGGGCGCGGCGCATACCGTTCATCTGCCGCCGTTTGAGATTTTGATCCTTGAGAATGTAAAGTAAAATTCCTTGCGGAGCGTGAAACAATGGATGTAAAACAAGAGGCCATGCGCCTGCACGAGGCGTGGCAGGGCAAGCTGGAAATTACGCCGCGCACCGACGTGAGCACCCGCGAGGCGCTGTCGTTGGCCTATACGCCCGGCGTGGCCGAGCCCTGTCTGGCGATTCAGAAGGATGTTGACCTCAGTTATACCCTCACCCGGCGGTGGAATCTGGTGGCCGTCGTGACCGACGGCACCGCCGTGCTGGGCTTGGGCGACATCGGCCCGGAGGCCGGGATGCCGGTCATGGAGGGCAAATGCGTTTTGTTCAAGGCCTTTGGCGGCGTGGACGCCTTCCCGCTCTGTATCCGCAGCAAGGACACGGATGAGATCGTCAACACCGTGGCACTGCTGGCCGGGTCGTTCGGCGGGGTCAATCTGGAGGATATCTCCGCCCCGCGCTGCTTTGAAATCGAGCGCCGGCTCAAGGAGCGCTGCGACATCCCCATTTTCCACGACGACCAGCACGGCACCGCCGTCGTAACCGCCGCCGCCATGCTCAACGCCATGCGCCTGACATGCCGGACGCTGGCCGATCAGTCCATCGTCGTCTGCGGCGCGGGCGCGGCGGGGATCGCCGTGACGCGGCTGCTCATGTGCCTCGGCTTGCGCGACGTGGTGCTGTGCGACCGGCAAGGCGCGATTTATGAAGGGCGCGACAATCTCAACGTCGAAAAGGCCGAGATGGCGCGGCTGTCCAACCCGCTCAAAAAGCGCGGTTCGCTCGCGGAGACGCTGCGCGGTGCCGATGTGTTCATCGGCCTGTCCGGCCCCGGTCTGGTCACGCCCGACATGGTGCGCACGATGCACAAGGACCCCATTTTGTTTGCCATGTCCAATCCAACGCCCGAGATCTGGCCGGAAGAGGCCCTATCGGCGGGCGCGGCGGTGGTCGGCACCGGCCGGTCGGACTTCCCCAACCAGATCAACAATGTGCTGGCCTTTCCCGGCATTTTCCGGGGCGCGCTGGAGGTCCGCGCCCGCGATATCAACGACGAGATGAAACTGGCGGCGGCGCGCGCCATCGCCGGGATCATCTCCGACAGCGAGCTTTCCGCCGCATATATCATCCCGCAGGCCTTTGACCCGCGTGTCGGCCCGACGGTGGCAGAGGCGGTGGCTGAGGCCGCGCGCCGAACCGGCGTAGCAAGGATTTGACAGAAAAACCGGAAGTGAAACCACTTCCGGTTTGTTTTGCTTTTATTTCCTCACCAAAATGGGCTGGAGCTGCCGGCCCTGCAAGGCCTCCTGCACCGTGTCGCCAATCAGGCTCATGTCGGCGATCAGACTGGTGGGCTTGCCCTGCGGATCGTCCTGCCCGAAGGGCACAAAGTACACATTCTTGCGGCAGAGCAGACTGCCGATGTTTTGCAGATTGCCGGCCAGCGCGTCGTTGGTGGACACGGCGAGCAGCAGCGGCCGCGCGTTGCGCAGATGCGCCTTGCAGGCCATGGTAACCACCGAATCGGTGACGCCGTTTGCCAGTTTGGCCAGCGTGTTGCCCGTGCAGGGCGCCACCACCAGCGCATCCAGCAGGGCGCGCGGACCGATGGGCTCGACTTCCTGTAGGGTATGCAAAATCGGCCGGCCGCAGAGCTCCTCGACGCGTTTTTTCCAGTCGGCGGCGCGCCCGAAGCGCGTATCGCTCTCATATGCGGCCTCCGACAGGATGGGTACAATGTCCAGGCCCTTCTCCCGCAGCTTTTCCATCTCGGCGACCACCTGTGAGAAGGTGCAGAAGGATCCGCACATGGCAAAGCCGAGCTGTATACCGTTCATAAAAAAACCCCCTTTTCCCGGATGATGTGGTATACTGTATCCCGCAGGATGGCGCTGGCCGAATGGGGCGCCATTTTGCCGGGCAGTCCCAGCGCCCAGAGGAACTTGAGCCCCAGCGTCTGCGCCGCGTCGCGGTCCACGCCGCCCGGCGCGCTCGCCAGATCGATGACCAGACAGGCCGGCGGCAGCTCCTCCAGCAATTTTTCATTCAGCACCATGGCCGGCGCCGTGTTGAAGACCATGTCGAATTCGGGCAGCTTGCCCTCCAGCTTGCGGGTATCCAGCTGTCGGTATCCCTCGGCCTCGATCCAGGCGAAGTCCTCCTGTTTGCGGGCCGATACGCTGACCCGCGCGCCCAGCGCCGCCAGCAAACGCGCCAGCACCCGCCCGATGCGCCCGTACCCGATGACCAGCGCGCGGCTGCCGAAGACCGTGCGGTCGGTGTTTTCCATGGCGAGCTGCAAAGCGCCCTCGGCCGACGGGACGGCGTTGCGCACCGAAAAGTCCTCCCGTTCCACATAATCCACCAATGTAATGTCGTTTTTGTCCGCCAGCAGCGCCACGTCTTGCGGCACCTTGCCGCCTACGAAAACCTGGCGGGGGGTGGCAAACCCCAGTACCTCTTCCATGGTATAGACCTCCTGCAAGCGCGGCGCGTTGAGCAGTCCGCCCTCGCGCGTCACCGGGATGGGCAGCACGATGCATTGCGCGTCGCGGACGGCCTCGCCCAAGGACGGCGCTTTGGGAAGTCTTCCCGCGTCTATTCCAAATACCGTGACCGAATGGCCGTCTTCGGCCAGCATACGGGCCAATTTTTCCTGTCGTCCGTCTCCTCCGATCACGGAAAACCGGAGCTTCATAAACCTATTCCTCCTACTTCAAACCGCTTCCGATACAGTAAACTGCTTCCGATACAGTCTATTCCGCAATCCTTGGCCGTGCTCATCCCTGTGCGGGCGCGGCCAAAATAAAAAGAACCGGAAGTTTTCTTCCGGTTCCCGTGTGCGGTGAATAAACACCCCAAAAAATGGGTATGTTTTTTAAAAGAGGCAGATCCTCCGGTCTGCAACTCTGTCACTATTCCTCGTCTGAAGCCGCTTCGGCAGCCGCTTCCTCCGCCGCTTTTTCACGCTTGGCGGCATCCCAGTCTTCCATAGCCAACAGATACTTGGCCATGATTTCCTTTTCCATCTGATCTCTCACCTGCGCGTTGATCGGATGGACGATGTCGCGGTAGCCGCCCTCAGGCAGCTTGCGGGACGGCATGGCCAAGAAATAGCGATCGGGCCCCTCAATGATCTTGATGTCATGGACAACGAAGGCGTCATCAAAGGTCACCGAAATGACCGCTCTCATGCGGCCCTCTTCCTGGATTTTTCTGATTTTTATATCTGTGATAATCAACGTGATTTCCCCCGCTCAAGAATTTGCCCAAAAAACGCAATTGGGTGTTTTTATTCTAACCAAAATTTAATATAATGATTCCGGTATCCATTTTTACTTTATTGGAGGAGTTTTGCATGTCTTCCCAAAATGCCGTGTTGGTCTCCGGACGCCGCGCCCATCTGATCGGGATCGGCGGCGTATCCATGAGCGCTTTGGCGGATGTTTTATCCCACAAAGGACTCATTGTGTCCGGTTCGGATGTAAGCGACAGTCCCTCAGTACAGCGTCTGGTCGCGCTGGGCATCCCGGTTCATATCGGGCACGATGCGGCGCTTGTACAGGGGGCTGACTGCGTGATCCGCACGGCGGCGGCACGAGATGACAACATAGAAGTGGCGGCGGCGCGGCAGGCGGGCATTCCGGTGCTGGAGCGCGCCGAGGTCTGGGGTTTTTTGATGAGGGAATACCGGCAGGCGCTTTGTATCGCCGGTACGCATGGCAAGACGACGACCACTTCTATGGCGACCTCCATCGCGATGGAGGCGGCTTTGGATCCGACGGTGATGATCGGCGGCGGGCTTCCGCTGCTGGGATCGGGCCATCGGGTCGGACATGGGGACTTGATGATTATGGAGGCATGCGAGTATTGCAACTCATTCCTCAAATTTTACCCCACGCTGGCGGTCATTTTGAATATCGAAGCGGATCATCTGGATTTTTTCAAAGACTTGAACGACATTATGGCCTCCTTCCGCCGGTTTGCTTTGCTGACACCAGATGACGGCACGGTGATCGTCTCCATAGACGACGAACATGCCCTAGAAGCGGTGCGCGGCATTCCGCGCCGACTTGTGACATTTGGAACGCAGGGTGATATTCGTGCCGAGGATCTTCTATTTGTGGGCGGGTTTCCGACATTTTCCGTCATGGCGTACGACCAACCGTACGCGAAGGTGGAATTGAAGGTTCCCGGCCTTCACAACGTATCAAATGCCCTCGCCGCCGCCGCGAGCGCCTATTGCTTGGGCGTTCCGGGCGAAGCGGTCTCGCGCGGGCTTGGACAATTCGGCGGCGCAACCCGCCGGTTTGAGTGGAAGGGCGACTATCACGGCGCACGTGTGGTGGACGACTACGCGCATCATCCCAGCGAAATCGCCGCGACTCTTCAGGCGGCGCGCGGGCTGCATCCGGAGCGGATTGTCTGTGTCTTCCAGCCGCACACCTATTCGCGGACGCAAGCGCTGTTTTCCGACTTCGCGGATGTGCTGAAAGCCGCCGATGTGGTGATCCTCACCGAGATTTACGCGGCCCGGGAAGACAATCCGAACGGCATCTCGGCCAAGTCGCTGGCCGACGCGGTAAGCGGCGCGGTATTTTGTCCGACCCTGCCGGAGGCTGCCGAGCAGCTGCGCTCCCTCGCCCGGCCGGGCGATTTGATCCTGACGGTCGGCGCTGGAAACGTGGTGCGCGTGGGCGAAATGCTGCTGGAAAAGCAGCCGGATTTCGCGTGAAAAATCCTATCAGACCCCACCGGTGTTGCATCCGGCGGGGTCTTTCCTTTTGTCAGCTCTGCATTTGTTTTCTGCGGGACAGATTGATGGTGCCGTCCTGCATTTCATTGACCCATTCCAGCGATTTGCCGGTGCCGTACGCCACGCAGGAAACCGCCTCGTCGGCGACATGGGTGGCGATGCCGGTTTTGGATTCAATCAGCTTGTCAAAACCCCAGATCAGGCTTCCGCCGCCGGTCATCACGATGCCGTTGGTGGAAATATCGGCCACGAGCTCGGGCGGCGTGCGCTCGAGCACCGAATGGATGGCCTCGACAATGCGGGTAGAGACCTCCTCAAAGGCCTCAATCATCTCGCTGGAGGTGACGTTAAAGACGCGCGGCAGACCGGTCATCAGGCAACGGCCCTTGATCTCAATGGTTTTCTCCTCCGGACGGGGATAGACGCAGCCGATGTTGATCTTGAGATCCTCCGCCGAACGCTCGCCGATGAGGACATTGTGCTTGCGGCGGATATATTTGACGATCGCCTCGTCGAACTGGTCGCCGGCAATCTTGATGGAAGCCGACTCCACGATGCCCGAGAGGGAGATGACCGCAATGTCGGTGGTGCCGCCGCCAATGTCCACGACCATGTTGCCGCAGGGCTTGTTGATCTCGATACCGGCGCCGATGGCGGCCGCGACCGGCTCCTCAAGGAGATACACGCGGCGTGCGCCGGCCTGGAGCCCGGCGTCGATGACGGCGCGCTCCTCAACCTCGGTGATGCCGCTGGGCACACAGATGACTATGCGGGGCTTAAACAGCCGGAACCCGGCGATTTTTTTGAGAAATTCCTTGATCATGCGCTCAGTCATGTCATAATCGGAAATCACGCCCTCGCGCAACGGCCGCATGGCCACGATATGTCCCGGTGTACGACCCAGCATTTTCTGGGCGTCCGAGCCCACCTTCAACAGCTTGCCTGTATTTTTATCCAGCGCGACGACCGACGGCTCGCGCAATACAACACCCTTGCCCTTGACAAACACCAAAATCGACGCGGTGCCAAGATCCAACCCAATGTCACGACTGAAAAGAGCCATAGTTTCCTCCACTTTCACGCATCTATCAGACAGCCTTCAAAAGGCATACCCTCTCTATCTCAGATATTATACCCAACCACGTCTTTATTTTCAATCGATTTTTGAAAATAATTTTTAAATTTTCTTGAAATGACGCGGTTTTTTGATAATTTCAGGGCCGCAATACAAACGTTTCCCGATTATTTTGCAAGAATTGCTGTAAAATTCAACAAAAATCGGTCCCGGGTGACGTTTTTTCCTGCAACCCGGTTTTAGCCAGCACGGCACAGACGATGCTCTGCGCGCCGGCCTTTTTCAACGTCGCGATGCATTCCCGCAGAGTGGCTCCGGAGGTACTGACGTCGTCGATCAGTAAAACGCGTCTGTCCCGCGCCGCGTCCGACGCGGTATAGGCGCCCTGGACATTGTCCCGCCGGCTTTGTACGTCGGGAAGGCCGCTCTGGGGCGGGGTGTCCCGGCGCTTGAGCGTCAAAATCACCGGCTTGTCCAAGAGCTTCGCCGCGCGGCGGGCCAAAATTTCCGACTGGTCATAGCCCCTCTCGCGCTTTCGCTTGGCGCTCACCGGCGCCCATGTGACGCAGTCAAACCGCAGCGCCGGCCACTCCTCCGCCGCCGCCTGCGCGATGAGATACCCGAACGGCAGCGCCAGCACGCGCTGTCCCTGAAACTTGTAGCGCAAAAACGCTTCGCGCGCCTGATCCCGGTAGGCCAGCACCGCGACGCAGGGCACACCGTCCGGCGCAAACCGTAGCGGCGCTCCGGGCAGCAGCTCGGCACAGGGGCCGCACAGTCCGTTGTCGGTGCGCCTGGCCATTACCGTCCGGCAAAAGGCGCATTTGGGCGGATACAGCAATTCGAGCAGCGTGGGCATACAGGTCCTTCCTCCCCCCCGACGTATTTATGGTTGCCGCAACCGCAGCTTCAGCCCGGAAAAGCGCCCGAAGGAACGCTTGTTTTCCACCATGTGCAGCAGCGCTTCCTCTTGCCCCACAATGACCATCAGCGACCGCGCACGGGTGATGGCCGTGTAGAGCACCCGGCGCGAGAGCAGCATAGGCGACGCGGAGCACACCGCCATGACCACCGCCGGATATTCGCTGCCCTGTGATTTGTGCACCGTGACGGCGTAGGAGAGCTCCAGCTCGTAGAGCAAGTCAAAGGGATAATCCACCATCCGGTCGTCGAAGGAAATGAGCAGCCGCTCCCGCTTGTCGTCAATGGAGACGATCAGCCCGATGTCGCCGTTGTAGACGCCCTGCCCCTGACCGCTCCCCTTTTCCTCGCGCCACGGCAGGTCGTAATTGTTTTTGATCTGCATCACCCGGTCGCCCTCGCGAAAGAGCACCTCGCCGAACTGCTTCTGTTTCTTCTCCGGCGAGGGCGGATTGAGCGCCTGCTGCAAATGCCGGTTGAGGTTGACGGTGCCGGCCACGCCCTTGCGGGTGGGCGAGAGCACCTGAATCTGGGCCGACGGCACCCCCATCTTGTCCGGCAACCGCTTGGTCACCAGCTCCAGAACCGTGCTGAGGGTGGTTTCCGCCGTGTTTCGGCGCATAAAGAAGAAATCTCCGGTATTCTCCCGCAATCCGTCGGAACGGCCGGCATTGACCTCATGCGCCCGCAAGACGATGCGGCTCTGCTCGGCCTGACGGAAAATATCGGTCAGCCGCACCGTGCGCACCCGACCGCTGCCCAGCAGATCGGTCAGAACCTGCCCCGGGCCGACCGGCGGGAGCTGGTCGGGATCGCCCACCATCACCAGCCGCGCGGCCTTGGGCAGCGCCGACACCAGCGCGTGCATCAACAGCACGTCCACCATGGACATTTCGTCGATGATGACGGCGTCGGCCTCCAGCGGATTGTCCTCATCCCGCCCGAACACAAATCGACCGGTGTCGTCCGGCTGCATTTCCAGCATCCGGTGGATGGTCTTGGCCTCGCGGCCGGTCAGCTCCTCCATCCGTTTGGCGGCGCGTCCGGTGGGCGCGGCCAGCAGACAGGACAGCCCCATGGCCTCAAACAGACTTAAAATGCCCCGCAGGGTGGTCGTTTTGCCTGTGCCCGGCCCGCCGGTCAGCAAAAACAACCGGTGCTGCGCCGCCGTTTCCATGGCCTCTTTTTGCGCCGGGGCGTAGTCCACGCCGCCGGTACGCGCCACCGCTTGCATCAGCTTTGCAAAGCCCTTGGGCTTGGGGAGCGGCTCGGTCATTGCCAGCAGCCCTTCGGCCACAACGCGTTCGGCTTCATACAGCGAAGACAGATAACAGGCCGTGTGCCGCCCCACCGATTCCACCATGACGTTTTTTTGATCCCACAGGCTGTCGATGGCCTCGGCGACCAGCTCGGGCTCCACACCGACCAGCCCTTCCACCGTTGCGACCAGCGTCTCCTGCGGCAGGTAGGCATGTCCCCCGTCGAGATTCTGCGCCAGCACATGCAGCACGGCGGCCTCCACCCTGCGGACGTCCTCGGCCTCGATGCCGAGAGACAGCGCCATCTGATCGCACAGCGAAAACGGCACCTCGAACTGCTCGTCCAACAACAGATATGGATTTTGCCGCACCGCCTCGACCGCGCCCTCCCCATATTCCCGGGACAGGCGCAACGCGAGCTGGGGCGGCAAATTGTAATCCAGCAAAAATTGCATCAGGCGGCGCACACCGCCCACATGGCGGAAATCCTGCCCGATTTTGCGGGCGCGTTCGCGGGTAATGCCCGACACCTCGGACAGCCGCTCCGGGTTCTGCGCCATGATGTCCAGCGTGTCTGCGCCGAACCGGTCCACAATGCGCGCGGCCATGGCCCGTCCTATGCCGGGCAGCACCTCCAGATATTCCTGCATGGCCGCCTCGTCGGCCGGCTGTGTGGTCTGAAAAGAGCGCGCCTTGAACTGGAGGCCGTGGCGCGGATGGTTGATCCACTCCCCTTCGGCCTCGATCATTTCCCCGGCCGCCGCGAACGGCAGAAAGCCCACCGCTGTGACCAGCGTACCCTGTTCGGTTTTGACGCGCAATACGGCATAACCGGTCTGCTCGCTTGTGTATACCAGCGCCTCCACCCGGCCGGCCAGGGTTTCCTTTTGCATATCCACACAACCGTTCCGGGCAGGATTTTGGCAATCGGCTAACGATCACCCAAATAACGCATGACCTCCGCATCCTCGCACAGTACCACGGCGGGATCTCCGTGACAAACATGCAGCACGGCGTCCTTTTCCTCGGGAGACATGCCATCGTCCACCACGATGATGCGCAGATCCACTACCCCCCACTGCCGCAACCATTTGAGACTGTGCAGCGTGCGGTCGATCTCCTTTTCCTCGCCGGAACGCAACACGGCATAGACCGGGCCTTCTACCGACGCGGGCCCCAACAAGGTTCCCAAAAGTACCCATACAATGGCGGTGAGGCCGATAGCGGCCAAAAACGAGAAGAAAATTTCCAAAAAACCGGGCATTTTTCGCACCTCCACCCCAGCATATGCCGAAGGCGCGAAAAAGGTTTTACACTCTATGAATTCTGTATATCGCCGCGAAAAAACCGGCTCACCCGCTTATACAGGACAAATGTGATGCCGGCGTTTACGACCGACTTGATGACGTTGAACGGCAGGATGGCCGGAATCAGGATATCCACCACGGCCATCTGCGGCATTCCACTGTAGAGCGGTGTGATGTACAAATTGGCGATCATCATAGTCAGCACCATGATGACGCACCCGTGCAGCAGCCCCACGAGGGCGCTTTTCCTGCTTTTTTGCAGATGATAAATGGCGCTGGCCGAAACCACCAGCCCGCCGGTGGCAATGACATGCATGACAAACCCCCACGGGCCGCTGGCCGTGCTGACCAGCAAAAACTGCAACAGGGATACCACAATGGTCAGACACAGGCCGGCCACCGGGCCGTATAAAAATCCGCCTATCAGGATGGGGATATCGGCGGCGTCATATTCAAGATACGGATGGCCGGGGATGATGGAAAACCGGAAAAAAACCAGCACCACGCCGATGGCGGCGAGCATCCCCAGCTTTGCGAGTGTTTTTATATTTTTCATACAAAATTCTCCTTTACAGCTTCATACAAAGAGACGCGCTCCTTTCGGGGCGCGACAAAAAAAGAAGCCGCAAGGCGAGAGGTTCCCCACAGATAACCAAAGGCTACCCAAGGAAAACGCCGCGCGAAAAAACGATCCTCTTCTCTCATCCGGACTGTGACCGTCGGTATCGGATTCTGACCGATTCAATCCTCACGCAAAGGACTCGCGGACTTGTCGGCGCCCTCGCGCCGCTTCACCGCCGGTGGGGATTTTCACCCCGCCCCGAAGACTAAGTAAGTACATCCCTTGCGGGAGAAGACCTCCCGCAAGGGATGCAAACAATTTATGCGTTGACCTTGATAACGACGCCGGAACCGACCGTACGGCCGCCCTCACGGATGGCGAAACGGAGGCCCTCTTCAATGGCGATCGGGGTGATGAGCTCAACATCCATTTCGATGTTGTCGCCCGGCATACACATTTCAACGCCGGCCGGCAGGTTGACCACGCCGGTCACGTCGGTGGTACGGAAGTAGAACTGGGGACGATAGTTGCCGAAGAACGGGGTGTGACGGCCGCCCTCGTCCTTGGTCAGAACGTAGACCTGACCCTGGAACTTGGTGTGGGGCTTGATGGAGCCGGGTTTGGCCAGAACCTGACCGCGCTCGATATCGGTTTTGGCGATACCGCGCAGCAAGCAACCGGCGTTGTCGCCCGCTTCGGCGTAATCGAGTGTCTTGTGGAACATCTCGATGCCGGTGACGACGGCTTTGCGGGTGTCCTTGATGCCGACGATCTCGATTTCCTCGCCGGTCTTGAGCTGACCGCGCTCCACACGACCGGTGGCGACGGTGCCGCGGCCGGTGATGGTGAACACGTCCTCAACGGGCATGAGGAAGGGCTGGTCGGCTTTGCGGGCCGGGGTGGGGATATACGAGTCAACAGCGGCCATCAGCTCGAAGATGCATTTATACTCGGGCGCGTTGGGATCGGTGGAGGTAGACTCCAGCGCGACCTTGGCGGAACCCTTGATGATGGGAATATCGTCGCCGGGGAACTCGTACTTGGACAGCAGCTCACGGACTTCCATCTCAACCAGCTCGAGCAGCTCGGGATCGTCAACCTGGTCGCATTTGTTCATGAAGACCACGATATAGGGCACGCCGACCTGACGGGCCAGCAGGATGTGCTCACGGGTCTGGGGCATGGGGCCGTCGGCGGCCGACACGACCAGAATCGCGCCGTCCATCTGCGCGGCGCCGGTGATCATGTTTTTAACATAGTCGGCGTGGCCCGGGCAGTCAACGTGGGCGTAGTGGCGGTTGTCGGTCTCATATTCAACGTGGGACGTATTGATTGTGATGCCGCGGGCTTTTTCTTCGGGGGCCTTGTCGATGGCGTCATACGCCATGAAGGACGCCTTGCCGGAGAAGCCGAGGGTCTTGGTGATGGCGGCGGTCAGAGTGGTCTTGCCGTGGTCAACGTGACCGACCGTACCGATGTTTACGTGGGGTTTAGCGCGCTCATATTTTTGCTTGCCCATGGTTTTCAGTTCCTCCCTTGTCCATTCGTTATTGTTCAACACTTGCTATTGTAACGGAGCCTGACGTATTTTGCAAGCCCCATTTGCATTTTGGGGTCCAAGATACCGTTATCTTCTGCCCTCGGTCAGTTTCTCCTGAAGACTCTTCGGCAGCTCGACATAATGGCTGGGCTCCATGGCGTAAACGCCGCGGCCCTGGGTGCGCGAGCGCAGGTCGGTGGCGTAGCCGAACATCTCCGACAGCGGCACGAACGCGTCAATCTGCTGTGCGCCGGCGCGGGCTTCCATGCCCTGAATCTGCGCCCGGCGGGAGTTGAGATCGCCGATGACGTCGCCCATATAATCCTCGGGCACCGTGACGGCCACCTTCATGATGGGCTCCAGCAGCACCGGATCGGCCTTGCGGCAGCCTTCCTTGAAGGCCATGGAAGCGGCGATTTTAAAGGCCATTTCCGACGAGTCCACCTCATGGTAGGAGCCGTCGTACAGGGTGACCTTGATGTCCACCGCCTGATATCCGGCCAATACGCCGGACTGCATGGCGCCCTGGATACCGGCGTCAATGGCGTTGAAATACTCCTTGGGAATGGCGCCGCCGACGATCTTGTTGATAAACTCATAGCCCTTGCCCGATTCGTTGGGCTCGACAATGAGCTTGACATGGCCGTACTGGCCGCGCCCGCCCGACTGCCGGGCGTATTTCTGATCGACATCGGCACTCTTGCGGATGGTTTCCTTGTAGGCGACCTGCGGCTTGCCGACGTTGGCCTCGACCTTGAACTCACGCAGCAGGCGATCCACGATAATCTCCAGATGAAGCTCGCCCATGCCGGCGATGATGGTCTGGCCGGTTTCCTCGTCGGTGTAGGCCTTGAAGGTAGGATCCTCTTCGGCCAGCTTTTGCAGGGCGATGCCCATTTTCTCCGGACCGGCCTTGGTGCGCGGCTCAATGGCCACGCGGATGACCGGCTCGGGAAATTCCATCGACTCGAGAATGATGGGCTTTTTCTCATCGCACAGCGTGTCGCCGGTGGTGGTGCTTTTGAGCCCCACGGCAGCGGCGATGTCGCCGGCGTAGACCTGATCCACATCCTCACGATGGTTGGCGTGCATGAGCAGGATACGGCCCATGCGCTCGCGGTTTCCCTTGGTGGAATTGAAGACGGCCGAGCCGCTGGTCAGCGTTCCGGAATAGACCCGGAAGAAGCACAGCTTGCCCACAAACGGGTCGGTCATGATCTTAAACGCCAGCGCCGAGAAGGGCTCCTCGTCGGAGGTGTTGCGGATCATCACGGCGCCTTCTTCGCCGCCCGGATCGGCGCCTTCTACCGGCGGGATATCCAGCGGCGAGGGCATATACGCCACAATGGCGTCCAGCAGATTCTGCACACCCTTGTTGCGGTAAGATGTGCCGCACAAAACCGGCACGAACTTGACCGCGATGGTGGCCTCTCGGATGGCCTTTTGGATGTCCTCAGTGGGCACCTCCTGGCCTTCCAGATACTTTGTCATGATTTCATCATCGAAGTCGGAGACGGCCTCCAGCATTTTGACGCGGTATTCTTCGACAATATCCGCCATATCGGCCGGGACGTCCTCCTCGCGGATATCCTTGCCCAGCTCGTCGTAGGCCACATAGGCCCGCAGCGTCACCAGGTCAATGATCCCCTTGAAGTCGGCCTCCGCGCCGATAGGCAGCTGGATGGGAACGGCGTTGCATTTGAGACGATCGCGCATCATATCGACCACATGGAGAAAATCGGCGCCCATGATGTCCATTTTGTTGACATAGGCCATACGCGGAACGCCATACTTGTCGGCCTGACGCCAGACGGTCTCCGACTGGGGCTCGACGCCGCCCTTGGCACAGAAAACGCAGACCGCGCCGTCCAGGACGCGCAGGGAGCGTTCCACCTCAACGGTAAAGTCAACGTGGCCGGGGGTGTCGATGATGTTGATGCGGTGATCTTTCCACGAACAGGTGGTAGCGGCCGAGGTGATTGTAATGCCGCGTTCCTGCTCCTGCTCCATCCAGTCCATGGTGGCGGTGCCCTCATGGGTTTCGCCCAGCTTGTAGTTGCGGCCGGTATAGAACAGGATCCGTTCGGTGGTGGTGGTTTTGCCCGCGTCGATATGGGCCATAATGCCGATATTGCGGGTCAGTGCGAGCGGGTATTGCCGAGGCATGATCTGTCTCCTTCAATGACAATTGAAAGCGCAAAGACTTTCAACCGACAACATGGATTTTCAAGGGATTTACCATCTGTAATGGGCGAAGGCGCGGTTGGCCTCGGCCATTTTATGGGTATCTTCGCGTTTTTTAACGGCGTTGCCGAGATTGTTCACGGCATCCATGAGCTCATTGGCCAGCCGTTCCTTCATGGTTTTCTCGCCGCGTTTGCGGGAGTACATGACAAGCCACCGCAGCCCCAAGGTCTGGCGGCGCTCCGGCCGCACTTCCAGCGGAACCTGATAGGTGGCGCCGCCGACGCGGCGGCTCTTGACCTCAAGGGCCGGCATGATGTTTTCCATCGCCTGCAGGAAAACCTCAAGCGGTTCCTTGTTGATTTTTGCACGGATAATGTCGAACGCCCCGTAGACCACCTTCTGCGCGACTCCCTTTTTGCCGTCCAGCATGATGCCGTTGACCAGCTTGGTGACAAGTTTGGAGTTATACAAAGGGTCGGGCAAAACATCCCGTGTGGGTATAAATCCTCTTCTGGGCACTACATTCCCTCCTTCACAGTCTGATTTCATAGGTACTCGAAAGCGTGCCCGCTTCCGTTTGTGCCCCGAAAAAACGCAGGAATCCACGGATTCATGTATTTAAACGGGAACAAACGTCCCTACTGGGTTACTTTTTCTTGGCGGCGGCAGCGGCGCCGGGCTTGGGCCGTTTGGCGCCGTACTTGGAGCGCGCCTGACGGCGGCCGTTGACGCCCTGGGTGTCCAGCGTACCGCGAATAATGTGGTAACGAACGCCCGGGAGATCCTTGACGCGGCCTCCGCGGATCATGACGACGCTATGCTCCTGCAAATTGTGCCCGACGCCCGGGATATAAGCCGAAACCTCGATGCTGTTGGAAAGCCGCACACGGGCAATTTTCCGCAGCGCCGAGTTGGGCTTCTTGGGCGTGGCAGTTCTCACCGCTGTGCAGACGCCGCGTTTTTGCGGGCTGGACAGGTCGGTCAGCTGTTTTTTCAGGGTGTTCTGACCCTTTTGCAGGGCGGGCGCGGTGGACTTGTAGGTCACCTGCTCGCGGCCGTGACGCACCAGTTGGTTAAAGGTCGGCAAA
>JAVBOJ010000063.1:0-23251 GCA_031550755.1 Oscillospiraceae bacterium
CCCGGTCACGCTCGGACAGACGGGAGGGCGTCTGCAAGGGCCGAACGATAGTGGGCGTCTCCACCGACGGAACGGGAACCGTCTCTGGCGCAGCCACTTGCGCGATTGAGGCAGGCGCGGGCGGAAACGCCGGCGCCGACAGCACCTGTTGGTAGATGACGGTGGCCTGACGCGAGAGCTCAGCCAGAGAGGTGCGCTCGCGTTCCAGTTCCTCCCGCACCTCGCCGATGTAGTCCTCGAAGGTGTCCATCAGGTCCTCTATATTTTCGTACAGCTTCAAAATGCGGGTTTCCTTGTCCGAGATGGGCTCCGCGCGCCGCAATTTCTTCTCGATCGACCGCGAAAACAGGAGGTACACCACAATTTGGGTCGCCGTGAGCAAAACAAAAAGCCATTCCATCGCGTCATCTCCGCTAAGTAACCACTGATTCAATCAGCATGTGCCGAATCGGTGGGAAATTTGTTCTCAATCGAGCCGATTTTTGCGGCAATACTTTGTGTATTAACCCAGGGTCCCCGGCGAATCGAAGATTCGCTGGGGTAGAAGGAAAATCAGGGATGAGTGGGGACAAAGTACACGCCGAGGCGGTACATGAGGATTCGATCAGGGGTTACCTAGATTTTGATATCCAGGGTGGGACGTTGCCGCGCGTCCTGCTTGCGCGGCTCCACCGGCAGATTGGCCAAGCTTTCGGCGTCCTCCTCCGGGGGGGCGTTTTTTTCTTTTGGATCGGACGGCGGCTGGTAGCCCGGATGGCCGCCCTTGTTGATATCGGCTGAAATACGTTCCCCTTCGACACGGGCGGTGGCCAGCGGCCGGTTTTGCGCGTTCTGTGTCTCCTGTTTCAGACGCTGCGCGGCCTGATCGGCCATCAGCTCGTTTTTCTTCATCGCCTGCGCCCGTTCGCCGGAGAGCTCCTGCGCTTTGGTAATCAATATCTGGTGGGGGATTCCCGGTAGCGGCATATCCATTCCTCCTTGACCTGCCGTGCATCCTTGCCGGTGGGTTGTTACTGTGTCGCGCTAAAGGGCAAAATCACGATTTCGCCCTGATGAAGCTTGAATGTGGAAAAAGAAACCGAATCAATGATTTTGTAAATCTGCTGGGACACATGGACATACACGCCGGGGTAGGCGATGTTGCGGACGTGCACCGCGCCGTCTGACACCTGCTCCAGCCGTTCGCGCAGTGCGCCGGTCTCCTCCCTGAGCCGGGCGATCTCCGCCGAGAGGCGCAGCACCATCTGGGCGGTGGTCTCGCGCTGTGACTGCCGCTCCGGTGAGAGCTCCCCGCGCTGGGCAAGCTGCTCTAACCGCTCCAGCAGAAGGGAAAACCGGTTGCATTCGCTCTCCCGTCTGGAAAGCAGCGCGCTTTGCTGATCCAACTGACTGAGCAGCAGCGGGGAGACGCCGACCTCCAGATGGGTGGTGGCAAACGACGGCGAGCCCGCGAGGGAGACAACAATTTCCTGCATGGCGCGCACCGAGCTGGCGCTGATGATGGCCTTTTTGCCCGACACGACGACGCGCCCCTGCGCATCGACGGTGCTCTGGATGATGCTCTCGGCGTAGAGGTTGCCCCCGAGCTCGGCCTTTGTACCCTCGATGAAGGAGGCCTGAATGTGCCGCCCGGCCGAGAGATAGGCGGCGTTGGCGCCGCGGATGCCGCCCTTCAGGACGATATCCAGCGCGGCGATCAGCTTGGCGCCTTCCACGACGCCATGCACCTCAATATTGCGCGCGCGGATGGAAAATCCGGCGGGCACCTGCCCACGGATGACGACATCGCCCACAAAATCAATATTGCCGACGGCAAAATTCACGTCGCCGACCTCGTACCGGTCGTAAACGCACACCCGCCTGTCCTCCCATTCCACACGGCCGGAAAGGCTTGCGACCAAACGGCCACCGTCGGGAGAGACGTCGCAGCCGCGCCCGGCGGGCAAGGTCATGGCCTTGCCCGCGGTGAAGGGCACGGCCAGCCCTAGCACCGTCATCCCGTCGGTGCCGGGTACGGGCGGATGAGCGATGACAAGGGTCTGGCCCCGTTCGACATTTTCAATCAGGCCGAGGTTGCGGTAATCGGCGCGGCCGTCACTCCGCTCGGTCGGCGCGGGTCTGCGTTCGCGCTGAAACAAAAACTCCAAAGACCCGTCGATGCCCCTGATAGGCGGAAGCGACAGGGCCACAACGACCGCACGTCCATACGGCTTATCCTTGAGCAGCCGGGCGCAGGCCGGGATATCCACCCCGAAAACGACGCCGGCGCGCGTCAGCGCGGCGTGAATCTCCGGCCAGCCGACGCCGCAGCCGCCGTCGGGCGGGGACAGCGTAAGCGTGGCGGACGCGCCGCCGCCGACCACGGTACAGGAAATGCTTTCATCAATGCCGAATTCTTCCTGCGGCGGAGCGATTTTATAGGGCGTTTCGGGCGCGTTCAGCGCCGCGGTCACCTCGTCCCGCAAAAAACCCGAAACACGCTTGCGCGTCAGGTACAAAATACTGTCCGGCGCGGACATTCTGCGTCCGCCGAGGGCCGTATGGGTGGTGAGATAGACGCCGTCGGGCCGGTAGTCAAGGGTTAAGTACGGGCTGCCGTTTGCGGGCGGCGGCGCGGGGAGCTTCTGCTCGTTTTTTTTGGCGGCGGCGGCGAGCTCTTCCGTCGTCTTGAATCGCACGGAAAATCCCCTCTCGATGGGCTCGGCCATGAGAAGATTGGGTGCGCACGAAAGTTCCGCGCAAGCCCGGCGAATCGCCTCATGCAAAGGGCAATCGAGAAAGGTCAGCAAGTCGGTTCACCACCTTCAGGAGAAGTGCAATCAGGCGTAAGCGCGCTTCATGTGGGAGCGGAGCGAGATGAGCGCCTTGGAATGAATCTGCGATACCCGCGATTCGGATACGCCGAGGGAAAGCCCAATCTCCTTGAGGGTCATTTCCTCGTAGTAATAGAGCGAGATGACCAGTTTTTCACGGTCGGTGAGATGGTCAATCGACCCGGACAGCACCCGGGCCAGCTCCTCCGACTCAAAATGGTTCTCCGGCGCGTTGTCGTTGGAGCTGAACATTTCGTCGCCCTTGACGCGGTCGATGAGCAGCTCGTCGATGCTCATGACATTGAAGGAGTGAGAATCCTCCAGCGTTTTCTGGAGATCCTCGACCTTCATGGCGAGAAAATCGGCCACCTCCTGCTCGGAGGGCGTGCGGCCAAGCTTGGCCTCCATGGCGTCGAAGCCGTCCTCCACCCGCTTGATCTTCTGCCGCAGGCTGATCGGCGCCCAATCCTGCTTGCGGATCTGGTCGATGATCTCGCCCTTGATACGCAGGGTGGCGTAGGTCTCAAACTTCACCTCTTTATGAATATCGAACTTATCGATGGCGTCCATGAGCCCCAAAAGGCCGCAGCTCATTAAATCGTCCACGTCCACATGCCGTCTGTAGGTAGGCACCATGCGGTAAACGATGTATTTCACCAGATAAAGATAGTGCACCACCAGCTCATTGCGCGCCTCCAGCGAATGGGTGGCGGCAAAATTTTTCCATAACAGCGGGGCGCGTTCCGGGTTGTCGTTCATAGGGCAGCCTCCCTGCTCTCCCACAAGAGAGATCTCTTTATATTGTGCGCAATACGCCGGAAACTAATCCCGCCGCGCGGCGTTGGCCTGCCGGTCGAAGATATACTTGATGATTTTGCGCCGAATGCGCTCGTCCATATTGACAAACCGCGTGGACACCCGGCAGCGGCCGGTGGCAATGTCGCTGTCGGCGCGCACCGTCTGGGCGTCCACCGTGACATCCAGCCCGTCGCGCAGGGCAAAAGAGCATTCCAGCAGCGAGCCGACCTCGAAGTGTTCCTCGGTGGAGAACCGCGCGCCGCCGCCGCTGATATCGATGGTGTAGCATTTATAAATCTCCTCGCCCGGCAGCAACGGCCGCGGGATGCCGACATACCGTTGGTCGTAGAGCAGCCGCAGCGTGTCCTCCAGCGAGCGCTCGGCAATATGGTCGGTGCTGGCGATGAGGCGCACAGACACCGGCAGAACGGTGTCAAACCGCACGAAATCCCGCCGCTGGTACTTGCTGATGGGGCTTTTGAGCTCCACCTCAATAAGATCGAGCGCCCCCTCGCGAAACCGGCGGGTACTTAGCGCCACAAAGGAAAACATGCCCGACGGGCGGTAGTAGATGATGTGCAGCAGCTCGCCCTCCGGCAGCGGGATAAGCGCGCTGCGATACATGGGGCAGGAGAGGATCAGGGTACCGGCCTCGGTGATCTCCTGCACGCTGCTGATACATTTTTTCTCGCCGATGGCGACGTCTACCCGTTCTCCCAGAATGAGTTGGTCGGAATACACAGGCCAGCCCTCCTCTCTTATCGCTTTGTGAGCCGTTGGAAAAACTCGCGCAGACCGCTGTTTTTTTCCGGCGCGGCGCTCATGAGCTTCCAGGCGATGTGTTCGATGTTGCGGGCGGCGGTGGAACGGGGATAGCTGAGCAAAAACGGCTGCTGGAGCCGCACCGCCTGACCCACCGCCGGATCGGCCAGAATATAGCCGAGCTCCTCCAGATCCACCTTGAGATACAGCCGCACCACGCCGGCGAATTTTGACAGGGTATTTTCGGCCTCCCGCACGCTGTCGGCCTTGTTGACCACCAGCCGCAGCCGGACGTCCTTGTTTTCCTCGGCCAGACTCTTGACCAGCGCGTAGGCGTCCATAATGGCGGTCGGCTCGGGCGTCGTGATGACCACGACCTCCTGCGACGAGTCGATCAGCCGCATGATGTTTTGGGTGATGCCGGCGCCGGTATCGATCAGGATGATGTCGGCGGAGTCCTCCAATTGCAGCAGATTGCCCATCAGCGCGTCCAGCTTGTCCTGCGACAGATGGATCAGCTCCTGCACGCCCGACCCGCCCGAGAGGAAGCGCAGCCCGTGCGGGCCCTCGGCGATGACATCGCGCACCTCTTTTTCGCGCGAGATGATGTGCGAGAGGTCATAGGGCGGCGTGAGCCCCAACAGGACGTCCACATTGGCCAGCCCGAAATCGGCGTCCATAATCAAAACCCGCAGCCCTTTTTTGCACAGCGACAGCGCAAGGTTGACCGTGAAGCTGGATTTGCCCACGCCGCCCTTGCCGGAAGTCACGGCAATGACGCGCGCCCCGGTGCCCGGTTCGCGCGCGCGCTGGTTTTTGATGTTGGAGACGATCTGGCGCAGAGCCAGTGCTTGATCGTTCATGTGGCTCTCCCGTCCGCAAGATTACTCGCCCAGAAGGTGAGCGGCGACTTTTTTGGCGTTGAAGACCTCGATATCATCGGGGACATTTTGCCCGGCGGCCATATAGGAAATCGACCGGTCGGTCAAATATTTGAGATTGACGGCCATGCCCCAGGAGGGCGTTTCGTCCATCTTGGTCAGCAGCAGCTTGTATTCGCGCAGGAAGCTGTAGGTGCCCACAATATTGAGGCAGCCGGCAAAGCTGGTGGTGGCGCTCATGACCAGATGCACCTCGTCGGCCTCCGAATAGCGCAGCAGGGCGGAAATCTCGCTCTCCAGCGTGGCGTCGTTGGGGCTTTTGCCGGCGGTGTCGACGAACACCACGTCACGATCCTCAAAGGCGCGCAGCGCCTCGGTGATGTCCTCGGGGGCGTAGACCACCGTCAGCGGCACCTCGAGGATTTCGGCGTAGGTCTTGAGCTGATCGACGGCGGCGATGCGGTAGGTGTCTGTCGTGATGATGCCGACACGGGCGTGAGGGTTGAGGGAATAAATGGCGGCCAGCTTGGCCAGCGTGGTGGTTTTGCCGACGCCGGTCGGCCCGACGAACAACACCACCGTGCGCTTGTAGCGCTTGAGCTTGATGGGGGCGGGATCCCCCAGCGACTGCCGGACGAGCTGCTCCATCACGTCGCGCACATCCTCCGACTCCCGCGATACAATGCCTGCGACCTCGCGGCCGATTTTATGGGCGAACTCCTCGTGTACCTCCTGCTCCAGCAGCGAGAGCACCAGCCCCTCCACCTCGGGCGGATAGGATTGACCCTGGAACCCGCCTTTGGACTGCATTTTGCTCATCATATGGGTCAGGGTGTTGGAGAGGGAGTCCAGCTTGTTTTCTAAATTATGAATCTGCTCGCGCTCGGGCGGCGGGGCGACGGGCGCGGCCACCCGTGCACCGGTGATTACATCCTGTAGAATATACGGCTGAAATTCCGAAATGGCATGGGCCGGCGGCACCGCCGGGGCGATCGGGGCAACCGGAATGACCGGCGGGGGCGGCATTTTGCGCGCCGGCGCGGGCGGCAGATTGTCATAGGCTGCCACCACCTCGACCAGCGGTTTTTGGAACAGGCCGGAGAGCCCCCGCCGCCGAATCTTGCGGGTGTTTAAGATAAAGGCGTCCCGACCCAGCTCGGTGCGGATTTTCTCCATGGCCTCGGGCACGTCGTCGGCAAGATAACGCTTGACGTTCAAATGCTCACCACCCCGTCGGCTTGAATATCAATATTCTGCTCCAGCTCGTTGAAGGAGAGGACGACCAGATCGGGTGCCAGCCCCTCTGCCATTTTTTTAAAGTGAAAGCGCACCACCGGCGCGGTCAGCACGATGGGCGACAGCCCCAGCCCGGTGACCCGTTCGATGGCGGCGCGCAGCGAGGCGAAAATCCGCTGGATGACGTCGCTGTCCAGCGAGACGTACGCGCCATGCTCGGTCTGGCGGACGTTCTCCAGAATCATATGCTCCAGATTGGGGTCCAGCGTGATGACCCGGGCGTGCCGGTCGGGCACGAAGCGGTTGGTAATGGCGCGTTTGAGCCCCTGGCGGACATATTCGGTCAGCATATCGGGGTCGCGGGTCAGCCCGCCGTAGTCGCCCAGCGTTTCGATGACCGTCCCCATATCGCGGATGGAAATCCCTTCCCGCAGCAGGTTGGCCAGAATTTTCTGCACCTCGCCCAGCGAGAACATTTTGGGCACGACCTCGTCCACCAGCGCCGGCTGGGACTGCTTCAGGTTGTCGATCAGCACCTGCACCTGCTGGCGTCCCAAGAGCTCATGGGCGTGCCGGCGGACAATTTCGGTGAGATGGGTGGCGATGACCGACGGCGGATCGACAATGGTGTAACCCAGCAGCTCGGCGCGCTCGCGGCCGCGGTCGTTCACCCAGACGGCGGGCAGGCCGAAGGCCGGCTCGGTCGTTTCGATGCCCTCGACCGCCTCGGCGGCGTCGCCGGGGTTCATGGCCAGAAAATGATCCAGCATGATTTCGCCCCGGGCGACCTCGCTGCCCTTGATTTTGATCATATATTCGTTGGCGGCGAACTGGATGTTGTCGCGCAGGCGGATGACCGGCACGATCATGCCCAGATCGACGGCGCATTGGCGGCGGATCATGACGACGCGGTCGAGCAGGTCGCCGCCCTGACTCGCGTCGGCCAGCGGGATGACGCCGTAGCCAAACTCCAGCTCGATCGGATCGACCTGCAGCAGCGAGACGACGTTTTCCGGCTTTCGGGTCTCCTCGGCGGCCTGCTGCACCGTCTCGACCTCTTCCTCTTTTTCCTCCACCCGCTGGCTTTTTTTCACCGACGCGCCGAGGAAAATAATCAGCCCGCCGATGATCCACATGAAGATCATCGGCATCCCCGGCAGCAGGCTCAGCAGGAACACCACGCCGCCGGCCAGAAAGAGAATGGTGGGCTGTTGGGTGAGCTGGCCGGTGACCTCGGTGCCCATCAGCTGGTCGGAATTGGCCTTGGTGACCAGAATGCCGGTGGCGGTGGAGATGAGCAGCGCAGGCAGCTGGGCGGCCAGACCGTCGCCGATGGTGGCGATGGTATAGACCCCGAGGGCCGACGCGGCGTCGCCGCCCGAGGTGATCTCGATCAAAATGCCGCCGATGACGTTGATAAAAGTGACGATAATGCTCAAAATGGCGTCGCCCTTGACGAACTTGGACGCGCCGTCCATTGAGCCGAAAAAGCTGGCCTCCCGCTGGACATTGAGACGCCGATGGCGGGCCTGATTCTCGTCGATGACGCCGGAATTCAGGTCGGCGTCAATGGCCATCTGCTTGCCGGGCATGGCGTCGAGGGCGAAGCGCGCCGACACCTCGGACACGCGCTCGGCGCCCTTGGTAATGACCATGAACTGCACCAAAAAGATGATGAGAAAGATGATCACACCGACAATCATGTTGCCCCGGGTGACAAATTCGCCGAACGTTCGCACCAGCGCCCCGGCGTCGCCGTGGTTGCCCAAAATCTGGCGCGTGGTGGAAATGGTGATGCCGATGCGGTAAATGGTGGTGATCAGCAGCAGCGACGGAAAGGTGGAAAAATCCAGCGTTTCCTTGGTGTTCATGGCGATCAGCAGGATGATGATGCCCAGCGCGATGTTGATGGTGATGAGGATATCAATGAACATCGGCGGCAGGGGGATGATGATGAGCAGCACGACGACGATGACCACCACGGCCACCGCGATGTCGCCGAATTTCAAGTCGCCCTTGGTTTGCTGCATACCCTCACCTCCCTTGTGGACGAATACGAATTGTTGAATATAAGAAAATTCAACACCTTGTTATCGGAAGCTCTTGTTTTTCTGATTGAAGACGTAGGCCAGTATCTCGGCGACCGCCTGGAACAGCTCCTCCGGAATGGTCTTGCCCACCTCGACCGAGAAGAAGAGCGCCTGCGCGACCGGCTTGTTTTCCACGATCCGGACGCCGGATTCCCGCGCCTTGTCCTTGATGCGCTGGGCGATTCTGTCCTGCCCCTTGGCGACGACCACCGGCGCGGCGGCCACCTTGTCGTCATATTTGAGCGCCACGGCGAAATGGGTGGGGTTGGTGATCACCACATCGGCCTCTGGCACCGACTGCATCATGCGCATCATGGACATTTCGCGCTGCTTCTGCTTGATTTTGCCCTTGACCTGCGGGTCGCCCTCGACCATTTTGTACTCGTCCTTGATCTCCTGTTTGGTCATGCGCAGATTTTTCTCGTAATCGCGCCATTGGTACAGATAATCGACCACGCCGATGACGACAAGCGCGATGCCGGCCTTGAAGGCCACCGACAGGCAGATATCAAAAATCATTTGCCCCGCCGCGCCGACCGAAAGGGTCATCATTTGGGGAAAGCGGTCAAAATTGGCCATATATTCGGAATAGACAATAAAGCCGACCACGCCGATTTTGAGGATGGCCTTGATCATCTCGACGGCCGAGCGCATGGAAAAAATGCGCTTAAAGCCCTGAAAAGGATTGATTTTGCTAAATTTCGGCTTGAGTGGCGCGCCGGTAAACAAAAATCCCACCTGCGCGACATTGGCCAGCACGCCGGCCACCAGCGCCACGCCCAGCAGCGGGAGGATCGTCTGGATGAGCTCCCAGATGGCGGAGTTGACTAGGTTGGGTGCTTGCGCCTCGGTGATTTTTTCGCCCAGACGGGCACCGAGAAACTCGGAGAGCAGCTGCATCATACCGCGGAAAATATAGCCGCCCAGCATCATCAGGGTCGCGAACATCGCCATGGTGGTCACGGCGGTGTTGACCTCGCTGCTTTTGAGCACCTGCCCTTTTTTGCGGGCGTCCTGCCGTTTTTTGGGCGTTGCCTTTTCGGTTTTTTCGCCGGCGCTTCCGGCCATCGGGCATTCCCCCCTTTAGGGAATCAGCGATCCCTTACGTCGGAACCAGCGACTCAAACAGGCTGTCCAGCGACTCGAACATGGCCTGAAAGATCGGGCCGGTCACCGAGACGAACACCGGCATGATGAGAAACAGCATGACCAGACCGATGATGGTTTTGATGGGGATGCCGATGACGAAAACATTCATCTGCGGCGCGGTGCGCACGATGACGCCGAGCGAAATCTCGGCCAGCAGCCCCGACGCGATGATTGGCATGGCCACCTGCACCGCCAGCGCAAAGGAGCGCACAAAGCCGTCCAGCAGCACCAGCGCCGTCTCCGGCTTTATCTGCACCTGCGCGATCGGGATGCGGTCAAAGGTGTTGATGAGAATGCGGATGAGGGTCATATGCCCGCCCGAAAGCATGAAGCAGATGAGGATGATGAGGTTCAAAAGGCTGCCGGCGATGGGCACCTGAATGTTGGAGGCGGTATCGTAGACCTGCACCATGCCGAAGCCGATTTGGTTGTCGATGATATGCCCGGCGGTGAAGACAATGCCGAAAAACATGGTGGTGACAAAGCCGAGCGTCAGCCCCACGAGCAGCTCGCCCATGGCCGCCAGCACAAAGGCGGGCAGGCTGGCAAACGGCGAGACGGCGGGGGGAGGAAAAAACTGGATCAGAATCAGAGAAAGCAGCAAACTCAGCCCGATTTTGAGCGGCGCCGGCACATTGGCGCGTCCCCAAATAGGACTGAGCAGAAACAGTGCCGACACACGGATGAGGATCAGGCCGAGCTGGGTGGCCCAGAGGGCAAATTCGCCGGTAATCTGTTCCATGCCGCTACCTCAACAGGGTCAGGACATACCCATAAATCCGCCGCGTGAACTCCAGCAGGGTGGTGAGCATCCACGGGCCGAACAGCGCCAGCGCGCCGAATACCGAAAGAATCTTGGCCACAAAAACGATGGTCTGCTCGTTGATTTGGGTGGTGGCCTGCAAAATCGAGATGACAAGCCCGACGACCAGCCCCAGCCCCAGCATGGGCAGCGAGACGAGCAAAATGGTGGAGATGGCGTCCTGTACAATCGTGACAACTTCCGATTGGCTCATATATTCATGCCCCCTTCACCCGGGGCGAAGGTGCGAACCAGACTGGTAATGGTCAGGTTCCAGCCGTCCACCAAGACAAACAGCATGATTTTGAAGGGCAGGGAGATCATGACCGGCGGCAGCATCATCATGCCCATCGACATGAGCGCCGACGCCACCACCATATCGATGACGATAAAGGGGATGTATATCATAAAACCGATCATAAAGGCGGTTTTGATTTCACTGGTAATAAACGCGGGAATCAATACATGGGTGGGGATGTCCTCCAGCGTTTCCGGCATGGCGTCCATACGCGCCAGCCCCATAAACGTGCGCAGGTCGCCCTGGTTGCCCTGGAGGTTGATCTGCTCAAACATAAAGGTGCGCAAGGGGCCAATTGAGCGCTCCAGCGCCACCTCGGCGGTGATTTCATCCCGCCCGAGCGGCGCGATGGCGGTCTCGTTGATCTCGGAAAACACCGGAAACATGATGAAAATCGTGAGAAACAGCGCCAGCCCGATCATGACCTGATTGGGCGGCATCTGCTGGGTGCCCATGGCGTTGCGGGTGAAGGACAGCACGATGACCACCCTGGTAAAGGCGGTGACCATGATGAGGATGGAGGGCGCCAGCGTCAGCACCGTCAGCAGCAGCAGAATCTGCACGGTGGAGGAGGCCTCGTCCGAGGTGACGCCGTCGCCGAGCAGGTCAAAGGGGAAGAGGTCGCCGGGGGAGGCCGACGGCGTGAGGGAGGGGGAGATGACCGGCGACGGGGAGGGGTCAACCACCGCCGTGGCCGAGGCCGTCGCGGAAAACAACAGCAGGCAGGGCATCAGGCAGAAAAGCGCCAGCGCCGCCTTTACAAGGGTTTTTCTCTTCATCCCGGATCCTTCCCGTCATCTTTGGAGAGTTTGTCCCGCAAGCGCTGCGAGCGTTGGGAGACACGCTCCAGAAGATCGTCTGTCTCTCGTTGCGGCGGCGTGTGCGGTGCGGACGCCGCGGTAAAGCTGACCGAGACGCCGGCATCAAAGGGCAAAACCGGTGCGCCGGCTTCCGGCCGCGCGGCGGCGGAATACGCGCGGGAGGCGTAAGACGCCGGGCTGACCGGCAGGGGAGAGGACGGAGGCACGGGCGCGGGGCGCTCCATGCGGCCGAAGCGCTTCATGTTTTCAATGGCCGAGTTGTAGTCCACCGTCACCTCGGTCGGCGGCAGAATCTCGGCGTCGGCGGGGGTATGCGTGGGATCGTGCGGCGGGGCCGGCGCAGGGGACGGCGTGGGGGAAGGCTGCGGCGCGGGGGCCTCCGGCTCCTGCATGGCCGACTGCGACCGATTCAGAAATTCTTGAAACGACGGATGCACCGGCGCGTCGTCCCGGCATTGGGGCCGGGCGGGCGGCGTCCCCTTGGGCTTGAGCCCCAGCAGCAGACCGAAATTGAACAAAAACCGCTGAAAGAACCCGCGCTTGGGCGCGTCCTCGGGCGCATCGGACTCCCTGTCGGAACGAACGGGCGCACCGTCGACAAATTCGGCGGCGTCCAGCTCGGCCAACAGGTTCAGATTGTCCTTCCCCGCGCCGACGGCAAACACCCGTCCCCCGGCGCGCACCAGCACAATGGCGCTGTCGCGCGTGACCGGCAGCCGGTCGAGCACCTGCAAATGCCGGCCTTTTCCGGAAAAGGAGCCCCGGCGGGACAGCCATCTCAGCCCGAAAAAGGTCAGCGCGAGCAGCGCGCCGAATCCCAGAAAGCTCCAGAACAACGAGGAGTTTCCGGACGGAAGCGGCGCGGACTAGGGCGAGGGCGACGCGTCGCCAAGGAGCAAAAAGAGGGTCATCCCAGTACTTTTCGCACGGCGTCGCAAACGCGGTCGGCCTGGAAGGGCTTGACGATAAAGTCCTTGGCGCCGGCCTGAATGGCCTCGATGACCATGGCTTGCTGGCCCATGGCCGAGCACATGATGACCTTGGCGTCGGCTTTGGCGGCCTTGATCATTTTGAGCGCTTCAATGCCGTTGACCTCGGGCATGGTGATGTCCATGATGACCAGGTCGGGGCTGAGGGCGTTGAACTGCTCGACGGCGCGCGCACCGTTTTCCGCCTCGCCGACCACCTCAAACCCGTTCTTGGTGAGCACCTCTTTAATCATCATGCGCATAAACGCGGCGTCGTCCACGATCAGAATTTTGTTACCCATTTGTTAAACCTCCGTTATTTACCCGGATCAATCCGGCGGGAAGGACTTACAATGTCGGTGATGCGGGCGCCGTAGCTGTCGTCGATGACGACGACCTCGCCCCGCGCGATGAGCTTGCCGTTGACCATGATGTCCACCAGCTCGCCGGCCATTTTGTCCAGCACAATGATGGAGCCCACGTTGAAGTCAAGGATTTCCTTGATATATTTTTTGCTCTTGCCCAGCTCGACCGAAACCGGCAGCGGCACATCCATCAGCAGATCGATGTTTTCGTTGAACGGCATGACCGGCGCGGGTTGATCAAAGGAATCGAACTGAATCGGGCGCACATCCACCATCTGTTGGGGCGGCACGGGGCGCGACGGTGCGGCGGGCGCGGGAGCCTGTGTCTGCGCCGGACGGGGCGGCACGGGAGACGGCGCGGGAGCCGCCGGAGGGGGCGCGGTCTGCGCGGCGGCACTGACCATTTCCTCGGTGCTGGGCATGGCCTGATGGGCGGCCTCGGTGGCGCCTCCGCCGAGCAGAGTCTTCACCAGCGTCCGGGCAAAGGACAGGGGCATAACCTGCATGATCTCGGAATTGATGAGACCCTCGATCTCCATGTCAAAGCTGGTGCAGGCGATGAGCTCGCTGTTGGTCGCAAACGGCGGGATGGTCTGATTGGCCAGATTGATCTGGTAGGCGTGCGGCGGGGAAATGTCAATGGGGCGGCCGATGAGCTTGGCCATGGAGGTGGAGGACGAGCCGACCATTTGGTTCATGACCTCGCTGATGGCCGACAGATGCATCTCGTTGAGATCGTCCTGGGTATTGGTGCCGTCGCCGCCCATCAGCAGATCGGTGATGATCTTGACGTCGATCTCGCGCAAAAACAGGATATTGGTGCCCTCCAGCCCGGTGGTGTACTGCACCTCCACCGCCACAAAGGGCAGCGGGTATTGCTGGGAGATTTCGGAAATGGAGGCGACCTTGACGCGGGGCGTGGTAATGGCCACGCGGCGGTTGAGCATGGTAAATAGGGTGGTGGCGGCGGTGCCCATGCTGATGTTGCCGATCTCGCCCATCGCGTCCATTTCATCGGGGGAGAGGGTGTCGGCCATGTCGGTGGGGGACTGGGTTTCCGGCGCGGCGGCCACCGTTTCGGCGGGCAGCTCGGCAACGGACGGGGCGGCGGGGACGGCCGCCTCGGCGGCGGGCGGGCTGTCGCCCCGGATAAGGGCATCGATTTCGGCTTGGGACAGGCCGTTACTCATGGTCCAGATCCTCCTCTCGGATCAGATCAGCAATTTTTACTGCATATTTATTGTCACGCACGCCGAGCGCGGCGCGGAACTTGGGCAGATGCCCGACCTTGAGGGTCAGCGGCTCGCCCACCCTGTGATCCAGCTGGAGCACGTCGCCCACTTGCAGGCTCATGATCTCGCCCACCGAGGCGGGCGTATCGTTAAAAACGGCCGAGACGGTCAGCGGCGTGTTGCGCAGACGGAACTGAATGTCGGCGGTGGCCGGCGCGCGCTCGTGGTGGATGGTGGTCTGGAACAGCGCCCGGGTATTGAGCTGCTTGTTGATCGGCTCGATGGTCAAATGCGGCAGACAGATATTCAGCAGCCCCTCGTTGTCGCCCACGCGGACATTCAGGGTGATGACGGCGACGGTTTCGTTGAGGGCGACAATCTGCGCGAATTGCGGGCTGGTTTCCAGCCGATCCAGCGTCGCGTCGATCGACAGCACCTTTTCCCATGCCTCGGGCAGAAGGTTGATAAACTGGCGCATGATGCGCTCCAGCAGCACCAGCTCGATTTCGGTAAAGGAACGGTTTGTTTCGCCGCCGGAATTACTGCCGCCGCCGAGCAGACGGCTGATCATGGAATAGGCCACGTCGGGGGAAATTTCCAGCAGCGTGGGACCGAGCAGCGGCGGCATGGTGACAATGGCCAGCACCACCGGAGAGGGCAGCGCGTTGACAAATTCGTGATATTTCAGCTCCTCGACGCCCACGACCTCCACCTGACACATGGCCCGCAGGGTGCCGGACAGATAGGTGGTAAACAGGCGGCAAAAGGTGTCGTAGATGATGTTGAGGGTGCGCATCTGCTCCTTGGAGAACCGGTTGGCGGTACGGAAATCATAAGAGCGTACCTTGACCTCCGGGGTCTCCGCGGCGGCAAGATCCACCTCGCCGGTGCTCAGAGCGTTGAGCAGTGCGTCAATTTCGCTTTGCGACAGTACGTCGGCCAAAATATCACCACCGATCATTTCCAGATAACAGGTAACAGATAGAGACACGGGGAACGGGGGCGTTTTGTGGTCAGGAGGTTACAAATTTCGTGAAATACACATCCGAAATGGCGGTGGTTTCGAAGGTTTCGTTGATGGTATCCTTCAGCGACTGGCGCAGGGTATCCTTGACGCCGGGATTCTTGAGATCGTCCTCGCTTTGGTCCCGCAGGATGCCGATGATGAGATCCTGCACGATATAGCGCTTTTCCTCCAGCGTGGCGGCCAGTGTTTCGTCGGCCACATCCATGGTCACCGCGCTCACCAGCACCTTTTTGCTCTCCTTGATGTTGGTGGTGAACTCGCCGGCCACAAACGGAACGGTTTTGACCGGCGTGGGCGCGGAGCTTCCGCCGCAGGCAGACAGCAGGGCGATGCCGCACAAAAGAAGCGGCAGCAAATATTTTTTCAACAAGAGACCTCCTTGCCTATGGTTGTTGGGGCGAGGGGAGCGCCCAGCGGCGCACCAGCACGAACTCCACGCGGCGGTTGTGGGCGCGGCCTTCGGGCGTATCGTTGGTATCGACCGGATGGTATTCGCCCCGTCCGTTGGCGTCCACCATGCCGGGATCGATGGCGGGAAAAGCGGGGTCGGCGGCGGGGGCCTCACGGATGATATAATTCCAAACCGTCCAGCTGCGGGCTTGGGAGAGCTGAAGATTGTCCCTGAAGTTCCGGAAAATGGGTCTGTTGTCGGTATGCCCCTCGATACGAATGGTGGACAGCTCGTCCAAATGGGGATAAATCTGGGTTTTGATCAAATCGCTGATGACGGGGACGGCCTCCGGCTTGAGATCGGCCTTGCCAGAGTCGAACAGCACGTCGCCCCGGAACCGGATGACAATCTGGTAGTCGTTTTTCTCCAACGTGATATCGCCATTGAACTCATTGGCACCGACGTAGGCCTCCAGCGCGTACTGGAGCTTCTCCCATTCGGTGGCGTCATCGACATATTCGGTGTCCTCATCGGGCGGCTCGGTGACGTCCGGCGGGCCCTCGGTGGTTTTGGGCGGGCTGATATATTCCCCCGGCAGGACGCCGGAGCCGCCGGTAAAGGCGGAGACCAAGGATCGCCATTTGGTGGCGTCGATGGAGGAAAACGAAAACAGCAGCACAAAAAAGGTGAGCAGCAGGGTCACCATATCGCTGAAGGTGGTCATCCATTCGGGCGCGCCTTTTTTGGGCTCGGGTTCTTTTTTGATGGCCACTTTACCCACCTCCTTATCAGAACTTATTCCTCCGTAGGCGGTTGGGCTTCCTGCGCGTTTTCCTTGGCCGAGCGCGGCAGGAAGGAGTAGAGTTTTTCCTCAATAATGCGCGGATTTTCCCCCGCCTGAATGGACAGGACGCCCTCCAGCATCATCTCCATGAAGAAAATTTCCTCGGCGCTGCGGTTTTTGAGCTTGTTGGCCATCGGGATAAACACCAGATTGGCCAGCACGCTTCCGTAAAAGGTGGTGATGAGGGCGGTGGACATGCCCGGCCCCAGCGAGGACGGATCGTCCAGATTCTTCAGCATATTGATGAGGCCGATGAGGGTACCCAGCATACCGAAGGCCGGGCCGTAAGCGCCGAGGTTTTCCAGCATCCCGACGCCCTTTTGGTGGCGCGCTGCAATGGAGATGATCTCGGCCTCCATAATGCCCTTAACCAGATCGGGATCGGTGCCGTCCACAATGAGCAAAACGCCCTTCTGCAAAAAGGGGTCGTCCATCTCTCTGGCGGTATCTTCCAAAGCGAGGAGCCCTTCCTTCCGGGCGGTGTTGGCCAGCGCGATCATATGGGCAATGGTTTCGGCGGTATCATGCCGGGCGCCTTTTTTGAAAACCTGCGCCAGCACCGCCAAAACAGCCTTGACTTCCTTCAGCGAATAGGCGACAAACAGCGCGGCAACTGAGCCGCCGACGGTAATGGCGATGGAGGAGGCGTCAAAAAAAGAGATGAGCTGTCCTCCGCCCCAGAGAACGCCGATGATGAGAAGCGCCACGCCGGACACAAGACCGATCAGTGTTGAGATCTCCAACGGCCATCCTCCTTTGAAAATCGCCGGGGGTCACTGTTTATTGCGGCGTATTTTCAGATACGATTTTGGGCAGCGCGCCGAACAGGGAGCGTTTGTATTCGGTGATCCGGGCCACCACCTCGGCGGCCGATTCGGACACCACCAGCTTTTTCCCGGTGCTGAGCGTGAGGACGGTATCCGGGGTTTCCTCAATAAATTCGACAAGATCGGGATTGAGAAAAAAAGCCGTATTATTGAGCCGGGTGACAGAGACCATCATCAAACCTCCTTTGGGATAAAACGGGTATACAATAAAAAACGACCCCCGCCGGAGTGATCCCGATTGCCGGAAAACAAGCAGGAGAATCCTCAAAGCAAAGGGACGCAAGCGGAAAAGCGATATTCGGCGGCCATTTCCCCACCGTCTGAGTGTTACGGATAGTATAACACAACTATAGGGGAGGGTGTAAAGGTTTTTTTTCAAAATATGACCTTTTTCTTTGTAGAAAATATCCCAAAAAAGCGGGCGAAAAAGTAAAAACTGCACAAAAAAGGCCGGGAAATAAAATGAGGACTGTCCCGCGGCGGAGGAAACGACAACCCGCGGCCTGTATACTGCATACCGTTCATCGGAATATACAATATATTGCAGAGGCCCGATCCGTTCCCATCCGCGTTGAGACAGCCCCGTTTGTAAACGCATCACGTCAAAACTTATCGTTTTAGGTTGATCAGCTCTTCCAGCAGGGTATCCGAGACGGTGATGACGCGGGAGTTGGCCTGAAAACCGCGCTGGGTGATGATCATATCGGTAAATTCCTTGGACAGATCGACGTTGGACATCTCCAGCGAGCCGGGCTTCAGCGTGCCGGTGCCGATGGTGCCGGGCACCTTGGCGACCGGATCGCCCGAGTTGTTGCTGCGCTGATAGAGGTTGGCGCCTTCGCGGGACAGACCCGGCGGGTTTTTGAAGGTGGTCAGCACCAGCTGGCCGACCGGCACAAGGTTGCCCTGCTTGTCCATGCCGGAGATAAGACCCTTGTCGTTGACCGTAAAGGAGGCGAAATCGTCGGGGATGACCAAACGGCCGACATGCTGGTCATAATCGATGTCGGTGAGAACCTCGAGGTCGTCCGGCGTCATGGTTTTGAGGTGGGTCTGATCGACGTTGGTCAGATACACGTCGTCGAGCAGACAGATGCCCTGCACATACATGCCGTTGGAGGTGACCATAAAGCCCTGATCGTCCAGATAAAAGTTGCCGGCGCGGGTGTAAAACGTGTTTTCATTCTGCTGAACGGTGAAAAATCCGTCGCCCTGAATGGCGAAGTCCAGCGCACGGTCGGTGGTCTGGAAGCCGCTGCCCTCATGGATGACGTCGATGGAGGCGGCGGACACGCCGAGACCGATCTGCATGGGGTTGGTGCCGCCGAGCGACGCGTTGCCGGCCGAGGCGCTTTTGAGGGTCTGGTTGTACATTTCCTGGAAAGCCACACGGCTCATTTTGTAGCCGTATGTATTGACGTTGGCGATGTTGTTGCCGATTACGTCCATCTTGGTCTGGTGGTTGCGCATACCCGAAACGCCGGAAAACATGGAACGCATCATATTGAAAATCCTCCGATATTTTTAAAATGTAGCGGTCTTACTCGACCGGGGTCTCCGCCGGGGCGGTCTCGGCGGGGGGATCCGGCGTTTCCGCCGCGGGGAAGGGCTCGTTGGAGATTTCCTTGAGCTGGAACAGCGCGAGCTCGCGCTCGCCCACCTTCACAAACAGGACGCCGTCCTTGATAATCAGCTTGGAGATTTGCCCCTCGACGGTGGTTTTGTTGTTGCCCTCGGCGATTTCGGCGCGGACATATTTGCCCACCATGGCGGCGCCGTTTGTGATGGTCTGGGCGTTGCCCTCGAGCACCGAGGCGTCAAACACCTGATGGATGTTGGACAGCTGCACGGTGGCGTCGCCCACCTTGACATACGGCTTGCCGTTCATCACGCCGGCCGAATCCACCCGGCCGTACACGTCGGTGGTGATGCCCGAGACCTCGTCGCGCATGACGCCGACAATCACCTTGCCGATCATGTTGTACGACTGGTTCTGGGAGAAGGCGGTGGACATGTTGTTCATGGCCTCCAGCGAGGAAAACTGCGCCATCTGGGCAATCATTTGGGAGTTGTCCATCGGGGCGGTGGGGTCCTGATTTTGCAGCTGGGTCATCAGGATTTGCAAAAACTGATCCTTGCCCAGCTCCTGATTGGCGGTCTTGACCTGTTCGGTATAGAGATATTTGGAGCGGTCCACCGCGTTTACACCTGTATTTGACATAAATACCTCCGGCCTTAGGCCTTGTAGTCGACCCCGCCCGCGATGCCCATATCGGGCGCGGCGATGGTCTGGGCGTCATAAATCCGTTCGGCGGTCTGCGCGTGGCGGAACGCGCCGAGGGTAATCATCCGGGGCGAAAGGCCGGGCGTATTGTCCGGCTGCGACTCCCGCCGGCCATCAAAGCCGCCCGGGCTGCCGCGCGAGAAATCCCAGCCCAGCTCGCTGCCGGTCACATCCACGCTCTTCATGTTGAGCCCCATGTCCTTGAGGGCGTCCTGAAGCTGGGTGAGCCCCCCGGCGAGGATGCCGCGCACCGCGTCGTTCTGCGCCCGAATCTGGGCGGTGACGCCGTCGGCGGTGGCGGTGAGGATGATGTTGACCCGCCCCAAAAAGGCGGGGTTGAGTTGAATTTGCATCTGCGAAACGCCGGAGACCTGTTGGTTGAGCGACGCCGACTGCACAATCTGCGAGAAAATCTCCGACGGCGACACCGGCAGGGCCTGGGCGTTTGTCACCGTCACCGCCGGGGCGGTCACCGGAGCCTGCGCCGGTTGGAAACCGAACAGCCCGCGCGCGTCGGGCGCGTCCGTCCGGGTTGTTCGGGCCGGGAGGGTGGCGTCGGGCGCGTCGCCCTCGGCTGTGTCCGGCGCGGCGTCGCCGGCGTCAAGCGTCACGACCGGCGGCAGAGCCGGCTCGTCCGTTGCGGCGGCGGGCGTCACGGGCGCGTCCTCCGGCGTACCGGGAACCTCCCGCGCCAGCGACAGCAGCGCGTGGCGGATGTTGAGCAGCTGCTTCAGGTCATCCGCCCCTTCCGGGTCGGCCGGGATGAGCGGCAGACCGGACTCGGGGTCCAGAATGGCCAAAAGCTGGTCGCGCAAGGGGTTGTCCGACGGGGCGGCGCTTTGGGCGACCGCCTCCTCCAGCTGGGGCACGAGCGCCGCGAGCAAATCCTGGGCGCTCATCGTCTCGGCGTCGTCGGGCAGGACTATGCCGAGGGAGTTCAGTATATCGATTAGCGTTCCACCCTCATCATTTTTTATGAGCTGGCTCCAAAAAATCATGAGCTCGCCGCCGGTCTGAACCGGCGCGGCGGTGGGCGTCGCCACATTGACTTCCATGTCGGGGGAGGCCGTGGCCTCCGGGGCATCCGTTGCCGTAGACGCGGTCGCGGCGGTCAGTACCGCCAGCTCCTCGGGGGTTTCTTCCTCCATGGTTTCGGAGGGCTTGATGGCGCGGGGCAGGGGCTGCCTGACGGGGGGGTGGACGGTTTTGGGCTGCGCGCGCGAAATTTCGCGGTCAATCAGCTCGGAAAAGGTAGCGCCGGAGGATTCCAGCAGGGTGTTTGCCACGCGGGACGACACATCGCGGGGCGGGCGCGGGCCGGACACCATGCCGTTCAGCGCGCCCAACAAATCGTTCACGCACATGCCTCCTCAGAAAAACGTACCTCACCGCAGAGACTCCAGCAGCGCGGCGGCATCCTTGGCGCTCATCGCCTCGAGGATGGCCGTCTGGGTGGCGGTCTTCAGCTGCCCATACAGCGTGAGCATATACTGGCGGTCGGCCATGGCGGTCAAAATCGCGGCGGCGGCGGACGCATCCATCCCTTCCAGCGATTTGACCACAGTAGTTATATCGTTAGTTTTTTCCTCAAGTTGAGCTTTTATCGCATCAGCGTCCGAATTTTTCTTTTCCAGATTTTTTTCGGCGGCCTCCAGCGCCTTTTCGCGGGCGGAGACCTTGCTTTCCCGGTCGGACAGCTCGGTGGCGGCGGCCTTTTGCTCCTGTGCGCGGACATCGAGGTCGGACTCGTACTGCTTGAGAATCTCCTCGCGGTCGGCATCAACAACCGACTCCAGCCCAAGGGCTTTGCCCACCTGCACGCCCATGCCGAACTGATTGGTCATGACAACAAAGCCCGCGCCGCCCAGCAGCAGGGCAAAAATCACAAACATGATGAACATGCCCCGCGCGGTCGAGGGCTGTTTTTCTTTTTTGGGCTTCTTTTGCTTTTTCGGGCTGTCGGACTTCTTTTTGTCCGGCTTGGCGGCTTTTTTGTCCGGTGGCTTTTTGGGCGCGGGTTTTTTGACCGGCTTGGGGGGCTTGGCCGGCTTGGGCGCTTTGGCTTTTTTATCGGCCGCTTTTTCCTGCACGTCGTCCCGCAAATCGCTTGCCATATCGGTCAGCCTCCTGTTTTCCCCGAGGTAATTTTATTGGATAAAAAATCGTCGATCATGTTGGCATTTTCCTTGGCGGCGGCCTCGTTGTACTCCGCCAGCTGCTTGTCCTTGAGCTTTTCCAGCATCTTGCGCTCGCCCATGACATCGGCCAGCTTTTTGCGGATGCGGTTTTTTTCGCCCTCGGCCGCCTCGATTTTTTTACGCTGGCGCGCAAAGCCCTCGTAGGTCGCGCGAAAGCCGATGGCGTACGCGGTGAGATCCTGCGCCTGCACGCCCCGCCGCAGCTTTTCGTTGTACTGGGCGATTTGCAGCTGGTGGCGGGTCTCCATGTCGGCCAGTTCGCGCAAAAAGCCCTGGATCCGCTGCTCCGCGGCGGCCAGCTCCGCCTTGGACTGCTTCTCCAGCGCAACTTTGACGTTCAAAAGAGACTGCAACGTAAACTGGAATTTTTTCATACTTATGCTTCCAAATGCATCAGCCGGTCGATGGTGGTGTCATACGGGGTGTAGTCATCCACCCGCTGCTGCAGCAACTCGTTGATTTTGGGATTGTACTTGATCGCCCGGTCGATGTCCGGGTTGGAGCCGGCGCGGTACGCGCCGATGTTGATGAGATCCTGCGCGTCGCGATGGACGGCCATCATGTTTTTGACCCGCCCGGCGGCGTCATACTGCTCGCGCGGAACGATGTCCGGCATCAGGCGCGACACGCTGGCCAGCACGTCAATGGCCGGGTAATGGTTGCGGTTGGCCAGCGCGCGGGACAGGACGATGTGCCCGTCCAAAATGCCGCGGGCGGTGTCTGTGATGGGCTCGTTTAGGTCGTCGCCCTCGACCAGCACGGTATACAGCGCCGTGATGGTGCCCTTGGGCGAGGTGCCTGTGCGCTCGAGCAGGCGCGGCATGACGGTGTAGACCGACGGGGTGTAGCCGCGCGAGACCGGCGGCTCGCCGACGGCCATGCCGATTTCCCGCTGCGCCATGGCGTAGCGGGTGAGACTGTCCATCATCAGCAGCACGTTGCAGCCCTGATCGCGGAAATATTCGGCGATGGCGGTGCCCACCAGCGCCGACTTGGAGCGCACCAGCGCCGGCTGATCGGAGGAGGCCACGACGATGACCGAGCGCTTGAGACCCTCCTCCTTGAGGTCGCGCATAAGAAAGTCATTGACCTCGCGGCCGCGTTCGCCGATGAGGGTGATGACGTTGATATCCGATTTGGCGTTGCGGGCGATCATACCCAGCAGGGTGGATTTGCCGACGCCCGAGCCGGCGAAAATGCCGATGCGCTGGCCGCGCCCGCAGGTGAGCAGTCCGTCGATGGTGCGCACGCCCAGCGGCAGCACCTCATGGATGCGCGGGCGGGTGATGGGGTTGGGCGGCGAATTTTCCACCGGATAATAGGTGGTGGGGATGACCGGCGGGCCGCCGTCCATGGGGCGTCCCAGCCCGTCGAGCACCCGCCCCTGAAACTGCATCCCGACCGGCACCTTGAGGGTGCGGTTGGTGGACACCACGCGGGAGCCGGGGCCGACGCCGGTCAGGTC
>JAVBOJ010000084.1:0-8529 GCA_031550755.1 Oscillospiraceae bacterium
CCTGTTTGTCAGCGGCCTGAAGCTGTCGCGGGGTTTGACCCGCGACAGCTTTTTTCTCATTTCGGACAGTCGGTACATTCGCATCCCGGCGGACAGGCCGCGCCGGGCTTGCAGTCGCAAGGCTTGTCGCCCTTGAGCAGCCCGTGCATGAAGCCGTCCAGCGACGCCGAATGCACATCGCCGGCAATAACCCGGTTTTTGTAGACAAAAATCACGGCCGACACATTTTTCTCTCCGGTGGGATAATTTTCCACCGCGTAGGTGTACCGCATGACGCGCTTGCCCTTGTACTTGAGCAGATCAAAGCCCTGCGAGGCCTGCAGCTCATTGTAATTGTTCAGCACGCTGTCAAAGGTCTCGGGGATAACAACCTCGGTGTATTCGGCGGGCTGCGCGCCGACCTCCCAACCGCAGGACGTCAGAAACGCCATGCGGTCATCGTTGTCCCGGATGCCGGTTGCGTCGGGCATCAGACTGACCGTTTCGCGGGGAGGCGCGTCAGCTCGCGCCGCCACCAAAACGATCAGGAGACACAGTACAAGGCCCGCCGCCACAATGGCGGCCACAAGCTTTTTCTTGGTCAGCTTGGCGGTGAAAATGAACATAATCTCGCCCCTCCTATCACGACTCCTGCCTTATCATGGTATGAGCCGTCCCGGAGATATAGTACAAGGTACAAACAAAAACAGGCCGCCGGCCTGTTTTTGTTTGTACCTTGTTAAAAGCCCTTCTTTCCCTTACAACGCCGCAAGGCCGCCCGCCCAGCTCGCATAATCGCTCACCTTGGCGTCGCAGTCCGCCGCGCTGTCGCCGCGCGCCAGCACATACACCTTGATCTTGGGCTCGGTGCCCGACGGACGCACCACAATCACCGTGCCGTCGGCCATCTCAAAGGACAGCACATCCGACCCGCGCAGCGGCAGCGCCTCAATGGCGGGAGAGAAAAGGTCATAGCGCTCACCGCGCAGATAATCGCGCAAAAAGAGCGCCTTGGTCCCGGAGATGTCCCGGGGCGGATTTTCGCGCAGGGAGTTCATCAGCTCCTTCATGCGCGTCAACCCGGACAGCCCCGGCATGACGATGTTGAGCGTGGCCTCGCGGAAGTGGCCGTAGGTTGCGTATAGCTCCTGCATGGCGTCAAACAGGCTCTTGCCCTGCAAAAAATACCATGCAGCCATCTCGGCGATCAGCACGGAGGCGGTCACGGCGTCCTTGTCGCGGGCGTGGTCGCCGGCCAGATAGCCGTACGATTCCTCAAACGCCAGCAGATAATGGTGGGATTTTTCCCTTTCAAACCGGGCGATGAGCTCGGCCATGAATTTAAAGCCGGTGAAGGTGTCAAAGACCGCGACGCCGTGCGCCTTCCCGACCGCGCGCACCATCTCGGTGGTGACGATGGTCTTGATGGCGGCGGGATTTTGCGGCATGGTGCCGCGGCGGCGGCGGGCGCGGATCAGATAATCCAGCAGCAGCACGCCCATCTGGTTGCCCGACAGGGTGACGTATTCGCCCGTCCGGTCGCGCACCACCACACCCACCCGGTCGGCGTCGGGGTCGGTGCCGATGATGAGATCGACGTCGTTTTGGCGGGCCAGCTCAATGGCGCGGGCGAAGCCCTCCTTGTTTTCCGGGTTGGGCGAGGCCACGGTGGGGAAGTCCCCGTCGAGCTTCATTTGCTCCGGCTCGCACAGAATATGCCGGAAGCCCAGCTTGGACAGCGCCTGCGGCACCAGCCGGTAGCCCGCGCCGTGGAAGGGTGTGTACACGATTTTAAACCGCGGCGCGGCCTGCGCCACCGCCTCGGGATCGACCGACTGGCACAGCACACAGGACAAAAACGCCCGGTCGGTCTCCTCGCCCATCAGGACAATCCGCCCCCCGGCGACCGCCTCGTCATAGGACATGGTGAGGATGCTTTTGAAAAAATCCATTTTCTCCATCTCATGCGCCATGACAGCGGCATGCTCGGGCGGGAGCTGGGCGCCGTCGGCCCAGTAGACCTTGTAGCCGTTGTATTCCTTGGGATTGTGCGAAGCGGTGATATTGATGCCGGCGGTGCAGCCGTATTCGCGGATGGCGAAGGACAGCTCCGGCGTCGGGCGCAGCTCGTCAAACAGCCGCACAGAAACGCCGTTGGCCGCCAGCACACAGGCGGCCTCGCGGGCGAATTCGGCGCTTTTGTGTCGGCAGTCATAGGCGATGGCCACGCCGGCGCGGCAGGCGTCCCGCCCCTCTTTGTGTACCAGATTGGCCAGCGCCTGGGTGGTGTGGCGCACCACGTGGACGTTCATCCGCCGCAAACCCGGTCCCATGACGCCGCGCAGACCGGCGGTGCCGAACTCCAGCGGCGCGAAAAAACGGTCCTCGATCTCTTTTTCGGACAGGCTCCGCAGCTCGGCCTTGTCCTCCTCGGAGACGGCCGGAGATGAAAGCCACAGCGCACAGGTTTCATTCATCGATGGTGTCCTCCTCCTCGAAATCATCCTCCAGCGGGCCGGCGTCGAGCAGGGCTTTGGCATCCTCCCACAGCGTCTCCGGCACGAAAATGTAGCCGCCCAAAATCGCGCCGCCGAAAATCACTGGAGAGGAAAACGCCCCGTAGGGCATTTTGGTGACGGTGGGGATGCCGTAGGCCGCCATCATGGACAGGGTCATGGTATAGGATGTGCCGTCTCCGGCACGCACGAGCTGACGCGGTGGCACGGGCTGCCCCTGCGCGTCCAGCGGCCACGCCGGGCCGTCCTGATTGGCGCTCAGATGCCATCCGGTGTCCTTGGGATCGATGGAGATGTTTTCCTCCAGCGCCGCGCCGCAGACGGGACAAATCGCCGCGCCGTCTTCCGCCTCGTGGCGGCAGGCAGGACAAGTACTCATAAAAAATCCTCCCCCTGTAAAACATAACATAGGTTATTTATATTCAAAAAGTGTATCGCATTTGCGGGGCGGTGTCAAGCAAAGCGTCCCGGAGGGGGGAAGACATTTCAAATTTTCCTCATTTTTCCACCCCTGCGCGGGGTTAAAAGCAAAAACCCTGCAAATACTAAAGCCTGTTGATACAAACGCATTCAATTATATAGGAGGTTTTCGCCACATGAATCGCAAAATCGTGCTGATCCTTGCCTGCCTGCTCCTGATCCTGACGCTTGTGGCCTGCGGCCCTAACACCCCCGGCGCTTCGACCTCACCCAAGGGCTCCGTTTCCCCGGGCAACTCCCCGTCTGTGGCCGCCAGTCCGTCGCTCAGTCCGAGCCCCAGCCGTGCGCCAAGCGCCAGTCCGTCGGCGCCCGCGTCTCCCAGCCTGAGCCCGTCCATGGCGCCGTCGATGTCTCCCGGCGTGAGCCCGTCCGCCCCGTCGGTTTCTCCCAGTATGAGCCCCTCGGTCTCCGCGTCCCCCAAAGCCAGCTAGGGCATACAGACATAGGTGAAGACGGAAAAACCGGAGTGATCCTCACTCCGGTTTTTATTGCGTTTTTTCTCGCATTCGATATAATGAATACGGGAGGGATGTACTATGATACGATTTGACAGATTCCACGGCGGCAAGCGCCGCATGCTGACCATGAGCTATGACGACGGACGGACGCAGGACAGGCGCTTGGTGGACATTTTCAACCGGTACGGCATCCGCGGCGCGTTCCATGTAAACTCCGGAAAATTCGGCGCCGAGGGCTATGTGACGGCGGCGGAGGTCGCGACGCTGTACAAGGGGCACGAGGTGTCGGTACATACGGTGCATCATCCGCGGCTGACCGAAATACAGCCGTTTCAGGCCATCTCGGAAGTGTTGGACGACAAGCGGAATCTGGAGGCGCTCTGCGGCTATCCGGTGCGGGGCATGTCCTTCCCGTTCGGCGTGACGAGCGACGCGGTGGAAGCGCTGCTCGAGCCCTGCGGGATGCGCTACGCTCGGACGGTGGTTTCCACCAACGGCTACAAAATCCCCGACAACTTCCTGCGGTGGGATCCGACCTGCCATCACAAGGACGCACTCGGGCGGGCCGAGGCGTTTGCCGCCTGCGACAACCCATGGCGGATGCAGCTGTTTTACATTTGGGGGCACAGCTATGAGTTCGACAACGACAACAACTGGGAACTCATCGAGACGCTTTGCCGCACGGTGTCCGGGCTGGAGGACGTGTGGTACGCCACCAACATCGAAATTTATGACTACATCACCGCGCTCAAGCGCCTGATTCTCTCGGCCGACGAAAAAATCATCGTCAACCCGTCGGCGCGGCCGGTCTGGGTATCGGCCGACGGCGAAACGGTGGAGATACCGGGCGGCGGTCGGGTGGATTTGTAGGCGATAGCAAGGGAAGCTTTGAATAAATCCTCACACGCCGTCTGGATGTGTAATTTGCCCCTCGATTGAGAACAAATTCCCCACCAATCCGGCATGCGCCGATTTAATCAGAGCTTCCCAAGAAAACGCGCCGTCTGTCAACGACAGACGGCGCGTTTTCTTGGTGGGGGAAGGTGGATTCGAACCACCGAAGTCACTGACAACAGATTTACAGTCTGCCCCCTTTGGCCACTCGGGAATTCCCCCATGTCAGGCGACTGTGATGAGAAAATGGAGCTGGTGACCGGAATCGAACCAGCAACCTGCTGATTACAAATCAGCTGCTCTGCCGATTGAGCTACACCAGCACGGCTACAGTCGCTTAGCCATTATAACAGGAGCATGTTTTTTTGTCAAGCGTGATTTTTGAGAGTATTCGACGCAAATGACGGGGGCGGGTCTTGCGACCCGCCCCCGTGTTACGTTATTTCTGCTCGTAGAGCGCCTGCATCCGCGCCAGCTTTTCATACTTGTCGCCGGCGGCCTCGCCGGCCTTTTTGAACAGCTCCTCGGCGCGGTCGGGGAAGGAGAGCTGCAAGGTGCTGTAGCGCACCTCTTTGCGGATAAACTCGTCGTAAGACGCGGTCGGCGCCTTGGAATCCAGCGAGAAGGGATTCTTGCCCTCGTCCTTGAGGCGCGGGTCAAACCGGAACATATGCCAGTAACCGGCGTCCACGGCGGCCTTCATCTCGGCCATGGAGTTGCCCATGCCGCCCTTGAGGCCGTGGTTGATGCAGGTGGCATACGCGATGATGATGGAGGGACCCTTATAGCTCTCGGCCTCGGTGATGGCCTTAATGGTCTGGTTGTAGTTGGCACCCATGGAAATCTGCGCCACATAAGCCGAGCCGTAGCTCATGGCGATTTCGGCCAGATTCTTTTTGGCCTGCACCTTGCCGGCGGCGGCAAACTGCGCCACCTGACCGATCTGGGAGGACTTGGAGGCCTGACCGCCGGTGTAGGAATACACCTCGGACTCAAAGACGAAGATGTTGACATCCTCGCCGGAGGCGATGACATGGTCGAGGCCACCGAAGCCGATGTCATAGGCCCAGCCGTCGCCGCCGAAGATCCAGATGGATTTTTTGATCAGCAGGTCGCTCATAGACAGGATTTCACGGGCCAGCGTGCAGGCGTCGCAGAGGCAACGGGTGTTTTCAGCGTCCCAGTATTTGGCGTATTCGCCGGTGAAATGCGCGCCGTCGGCGGCCGTAAACGCAGTGCCGTCCTTGAGTGCGGTCACAAATTCAGCGGCGGCGGTTTTGGAAGCCTCGCCGTCGTCCTTGACCTCCAGCCATTTCTGCGCGGCGGCTTTCAAATGAGGATTCGTCCAGTCGTGGGCGGCCAGCGCCTGCACCTTGTCGGCCAGACGGGCGCGGCGCTGGGAGACACCAAGCGCCATGCCCATGCCGTATTCGGCGTTGTCCTCAAACAGCGAGTTGGCCCACGCTGGGCCCTTGCCGGCCTTGTTGACGGTGTACGGCGTGGCGGGGGCGCTGCCGCCCCAGATGGACGAGCAGCCGGTGGCGTTGGCGATATACATCCGGTCGCCGTAGAGCTGTGTGATGAGGCGGGCGTACGGCGTCTCTCCGCAGCCGGCGCAAGCGCCCGAGAACTCCATCAGCGGCTGTTTGAACTGACTGCCCTTGACGGTGGAAACGGCAAACGCCGAAATCTCCTTCTCGGAGACCTTGTCAAAGCAGTAATCATACTCGGCCTGAACGGCCAGCTGGGATTCCAGCGGCTTCATGACCAGCGCCTTTTCCTTGGCGGGGCAAATGTTGGCGCAGGAGCCGCAGCCGGTGCAGTCCAGCACGGTCGGGGTCATGGTGAACTTGTAGGATTCGCAGCCCTTGCCGGTCATTTTCATGGTTTTGAGCGAGGCCGGCGCGGCGGCCGCCTCGGCCTCATCGAGCACAAACGGACGGATGACGGCGTGGGGGCAGACATAGGAGCACTGGTTGCACTGGATGCAGTTTTCCGGAATCCATTCGGGCACATCCACGGCGATGCCGCGTTTTTCAAAGGCGGCCGAGCCCTGCGGGAAGGTGCCGTCCTCGGCGCCCGAGAAGGCGGACACCGGCAGGATGTCGCCCTGCTGGGCGTTGACCGGGATGAGTATCTCCTCGACGAACTTTTTGAGCTCCGGACGGGCGCATTCGACCGTCTTCTTGGAGGTAGTGCCCGAGGCGTTCTTCCACGAGGCGGGCACCTCGACCTTTTTGAGGTTCTGCACACCGGCGTCAATGGCGGCGTGGTTCATGGCGACAACCTTTTCGCCCTTCTTGCCGTAGGTGGACACGACGGCGTCCTTCATATACTTCACGGCGTCGTCCAGCGGAATGATGTTGGAGAGCTTAAAGAAGGCGGCCTGCAAAATCATGTTGATGCGTCCGCCCAGACCGATCTCGCGGGCCAGACCGATGCCGTCCACGGTATACAGGCTGACATTGTTGTCGGCGATATATTTTTTCATATCGTCGGGCAGATGGGCGGTCAGCGCGTCGGCGTCCCACGCGCAGTTGAGCAGGAAGGTGCCGCCCGGCTTAACGTCCTGCACCATCTTATACTTGTCCACATAGCTCGGGTTGTGACAGGCCACAAAGTCGGCCTTGGAGATGAAATAGGTGGACTTGATGGGCTTGTGGCCGAAGCGCAGGTGGGAGATGGTGACGCCGCCCGACTTCTTGGAGTCGTAGGCAAAATAGGCTTGGGCGTTCATATCGGTATGATCGCCGAGGATTTTGATGGAGTTTTTATTCGCGCCCACGGTGCCGTCGGCGCCCAGACCCCAGAATTTGCACGAAACGGTGCCCTCCGGCGTGGTGTCGGGGTTCTCGCCGAGCGGCAGGGACAGATGAGTCACGTCGTCGTTGATGCCGATGGTAAAGTTGTTTTTCATGGCGCCCTTGAGGTTTTCATAGACGGCCAAAATGTTGGACGGCGGGGTGTCCTTGGAGCCCAGACCGTAACGGCCGCCAACAACGGCAACGCCGGAGCCGGCCAGTGTGGTCATAACGTCGAGGAACATCGGCTCGCCCATTGCACCCGGCTCTTTGGTGCGGTCAAGCACGGCAATCTTTTTGCAGGTTTTGGGAAGCACTTCCATAAACTTGGAAGCCACCCACGGGCGGTACAGGCGCACCTTGATAAGACCGACCTTCTCGCCGCGGGCGAGCATGTAGTCGATGGTCTCCTCAATGGTGTCGCAGACGCTGCCCATGGCCACGATGACCCGCTCGGCGTCCGGTGCGCCATAATAGTTGAAGAGCTTGTAATCCGCGCCGGTCTCGGCGTTGACAGCGTTCATATACTGCTCCACCACGGCGGGCAGATTGTCATAAAACGGGTTGCAGGCCTCGCGCGCCTGGAAGAAGATATCAGGGTTCTGGGCGGTGCCGCGCAGGACGGGATGCTCCGGATTGAGCGCATTGGCGCGGAAAGCGGCAATGGCGTCATGATCGGCCAGCTTGTTCAGGGTGTTATAGTCCCAAATCTCGATTTTCTGCATCTCGTGCGAGGTGCGAAAGCCGTCAAAGAAGTGCAAAAACGGCACGCGGCCCTTGATGGCCGAGAGATGCGCCACCGCGCCGAGGTCCATAACCTCCTGCGGGTTGGTGGCGGCCAGCAGCGCGAAGCCGGTCTGACGGCAGGCCATGACGTCGGAATGGTCGCCGAAGATCGACAGCGCGTGGGACGCCAGCGCGCGCGCCGACACATGAATGACGCCGGGCAGAAGCTCGCCGGCGATTTTGTACATATTGGGGATCATCAGCAGAAGCCCCTGCGACGCGGTAAATGTGGTGGTCAGCGCACCGGCGGCCAGGGAGCCGTGCACGGTACCGGCGGCGCCGGCCTCCGACTGCATTTCCACGACCTTGACCGGCTGATTGAAAATATTTTTCTGTCCTCCGGCCGCCCATTTGTCGGCCAGCTCCGCCATCACCGAGCTGGGCGTGATGGGATAAATCCCCGCCACGTCGGTGAAGGCGTAGGCAACATGCGCCGCCGCGGTGTTGCCGTCCATGGTTTTTTTCTTTCTTGCCACGATGGTTCCTCCTTACAACTTGTTACAGGACATTCTATCATCCTTTTGCCGCTATGTAAACCAAGTAATTTACTTTTTTGACGATTTGTTTGTTCGGTCGGCAAGCATGGGAAACTGTGGACAATGACAAAGGGCCGCT
>JAVBOJ010000073.1:0-8379 GCA_031550755.1 Oscillospiraceae bacterium
CGCCCCCCTGCTCGCTGGAGTACGCTCCCCGCACACGTAGCCTATCCCCTCGGCGCGTGGCGGTGGGGGGCGCCGGCCCCGCCTATGTGTGTTTTGTGTGTGGGGGGGGCGCTCCCGCCCCCCCCCCCCCCCCCCCCCCACACATCAAACACACAGCAAGCTGCACGTTCCCGGGGAAAACACAGCGCAATGTTTTCAGCAAGTGAGCGGTATGAGAAAGGAAGTGCCACCATGGTCATTGTGGCTTTGGCCGAAGGCTTCGAAACCGTCGAGGCGCTCGCGCCGGTGGATCTGCTGCGCCGGGCGGGCGTCGACGTACGCATGGCTGGCTGCTCCGCCCTCGACGTGATGTCGGGGCAGGGCGTGACCGTGCGCGCCGACATGCTCGTCGGGGACGCGGACGCCGATCTTTTCGAGATGCTGATCCTGCCGGGCGGCGGCAAGGGCGTGGACAATTTGCGCGCCTGCGGTGAGCTGCAGGCGCTGCTGCTCGACATGGCCGAAAAGGAGAAGCTTATCGGCGCCATCTGCGCCGCGCCGGTCCTTCTCGCCGAGCACGGTCTGCTGAAGGGACGGCGGGCGGTCTGCTATCCGAGCGTGCGCGGCGAGCTGGCGAGGCTCGGCGCGAAGCTCCAGGACGACGAGCGCGTAACCCATGACCGCAACATCATCACGGCCGAGGCCGCCGGCTCGTCTGTCGAGTTCGGGCTCAAACTTCTGGCGATGCTGCGAGGCTGGGAGGCGTCCGAAACTCAGCGCAGGGCCATTTGCAGCGAAGCTTTTCCGCGGGCGCTGACCTGAAAAAAACGCCAAGCGGGGCCGTCGGCCCCGCTGTCTGACGCGTTATCTGCCTTTTGCGGATCGCGCTGGGTGCTGCGTCAGTCGTTGCAGCAGCAGCACAGCAGGATGATAATGATGATGATCAGCAGAATGGTGTCGCAGTCTTCAAACAGGCCTTTAAAACACATGGAAGTCACCTCACATAGTATTTGACGGAAGGCCGTGGGCCTCGCTCATCTGCCTCATCCTATGCCAATGCAATTGTCTGTGTTACTGAATGGGAAAAGGAGATTTTTCATGCCAGATCGTGCGCCAGAACGCCGTCCCCTCACCGGACCGCCCCGGACACCGGCGTCTTCGTCCAAGCCGGCGCGAGGCTCGGGACCGGATGGACGGCAGCCGGAAACACAAAAAAGAGAAGAGCGTTTTCGCAGGCGCAAGCGTGCCAACACCGGCTGCCTGAGCGGACTTCTGTACGGGATCGTCATCATCGGCGTTTCGTTTCTGCTGGCCTCCTTTGGCTGGGTCTGCGCCAACGACGTGCTGGCGCTGATGAAGGATCCGGTCGAGGTGGAGTTTAACGTGCCGGAGAGTTTTACGATCCCGTCGATCGCCGCCGAGCTGAAGGAAAAGGGCGTCATCAAGTACGCGTGGCTGTTTAACCTGTACTGCAGCTACTCCCACGCAGAGGAAAAGATCGTGCCCGGCAAGTTTGTCGTCAGCTCGGGCTGGGACTACCGCGCGCTGGTGACCAACATGGGCAGGGGTTCGGAGCACCGCCTGACCGTCCGCATCACGCTGCGTGAGGGACTGACCGCCGACCAAATTCTCAGCCTGCTCGCCGAAAACGAGGTCGCGTCGATCGGACTGCTGCGCGAGGCCGAAAGCGTCACAAAATACGGCTATTCGTTCCTGGCGGACCTGCCGTACGGCCCGAACCGCCTGGAGGGCTACCTGTACCCCGATACCTATGACTTCTACATCGGCGAGGATCCCGACAAGGCACTGAAAAAGCTGCTGGCCAACTTTGACCGAAAGCTCACCGCCGAGTACCGCTCCCGCGCCGAAAACATGGACTATTCGCTGCACGACATCGTCATCATCGCTTCGATGATTGAGGCCGAGGCGACCGACGACGTAGAGGACCGGAAGAACATCGCGTCGGTTATCTACAACCGCCTCGAACGCTCGGACAGCAAAAAACTGCAGGTCGACGCGACGATTCAGTATATTCTTCCGCAGCGTGTGCCGCGCCTCGGCGCGGAGGAACTGGCCATTGACAGCCCGTACAACACGTATCTGTACGCCGGACTCCCGCCGGGGCCGATCTGCAACCCGTCGATCGACGCCATCCGCGCCGCGCTTTACCCCAGCAGAACCGATTACTTCTTCTACGCGCTGACCAAGGACGGCTCTCACAAGTTCTCTAAGACGCTGAAGGAACACCAGCAGGTCATGAAAGACAATCCGGAAATATACGGAGGATAACGCATGCAGACATTGGGACTGAACGAGATCAGAGAAAAATACCTCAGGTTTTTTGAAAGCAAGCAGCATTTGCGGGCAGACAGCTTTCCGCTCGTGCCGCAGGGCGATGCGTCGCTGCTGCTGATCAACTCGGGCATGGCGCCGCTCAAGCCGTATTTTTCCGGAGAGGTCACGCCGCCCGCCCGGCGCATGACAACGTGTCAGAAGTGCATCCGTACGCCCGACATTGAAAACGTCGGCAAAACCTCGCGCCACGGCACGTTTTTCGAGATGCTCGGCAACTTCTCTTTCGGAGACTACTTTAAAAAGGAAGCCATCGCCTGGGCCTGGGAGTTCTGCACCGAGGTGATGGAGCTGCTGGCCGACAAACTGTATCCCTCGGTATATCTCGAGGATGACGAGGCCTGGGACATTTGGGTTAAAGACGTCGGCGTTGACGAGAGCCGCATGACGCGCCTGGGCAAAAAGGACAACTTCTGGGAAATCGGCTCGGGCCCCTGCGGGCCGTGCTCGGAAATTTACTTCGATCGCGGCGAACAGTACGGCTGCGGCAGCCCCGACTGCAAGGTCGGCTGCGACTGCGACCGCTATGTGGAGTTTTGGAATCTGGTGTTTACCCAGTTCCACAACGACGGGCAGGGCAATTATTCCCCGCTCAAGCAGAAAAACATCGACACCGGCATGGGGCTTGAGCGTCTGGCCTGCATCATGCAAGGCGTGGGCAACCTCTTTGAGGTGGACACCATCCAGAACATCATGACCCATATCGCCCAGATCGCCGGGGTCATCTACAAGCAAAACGAGAAAACAGACGTCTCCCTGCGGGTCATCACCGACCATATCCGCTCCACCACCATGATGATCTGCGACGGCGTGCTGCCCTCCAACGAGGGGCGCGGCTATGTGCTGCGCCGGCTGCTGCGCCGCGCCGCCCGCCACGGGAAACTGCTGGGCATCTCCGAGCCCTTCCTGTACAAGGTCTGTGAAACGGTCATCCGCGAAAGCGGACAGGCCTATCCTGCGCTGGTGGAAAAATCCGAGCACATCCGCCGGGTCGTCCGCCTTGAGGAGGAGCGCTTCGCCCAGACGCTGGAGGCCGGCCTCAAGCTGCTGCGCGACACCATCGAGACCCTGCGCACCGCGCGGGAAACCGCCTTCCCCGCCGTGGACGCCTTCCGGCTGTACGACACCTTCGGCTTCCCGGTGGACATGACGCAGGAAATGCTGGCCGAACAGGCGCTGACGCTGGATCTGGCCGGATTTGAGGAGCTGATGGGCGCCCAGCGCACCCGCGCACGGCAGGCTCGCGCCGCCATGGGCGATCTGGGCTGGAACAATGTCGATCTGGGACTGGATCGCTCCCTGCGCACGGTCTTTACCGGCTATGAGACCCTCCAAGACAACGGCAAAATCCTCTGTATCGTCGCCGGCGAGCTGATTCAATCGGCCGAGGAAGGCGCGCGGGTCGCCGTCGTGCTGGACAAAACGCCGTTTTACGCTGAATCGGGCGGACAGGTCGCCGATAACGGTATCCTCTCCACCGAGGGCGGCGTGCTGCGGGTGGACTCGGTGCAGAAAACCCCCGACGGCAAGATTCTCCACGCCGGGGAGATCATTTCCGGCAGTCTGTCGGTGGGCGATACGGCGGAAGCCGCGGTCGATCCCGACCGCCGTCAGGCCATTCGCCGCGCCCATTCGGCCACCCATCTGCTGCATACCGCGCTGCGTGAAACGCTGGGCGAGCATGTGACCCAGGCCGGGTCGCTGGTCGAGCCCGATCGTCTGCGGTTTGACTTTTCGCACATGACCGCCGTCACGCCGGAGGAGCTCTCTCGCGTTGCCCGCCGGGTCAACGAAATGGCGCTGGCGGCCTACCCCGTCACAGCGACCGAAATGCCGCAGGGGGAAGCGCGCAAGCTGGGCGCCATGGCGCTGTTTTCCGAAAAATACGGCGACACGGTGCGTGTCGTGCGCATGGGCGGCGTCTCGCTCGAGCTTTGCGGCGGCACCCATCTGGACAACACCGCCCAAATCGGCGCGTTTGCCGTGACGTCCGAAGCCTCAGTGGCGGCGGGCGTGCGCCGGATTGAGGCGCATGTGGGCTTGCAGCTGGTGGACGATATGGCCATGCTCTCGACCATTGTGGCCCAGACGGCGGCGCATCTGAAGGCAGTGCCGGGCGAGCTGGCGCTGCGGGCCGGTCAGCTGCTGCTCGACCTCAAAAACGCCCACCGCGAGGTGGAAAAGCTCAAACAAAAAGACTTCAAATCGGAAGCCGAGCAGTTTTTGCTCTCCGCGCGGCAGGTCGCGGGTCTGCGGGTGGTGACCGCCATCCGGCCCGGACTGGACGCCGACGCGCTGCGCGCCGCCGGGGACTTTTTGCGCGACCGCGACCCGGACGTCGTGGCCGTCATGGCCACCGCGCAGGAGGACAAGGTCACCTTCTTCGCCTGCTGCGGCAAAAACGCCGTGGCGCGAGGCCTGCGCGCCGGGGATATCATCCGGGAGGTCACGCGTGTGGCCGGCGGCTCTGGCGGCGGCAAGCCCGACAGCGCCATGGGCGGCGGCAAGGATGTCTCCAAGATGGATGACGCGCTGGCCATTGTGGATGATTTTGTGGTAAAAAACGCCAAATAAAGAGGTGAATGGTATGGCGGACTGCCTGTTTTGTAAGCTCATCGCGGGAGACATCCCGTCCAAAAAAATCTATGAGGACGACCGGGTGCTGGTGTTTCATGACATTGCGCCGCAAGCGCCCACCCACCTGCTCGCCATCCCGAAACAGCACATCGCGTCGCTGTCCGACGCGTCTGACGACGACGCGCCCCTGCTGGGGCATCTGCTGACGGTGGTCGCGCGGCTGTCCAAGGAGCTGGGCTGGGACGGCGGGTTCCGGCTGGTGGTCAACACCGGAAAAGACGCCGGACAGACGGTGCCGCACCTGCATTTCCAGCTGCTGGCGGGTCGTGCGTTCGGCTGGCCGCCGGGCTGATTTCAACAAATAGGAGATTGTTTTTATGAAACGGCCGCTTGCCTGGGGAGGATTTTCGCTGGCTGCCGCCATGGCGGCGGCCGGTGCGCTTCCCTTTGGCGCGGCCGTTTGGGCCGGCGTATTGTGCGCGGCCGCCGCGGCAGGCGGCCTTTTTGTGTTTCTGCGCCAAAAGACGCAGGCCGTTCGAGCCGCCCTGTTTGTCCTCGTTTTTCTGACCGTTGGATTTTTCTGGCGCGCGGGCTATGACGCGCTGCGCGTCGCCCCGGCGCTGCCCTACGATGGGCAGACCCTGCCGGTGTCGGCGACGGTGACGACCTACCCGGAGCGGACGGCCTACGGCGTTGCTGTGCGCGCCGATGTCGTTCTGCCGCAGGGCGTTACGGCGAGAGCGATCCTCTATCTGGACGAAACGCTTGCGTCGCTGCGGCCGGGGGATGTGATGGCATGTACCGCCGTGCTCCAAGCGCCCCTGCCCGGCTCACCGGACGACGCGCTGTCCACCTACCGCCGGTACGGGGTCACGTTGCGCGCCGTCGCGCGCGGGGCAGTGACCGTCTCGTCGCCGGAACACATCTCCCTCGGCGCGCGTTTTGCCATCCTCAGTCACGGGTTCAAGGAGGGCTTTGGCGAGCTGTTCGCCCCGGAGCAGGCCGGCTTTTTGGCGGCGCTGCTCACAGGCGACACGGCCGGCGTCCCGCCCGGGTTTGCGGCGGCGCTGTCCGACACGGGGCTGGCTCACGTCGTCAGCGTGTCCGGTTTGCATGTCTCGTTTTTGGCGGGCATTGTGTTTACCTTGTGCCGAAAACGGCGCAAGCTGGCCTTTTTTGTCTCGGTTCCAATTCTTTTTCTGTTCATCGCCATGATCGGGTTTCCGCCGTCGGCGGTGCGCGCCGGCGTGATGCAGACCGCGCTGCTGCTGGCACTCTTGTTGGGGCAGGAATACGACGGGCTGTCCGCCCTGTCGCTGGCGCTGGGTCTGCTCGTTTTACTCAACCCGTACGCCATCGGCGACATCGGGTTGCAGCTCTCCTTCGCCTCGACGCTGGGCATTTTGCTTTTTGCCCGGTCGTGGCAGAAAAAGCTGACCCGCCCGTCCAAGCGCTACCTGCCGAGCCGCCTGTTTCGGTTTGTCGGCGCGACGCTGGGCACCTCTCTGGCGGCGCTGGTGTTTTCCCTGCCGCTGCTGGCCGTGTATTTTCAGAGCATCTCGCTGGTCTCGCCGATCGCCAATGTGCTGTCGCTGTGGCTGGTTTCGTTTTCCTTCCTCGGCGGGCTTATCGCCCGCCTGCTGCTCCTTCTGTGGGCACCGTTGGCGCTGGTCGTGGCTTTCCCTGTTTCTCTTGCGCTGGAACTGTTTGCCGGCATTATCCGGACGCTGGCGGGCATCCCGTTTGCCGCGCTCAAGCTGCAAAACGAATACTTTTCCGCGTTTTTCCTGCTGGCCTACAGCCTGTTTTTGCTGTATTTCTTCCGCCGCAAGACCCTCCAGCGCCGCGACTTCATTTTCCCGACCGCGTTGACCGCCGCCGGACTGGCGCTGGCGCTGCTGTTCACCTTTGCCCGCGTCGCGCCGCTGGAAATCATCGCGCTGGATGTGGGACAGGGACAGTGCCTGCTGGTGCTGACGCCCGAGAAAACCGCCGTAATCGATTGCGGCGGAGGGTCGTCCTCTGTGGCCCGCACCGCCGCCGACGCCCTCAAAAGCTTGGGGCGCTTCAAAATCGACCTGCTCATCCTCACCCACACCCACGAGGATCACGCCGGCGGCGCGCCGGTGCTGCTGGACATATTGCCCGTGTCGCAAATCCTTCTGCCCGAGGGGGAAGAGCCAAACGCCCTGCGGAACTCCATCCTGCTGGACGCGGCGGAGCGGAACATCCCGGTGACGGCGGTGGACACCGAGCTGAGCCTCCCGCTGGGTGAAACCTCCCTCACGGTCTACCCGCCGCAGGGCCTCGGCGACCAAAACGAGCTCTGCCTGTCGGTGCTGTGTCAAAAGGACGGCTTCGAGCTGCTGGCCACCGGGGACCTGCCGGCGGCGATGGAACGGGCGCTGCTGCGCCAGACGACTCTGCCCGATATCGAGGTGCTCATCGTCGGCCATCACGGCTCGCGCACCTCGACATCCGCCGAGCTACTGGACGCTTCCCTGCCGGAGGTCGGCGTCATCTCGGTCGGCGCGCGCAATACTTACGGGCATCCCGGCGGCGAAACGCTGGCGCGGCTGGCCGAGCGCGATATTGATATTTTCAGGACGGATCTGGACGGAAACATCCACATCCGGGTGGGATAGGAGAACGGCGGATGAAACAGGACGCACTCGCCCTGCTCAAAAAAGACCTCAAGGAGAATACGCTCCGCCGGCTCTATCTGTTTCACGGACCGGAGAGCTATTTGCGTGAGCATTACACCGCCCAGCTCAAAAAAGCGCTGGTCACGCCGGGTCTGGAGGCATTCGACTACACCCTTCTGGAGGGGCGCGACCTCTCCGACGATACGCTGCGCGACACCGCCGAGAGCCTGCCGGTGGGCGGAACGCGGCTGGTGGTGGTGCGCGACTTGGATGTCTACAAGGCCGACGCGGCGTTGAAGCCCTATCTGGAAGAGCTGTTTTGCGACCCGCCGGAGGGCACCTGCCTGCTGTTTGTCTACGACATTCTGCCCTTTAAACAGGACGCGCGGACAAAGCTGCACGCCCACCTCCAAAAAAACGGGCTGCTTGTGGAGTTTGCCGCCCAGTCGTCCTCCGATTTGCTGCCGTGGATTGCGCGGCATTTCGCCGCCCACAAAAAACAGATCAGCCGAGCCGATTGCGAATATCTGGTGTTTCTCTGCGGCAACCTGATGACCTCGCTGTCCCATGAAATCGACAAAATCGCCGCCCATGCGACACGGGAGGCGGTCACGCGCACCGACATCGACGCGGTGGCGGTGCCGGTGCTCGACGCGGTGGTGTTTCATCTGACCGACGCGCTGGCCATGCGGGACTACCCAAAGGCCATGCGGGAGCTGCTCGACCTGCTGGCTATGCGGGAGGAGCCGATCATGCTGCTGGGCGCGTTGGGGCGCTCCCTGCGCGGGCTGTACGCCGCCCGGCTGGCGCTTGAGCGCCGCCTTTC
>JAVBOJ010000094.1:0-5709 GCA_031550755.1 Oscillospiraceae bacterium
TTGCGGCGGAGAAATGAATATTCTTTGGTGAAATTTTCTAAAAATGGGCTATTTTTTTTCATTTCTTTATGATAGAATGCCCTCGTAATGCAACGGAAACCGCTTGGGAAGGGGGGAGGCTCTGTCCCGAAACAATCCGGCTGACCATGAAGAAGAGAAGAAAGGAAGAAAAAACATGAAAAAACACAAACTGCTGGCTCTGGCCTTGGCCTTCGCCCTGCTTTTTTCCTGTGCGCCGCTGGCCGTCGCGCTGGAAGAAAATCCCGAACCCGCGCAAACCTCCTGGAAATTTGATTTTGGCCCTTCCGTCAGTGCTGTCCCGGGCTATTTAGGTGTTGGCACCAGTACCAGCTATACCAGTGAGCTGGGCTATGGATGGAAAAACGACGCCCGCATCCATTTGACCGTGGTCACGGTTTTCGGCTTTCCCAATCCGCTGTACGCCGAATATCTCGGCGGCAACCACATTCGCGAAACCGTAAGCGCCAGCACCTCCAACTATATTTACCCCACCTTTGTGGTGGATGTGCCCAACGGTGTGTACGATGTGAAGATCGTGCGCGGCGGCTCCGGATTCAGCGTCTGCTCGGGCGCGGTTATTGAGGAAAATTTCAACGCGGTACCCTGGTTTTCCGACGCGCTCCCCAACACCTATACCACCGAGCCTTCTCAGCCGATTTGGAGCGAGCCCTACGAAGCTTTGGAAGACACCTACACCGCCGTCGTTTGGGACGGACAGCTGACCATTGAGATTACCGGCGCCATGGCCGCCGATGGAACCCAGATTTCCCCCGCCTGTATCACCGCGATCGAAATCGCGCCGCGCGCCATGGACACCACGCCGCGCGCCGTGCCCAACCTCTACGCGGTGGGCGATTCCACCACCGCCACCTATCCGCCCTTTACCAACCCGTCATTGGCCCCCATCCCCGAGCAGACCGGCTGGGGCTCGGTGCTTGACCGCTTCTTCACCGACGATGTCCACGTGGAGAACTGGGCGCTGGGCGGCATGTCGGCCAAAAATTATCTGACCGAGGGCTTCTGGAACGATGTGCTGCTCAAGCTGCGTCCGGGTGACGTGGTACTCATCGAGTGGGGCATCAACGAGTCGGCCGCCGGCCGGCGCTATATTCCCTCCGACGTGAACTTTGACCCGTGGCTGCGCCGGTACACAAACGCCGTTCTCTCGCGCGGCGGCGTGCCCATTCTGGTCTCCGGCTCCAGCGCCAACGCAAACTACGGCAACCGCATGAACGCCGTGGCGGCCGCCGACGGGCTGTCCTACATCGACCTGCGCGCCATGGTGTCCACCTACAACGGCGCCCGCACCCCGACCCAGCGCGGCTATATCACTGTTGACGGCACCCATCCCTCCCGCGTGGGCGGCATCCTGTGGGCGCAGATGGTGACAAACTCCATGAAAAGCATTGCGAGTCTGCCCCTCAACGCCTATAACACCGCCACCGCGCCCACGGCGGTCAACGCCGGCCCCACCTATGTGCCGGAAAACCTGCGCATTCTGCGCCAGACGGCCACCTCGGTGACGCTGGGTTGGGACTGCCCGGAGGATGTCATGTATGATCCCGCACAGCTCATCTCCCGCTTCCCGATTTACCGCCGCGCCGCCGGCACCGGTGACAACTTCGCCGAATATGCCGAAGCTACCGCCTATGTGCTGCCCGGCATGGAGGGCCCAAAATGCTCGATGACCATCGCCCACACCGGCGCGTATGAGTACGCTGTCGCCTCGCGCGGCGTCAACGGTGAGTCGGCCAAGTCGGCCGGTCTGAGCGTCGGCGTTTACACCGAGCCCGCCGCGGAAACCATTGCCAATCTGCTCGAAATGTACCGCAAGGCCGACCGCTATGACTACACCTATGTGTCCTATGAGGCATTCATCGCCGCCGCCGAGGCCGCCAAGGCCGCCATGGCCGCGCCGGAGGCCGACCTGACCGCTGCCGCCGCCGAGCTCAAGGCAGCTTATCAGGGCCTTGTCCGCATCATGAACACCTATCTGTACGACGATTTCCAAAGCAACTTTGCCGCCGGCTGGGGCACGACCGCCGATCCGAGCGGCGGCGCGCCGACGCTGATCATTGAGGACAACGGCAACGGCTACCTCAACTACTATGTGGGCGCGTCCGGCGAGCGCTCCCGTAAAAAGACGTTCGTCAGTTATCCCGCCTCCTCCAAGACTGCCGTGCAGTTTGAGTGGTTCTCCAGCCTGCCCGACAGCCGCAACGTCACCGAGCTGCGCTTTTACAGCGGCAGCAACAACGCCAATTCCCTGTTCTTCGGCCTGAAGGCGTCCTCCAATGGACACATCGGCTATTTCGCCAGCAACACCGCGCCCAATGTGCGCGGCGACGGCTTCCACGCCGCCTCCAACGCCGTGGATCTGGGGCTGCCCACCGGCGTGTTGTATCTGGTCAACATCGAGTTTGATTTCGCCAACAAGACCGCCTGGCTGAGCGTAACCCCGCGCGACGAGGCCGATCAGGCGGAGGTTGACGGCGTCATGGTTGAGGACATCGCCCTGCCGAGCACCGCCACCACCCTGTATGCCATGCGGCTGCATGCCGCACGCGGCCAGAACGATTCCGGCGGCAACGATCTGTCGGTGCTGTGGAACACCAATCTGGACAACTACGGCCTGTATTATTTCCCGGTCGGTTATTCCGTGGATCTCGCGCCGCTGAGCGTCCTCCTCAATGAAGCCGCGCCGCTGGAAGAGTGGCGCTATACGCCGGAGTCCTTTGCCGCCGTGACCGAGGCGCTGGGCGTGGCCGAGTGTATCCTCGGTTATCGCAACAAGGCCCAGAGCGATCTGGACTATGCCGCGGCGCGGATGCGGGAGGCGCTGGACAATCTGATATTCGTCAAGGCCAGCTACCTGAAAGTGCTGACCCCGTCGCTGCTTTCGGTGAAAAAAGGAAGAATCTATCAGATCCAAATCGACTGCGATGCAGGCAATCCCGATCTGCCCACCTATATATCGCTCAATCCCGCCCGCGCCATCGTCAGCCGCACGGGACTGATCACCACCAAAGCCGCCGGCACCGTCATGATCCTTGTGTCCGCCGACGGCATCACGAAAACCATTACGGTTAATGTTACCAACTGAGTAAGGAGTAGGGGAGGCCGGCTTTCGCCGGTCTCCCCGCAAAGGAATATGCTGCAAATGACACTGGCCGCGCCGCAGACCATCACCTCGGCCGAGGTGCCCGTTCCGACGCCCGGAGCGGGTGAGGTTTTGCTGGAAATCGCGCGCGTGGGGATCTGCGGGTCGGATATCCACGCCTATTACGGGAAGCATCCGTTTATCTCCCTGCCGGTTACGCCGGGGCATGAATTTTCCGGTACGGTGGCGGCGCTCGGCCCCGGCGCGGAGGGGCTGGTCGTCGGCGACAGGGTGACCGCCATGCCGCAGCTTTTCTGCGGGACATGCCCGCCCTGCCGCGCCGGGCGGTACAATATCTGCGAGCAGCTGCGGGTCATCGGCTGCCAAAGTACCGGCGCGATGGCGGAGTATCTGGCGCTGCCCGCGTCGCTCTGCGTCCGGCTGCCCGACGCCTTCACGTTTGATCAGGGTGCCATGCTGGAGCCGCTGGCGGTGGGCATCCACGCCGCGCGCCGCGCCGGGGACATCCGGGGCAAGCATGTGCTGACGCTGGGCGCCGGCACCATCGGAAACCTTGCGGCGCAAGCCGCCCGCGCTCTTGGGGCGGCGGAGGTCATGATCACCGATGTAAGCGACGCGCGTCTGGCGCTGGCGCGCGACTGCGGCGTCACGCACACGGTCAACGTGGCGCGGGAGGAGCTGTCCGCCGCGCTGGAGAGAGCCTGGGGAGAGGCCCGCGCCGACGTGATCCTCGAGTGCGTCGGCACGCAGAGCACCATGGAGCAGGCCGTGCAAGTCGCCCGAAAGGGGAGCGACATCGTGGTCGCCGGCGTGTTTGAGGACAAGGTCAGCCTCAGCGTGGGGCTGGTGCAGGACAGGGAGTTGCGCCTGATCGGCACGCTGATGTACACCGAGCAGAGCTGGCGGGACGCCGTGGCCTTCGTGGACGAGGGGAAGGTCACGCTGGAGCCGCTCATGAGCCGGCACTTTCCGCTGGCAGGGCTGGCCGAGGCCTTCCGGTTTATCGAGCGGAACCGCGAAAGCGCCGTCAAAATTATGGTGGATATAAAATAAAAATTTTGCTTTTTTTGTAAAACTAAAACGCGTTTTTTGACCGAATTGTATATTTATACAAACGATTTTCGGGATTTAAAAAGTGGTCTTTTCAGGAAAATAACGTAAATTCATATAAAACCCTTGAAAAAAATGTGGAATAAGTATAAAATACATTTACATCTGTGTGCCATGTCTTGGCACGACCGGATGCAGACAAATTTTCGCGAGGAGGAAAAAAGAAATGAAAAAAGCAAAACGTCTACTTATCCTGTTGATGGCAATCGTCATGACGCTGGGTATCGCCGCCTGCAACCCGGCCAAACCCGCCGATACCATTTTGGTCATTGGCGTCGATGCCACCTTCGAGGAAAAGTGGAACCCGTTCCTGGTGGAAAGCGCCTATGACCATCAAGTGGTCGACCAGATCTTCACCCCGATCTGCCAGATCAACGCCAAAAACGAGCTGGAGCCCTACGGCGGCACCATCAAGGCCGAGCAGCAGGACGACGGCGGCGTGCTGTACACCATCACCGTCAACAAAAACATGACCTTCACCGACGGCGAAAAAGTTACCATTGACGATTATCTCTATGGTCTCTATGTCCGCGCGGATCCGAGCTATTCCGGCAAACCCGGCTCGCTGCTCGGTTCCTTCATCGAAGGCATCAACGAATATTTCTATGACAACCCCAACTATTCAACCGATATCGCGGGCATTGAGACCGAAGCCGCCACCAAGTACGCCCCCGAGAACATTACTTGGGAAGACTTCCTCCTGTACGCCAAGGAAACCGGCCTTGACGCCTGGTGGACGGGCGACCCGGCCGGCGACATTGGCGACGGCAGAGATTGGGCCACCTATGTCACCGACGAAGGCTACGGCGACGATCTGGCCAAGATCGATGCGACCAATGCCGACCAGATGCTCGAGTTGGTTGCCAAGGTTGAGTACGAGCTGTACAAGGAAGCCTACGACACTGTGTCCTGGTTCACCGATTACAACAAAGCGCAGTACGCCCTCAACAACCTCGCCGGCGGCGTCAACGTGACCGAGATCTCGGGCGTCAAGCGCGTTGATGACTATACCTGCACCGTCAAATACACCAAGATCGACATCTACGCCGATCGCGGTCTGGCCGGCAATCACGGCGCCGGCAACCTCATCCCCGAGCATTATTACGGCAAGCTCACCAAGGGCGATGTGGCTCCCATTTTGGCCAATATGAACCCCATGGGTTCCGGCCCGTATATCTGGGGCGGTTTTGCCGACAATATCGCTACCGCCACCGCCAACACGAAGTTCTTCAAAGGCGTGCCCAAGACCGGTACCGTCCGTTGGCAGTATATCCCGCAGAATGACATTATGCCCAACCTGGCCGCCGGCAACATCGACATCGCCAACCCGTCCGCCAAAAAAGAGACGGTGGCGGAGATTAGAGAAAATCCCGATCTGCGCATGGACCTCATCGACAACGCCGGTTACGGCTATATGGCCATGAACACCGAGCGCGTGCCGCTGCAGGTGCGCAAAG
>JAVBOJ010000022.1:0-13635 GCA_031550755.1 Oscillospiraceae bacterium
CGACCCCGACCCCGACTCCCACGCCGACCCCGCCGGACGCCGTGTCGCCGACCCCGCCCGACGCTGTATCTCCTGACGTGTCGCCGAGCCCGACCGACATTTCGCCGCCGCCGGACGGCGCCGTCGCGCCGCCGACCCTGCCGCCCGATGTAGGCGTCAGCACCGAGCCGTCGCCGTCCGATCTGCCGACGCAGGCTCCGCCGCCGTCCGCCTAACAGCAAACTCCCCTGCGGCGCAAGCCGCAGGGGAGTTTTTATCGTTCGTCCTTTTGGCCTCTGTCCTGCATGGGTCCGACTGTTTTGCCCGATGTCTTCGCTTTTCCCTGCATTTCCGGAACCGGGGCCGTGTCGTTTTTGGGGAATCTCTGCTTTTTGTTGCTCTCGGTGCCGTGCGGATCCGACGGATCCGGCCGCCGCATGCCTGCCTTAGCCATATTACCCTCCCGCGTATGATTGGATAGGCGTAGTATATCCAATTCCGCGTGCGGATATCAGCGAAGGATCAATATCCCGGCAGATACTGCCCCATCGCGCGGTATTTTTGGTAGCGCAGCGCCGCCAGATCGTGCCGTCCGGTCAGCTCCTCCAGCGCCCCGGCAATGGTGAGCTTGACGCTCTGGGCGGTCAGCCGGAGGTTTTTGTGTGCGCCCTCGTCGGGCTCGGGGATGATATCGTCGATGACGCCGAAGCCCAGCAGATCCTGCGCCGTCATTTTGAGCATGTCGGCGGCCTCGGCCTCGCGGGCGGCGTCCTTCCACAAAATACTGGCGAAGCCCTTGGGCGAGATGACCGAATAGACCGCGTTCTCCAGCATGTACACCCGGTTGGCCACCGCCAGCCCGAGCGCACCGCCCGAGCCGCCCTCGCCGGTCACCACCGTGACCACCGGGACGGGCAGCGCCATCATTTCCATTAAATTCCGGGCAATGGCCTCGCCCTGGCCGCGCTCCTCCGCGCCGATGCCGCAATAGGCGCCGGACGTGTCCACAAAGCAGAGAACCGGGCGGCCGAATTTTTCAGCCTGCTTCATCAGCCGCAAGGCTTTGCGGTATCCCTCCGGATGCGCCATGCCAAAGTTGGCGTCGATGTTTTCCTTGGTGTTTTTGCCCTTGACATGCCCGATCACCGTCACCGGACGCCCCTCAAACAGCGCCAGCCCGCCGGTAATGGCGTGATCGTCGGCGTACTGACGGTCGCCGTGCAGCTCGATATATTCGTCAAAAATCAGCGGTATATAGTCCCGGATGGTGGGCCGCTCGCGGTGGCGGGCCAGTTCCATCTTGCGTACCGCCGCGCTCGGCAGCTCGGCCTGCGCCATAGGGCGCACCTCCTTTTATTTTCTGTGCATGGCGAGCAGCTTGCCCAGCGTGGTGCGCAACTCGCCCCGCGGGACGATGCGATCCACGAAGCCGTGCTCACGTAAAAATTCCGCGCTCTGGAAATCGTCCGGCAGACGGTGATGGATGGTCCCCTCGATGACACGGCGACCCGCAAACCCTACCAGCGCTTTTGGTTCGGCCAAAATGACGTCGCCCAGCATGGCAAAGCTGGCCGTCACGCCGCCGGTGGTCGGATCGGTCAGCACCGTGATATAGAGCAGTCCGGCGGCGCTGTGCGCGCCGACCGCACCGCTGACCTTGGCCATCTGCATCAGCGACAAAATGCCCTCCTGCATCCGCGCGCCGCCCGAGGCGGTGAACACGATGACCGGCAGGCTGTCCTGAATGCCCAGCTCGAACAGCAGCGCCAGCTTTTCGCCCACGACGCTGCCCATCGACGCCATCATAAACCGGCTGTCCATGACGGCCAGCAGGGCGGGCTGCCCGTCAATCGTGCACCGTCCGGTGACGACGGCCTCGGCCAGTCCGGTCTTTTTCTGAAGGGCATCAATTTTTTCCAAATAGTTCGGAAAATCGAGCGGATTCATGCTTTTCAGCCGGGTAAAGCACTCGGAAAAGCTGTCCTTGTCGCAGACAGACAGCACCCGCTCCGGCGCGGACAGCCGCTCATGGTGGCCGCAATGCGGGCAGACCTTGAAGGTGTTTTCATAATCCTCGCGGAAAACCGGCTTCTTGCAGCCGGGGCAGACAAGCTGCAAATCGGCCGGCAGATCAAACTGGGCTTCCTGCCGCACACGCTCGGCCATCGGCACCGAAATATACCGCGCTTTTTTAAACAGATCGGTTAACATAACCTCACCGTCCCAACTCCTCGTAAATTTTCTCCCGTAAATCGTTTATTTTTTGACCGGATTCATTCCGGCCAAAAAATATCCCTATTGCACTCCTTTTGATGCTGGCATCAAAAGGAATTTCAGAACACTGTGAAGCTGTGCGTCTCCAGATAGTCCACCGAAAAGATCCCGGCTACAAAGTCCGGCTCCTGCAAAATCTGGCTCTGGAAGTCGGCCGTGGTGGTCACGCCCTCAAAAATAAACTCGGCCAGCGCCCGGCGGGTGCGTGCCAGCGCCTCGGCGCGGTCGCGCCCGTGGACAATCAGCTTGGCCAGTAGCGAGTCGTAATACGGCGGCACGCGGTAGTCCTGATAGACCGCCGAGTCCACCCGCACGCCCGGTCCGCCCGGCAGGTTGAGGGCGCGGATGACGCCCGGACAGGGCGCGAAGGCGCGCGCCGGATCCTCGGCGTTGAGGCGGCACTCGATGGCGTGGCCGCGCTGGACAAGATCGGACTGGGCATAGCCCAGCGGCGCGCCGGCGGCAATGCGGATCTGCTCGGCCACGAGGTCGAGCCCCGTCACCCATTCGGTGACCGGATGCTCCACCTGAATGCGTGGGTTCATTTCCATAAAGTAGTATTTTCCGTCAGCGTCCACGAGGAACTCCACCGTGCCGGCGTTGTAATACCCGGCGGCGCGGGCGATGCGGACGGCCGCCGCGCCCATCTCGGCGCGCAGCGCCGGTGTCAAAAACGGGCTGGGCGACTCCTCGATGAGCTTTTGGTGGCGGCGCTGGATGGAGCACTCGCGCTCGAACAGGTGCACCATGTTGCCGTGCTTGTCGCCCAGCACCTGAAACTCGATGTGACGCGGCGAGACGATAAATTTTTCCATGTACAGGCCGTCGTCGGCGAAGTTGGCCTTGGCTTCGGCTCGGGCGGTGTCATAGGCCGAGGCGAGCTCGCACTCCTCCCGCACCAGCCGGATGCCTTTTCCGCCGCCGCCCGAGGTGGCCTTGAGCATGACCGGATACCCGATGCGCTCAGCCTCGATTTTGGCGTGCGCCAAATCGCGCAGCAGACCGTCGGTGCCCGGTACGACGGGCGCGCCGGCGCTCTTGGCGGTCTGGATGGCCTGCGCCTTGTCGCCCAACAGCCGCATGGCCTCCGGCGACGGGCCGATAAAGGTGATGCCCAGCTCGCCCGCCCGCCGGGCAAAGGCGATATTTTCGGACAAAAACCCGTAGCCCGGATGGATCGCGTCGGCCCCCATCGCCACCGCCGCCGCCAAAATCCGGTCGGACAGCAGATAGCTCTCGGTGGCGCGCGCCGGGCCGATACAGACGCTCTCATCGGCAATCTGCGCGTGCAGCGCGTCGCGGTCGGCCTCGGAATAGACCGCCGCGCTGATGATGCCCAGATCCCGGCAGGTGCGGATGACCCGCACGGCGATTTCGCCCCGGTTGGCGATCAGAATTCTACGAAACATAGGACTCTCCTCATACCAGCTTGACAAATAAAAAAAAAGAGGCTACAATGGTGACAGAGGGCGGTTCCGTTTAGAACGGTTCGTCCGCAGTGTTAGGTATTCAAAAAGAATAACCGCCTACCGTTGGACTGGGGGGCGGTTATTTCTTTTTGTCCGTATATCGAAGCAGCGAAACGACAAATGCCGCAAACGCGATCATGAGCGTTAACGCTTCAAACGTAGACAAAAGCACCACCTCCTTCCGGAGGCGGACAAACCGTCCCTATTCCCGACCCTCTGCCGGGAAAATTGTACCATATCCCGCAGGGTTCGGCAAGTCTCCTTTTACTGCACGGCGAAGGTCAGCTTGCCCTTGGCGGCCACCTCGCCGTCCACCGTCGCGGTGGCCGAGCCGAAGCCTACGTTGCGGAAAATCTTCTCGATGACGATCTCCAGCCGCAGCACATCGCCGGGAACGACCTTGCGCTTGAAGCGCACCTTGTCGATGCCGCCGAAATAGCCGATCTTGCCCTGAAACTCCGGCAGGGCCAAAATCGCCACCGCGCCGACCTGCGCCAGCGCTTCCACCTCCAGCACGCCCGGCATGACCGGCAGCCCCGGAAAATGTCCCTGTAAAAACCATTCGTCCCCGGTGAGGGTATAGGTTCCGACGGCGGACTGACCCGGCGTCAGCTCCACGATTTCATCCACCAGCAAAAACGGCGGCCGGTGGGGGATGATGTCCATGATCTGTTCTTTTGTCAGCACTTATTCCACTCCAATTTCAAACAACGGCTGCCCGAATTCCACGAGATCTCCGTTCTGGGACAGGATATTCATGACGACGCCGTCATATTCGCACTCAATTTCGTTCATGGTTTTCATGGCCTCAACAATACAGAGTGTGTCGCCCTTTTTGACCCGCTGCCCGATCTTGACAAAGGGCGGCGCGTCAGGCGAGGCCGCGGCGTAAAAGGTGCCCACAATGGGCGAGATCACCCGCTGGGCGCTGCTCGCCGGGGCGGGCGGAGGCGACTGCGCGGGCAGCTGCGCCGGAGCGGGCTCCGCGGGGGCGCCCGGCAGGGTCTGGACAATCCGCGCCGAGACGCCGGCGCGCTCCAGCCGGATTCTGGTGTCGCCCACCTCGATCTCCAGCACGCCCACGTCGGCGGTCTGAAACCGGGCGAGCATTTCGTCCAGCAGCTCCAAAGCCGTATGTTTCAATTACTCCACCACCTTTTTAAACAACAGGGAGGCGTTGTGGCCTCCGAATCCGAGAGAGTTGCTGACGGCGGTGCGCACCGTCACCCGCCGGGAAACATTGGGCACATAATCGAGATCGCAGGCCGCGTCCGGCTCCTTGAGATGAATCGTCGGCGGAATGGCGTCATGCCGCACGGCCAGCACCGACGCGGCGGCCTCAATGCCGCCGGCCGCGCCCAGCAAATGGCCGGTCATGGACTTGGTCGAGCTGACGGACAGACGTTTGGCGTGTTCTCCGAACACCGTCTTGATCGCCGCCGTCTCAATCGGATCACCCACCGGCGTCCCGGTGCCGTGGGCGTTGATGTAGTCCACCTCGGTCGGGTCGAAGCCCTTCAGCGCCAGCCGCATCGCCCGCGCCGCGCCCGCGCCCGCCGGATCGGGCGAGGTGATATGATAAGCGTCGGCGGTTGCGCCGTAGCCGGCGATTTCGCAGAAAATATCCGCGCCGCGCGCCGTGGCGTGCTCATAGCTTTCCAGCAGAAGCACCCCCGCGCCCTCGCCCATGAGAAAACCGTTGCGTCGGGAGTCAAAGGGCAGCATCCCCTCGGCAGGGTCGGCCGCATCGCTCATGGCGGTCATATTGGAAAAACCAGCCAGCGCCAGCGGCGTAATGGCCGCCTCGCTCCCGCCGGCCAGACAGACGTCCAGCTCGCCGCGGCGGATGGCCAAAAAGCCCTCGCCGATGGCGTTGTTGCCGGTGGCGCAGGCCGCGACAGGGCAGATGCTCTCGCCCCGGAAATCAAACGCGATGCTGACCATCCCGGCGGCCATGTTGGAAATGATCATCGGGATAAAAAACGGCGACACCCGCCCCGGCCCTTTTTCCTGCAGCTTGGCATGCTCGGCCTCCAGCGTGGCGATGCCGCCGATGCCGCTGCCCAAAAACACGCCGGCCCGGTCGGGGTCGAAGCCCCCCTTTTCCAGCGCCGCGCCCTCCATGGCCATCCGCGCCGCCGCCACGGCAAACTGGCTGTAGCGGTCGGCCCGGCGGGCCTCTTTTTTGTCCATAAAATCCTCGGGGACAAAGCCGTTTACCTCGGCGGCCAGCTTGGCCTTGTGCCCCTCGGTATCAAACCGGGTGATCGGCGCGATACCGCACACGCCGGCCAGCAAATTGTTCCAAAACGCATCCTTACCGATCCCCACCGGGGAGACGACGCCGATGCCGGTTACCACAACGCGCGTCAAAAAAACCACCTTGCTTTCCTTCAGGATATTATAGCGCCAGCCCGCCGTCCACGGTCAGCACCTGACCCGTGATATAACCCGCCCGATCGGACGCCAAAAAGCGCACCAAATCGGCCACCTCCTCGGCGCGTCCGAACCGTCCCAGCGAAATACGCCCCAAAATGGCCTCTTTGGCCTTGTCGGGCAGGGTCTCGGTCATATCGGTCTCAATCAGCCCCGGTGCCACGGCGTTGACCGTGATGCCGCGCGCGCCCAGCTCCTTGGCGGCGGCCTTGGTCAGGCCGATGACCCCGGCCTTGGAGGCCGCGTAATTGACCTGCCCCATATTGCCGGAGACCCCGGCCACCGAGCTGATGTTGATAATTTTGCCGGCTTTGGCCTTGAACATGACGGCGGACACCTGCCGCGTCATGTAAAACACGCTGTCCAGATTGGCCTTGAGCACCTCATCCCATTGCGCCTCGCTCATGCGCACCAGCAGTCCGTCGCGGGTGATGCCGGCGTTGTTGACCAGCACGGCGATGCCGCCGAACACCTCCAGCGCCTTCTGGGTCATGGCTTTGCATGTTTCCGGGTCGGACACGTCGCCGGGGAAGACCAGCGTTTCCGCGCCGAACGCGCGGCACTCCGCCGCGACCGCCTCGGCCTTTTCCACATTGCCCCGGCAGCCCAGCACGACCGAAAAGCCGTCCTCCGCCAGCGCCCGGGCAATGGCCGCGCCGATGCCGCGCGACGCGCCGGTCACAACGGCGCACGGGCGGCTCACAGTCCCACCCGCCCGGAGATCGTCCGGATCTGCGCTTCCGCGTCGCGGAACATGGTGTCGATGATGTCCTGAACCGACGACCTTCGGGTGATGAGCCCGGCGATCTGCCCGGCCATAAAGGAGCCGCCCTCGCGGTCGCCATCGCGGGCGGCGCGGCGCAGCGAGCCGGACATGGCCAGCTCCAGCTCCTCCAGGGTCGCGCCCTGTTTTTCCAGCTCGTGAATCTTCCGGGGGAAGGGGCTTTTGAGCTGGCGGACGGGATGCCCGCCGGAGCGCCCGGTCACGACCGTGCCGGTGTCGCGGGCGTCGAGCACCATCTGCTTGAAATTGTCATGGGCAATGCACTCGTCGGCCACCAAAAAGGCCGTGCCGACCTGCACCCCCTGCGCGCCCAGCATGAGCGCGGCAGCCAGCGTGCGCCCGTCGGCGATGCCGCCGGCGGCGATCACCGGGATGTTCACCGCCGATGCCACCTGCGGCACAAGCGCCATGGTGGTCAGCTCGCCGATATGTCCGCCGGCCTCGCAGCCCTCGGCAATGACGGCGTCGGCCCCCAGCTTTTCCATCCGCTGCGCCAGCGCCACGGCCGGCACCACCGGGATGACCTTGACGCCGGCGGTCTTCCACGTCTCCATAAACCGGCCGGGGCTGCCCGCGCCGGTCACCACGACGGGAACTTTTTCGTCGATCACGAGCTGCGCCAGATCGTCGGCAAACTCGCTCATCAGCATGATGTTGAGCCCGAACACCTTGTCGGTCAGGCTTCTGGCCTTGCGCACCTCGGCGCGGATGACGTCGGCCGGGGCGGCCCCGCCGGCAATCAGCCCCAATCCGCCGGCATTGGACACGGCGGCGGCGAGCTTTGCCTCGGCAATCCACGCCATACCGCCCTGAATGATGGGGTGGGAAAGCCCCAGCATCTCGGAAAACTTCGTCCTCATCCTTCTCGTACACTCCATTCATACAGCGTCGCGCCGTAAGTCAGCCCCGCGCCGAAGCCCACCAGCATCAAAAGGGCGCCGGGGGCCAGCCGTCCGGCGCGGTTGAGCTCGTCCAGCGCGATGGGAATCGAGGCGCTGGAGGTGTTGCCGGTTCGTCCGATGGTGATGACCATCTTTTCCGGGGCAATATCATATTTATCCCGCACCGACTCGATGATGCGGACATTGGCCTGATGGGGGATGACAAAGGTCAGCTCGTCGGGCGTTTTGCCGGTCTTGCGCAGCACCCGCTCCATGGCCTCCGGCATGGCGCGTACGGCGAATTTATAGACCTCCTGCCCCTTCATGCGGATTTTGCGGTCGTCATCCGAATGGATGGCCTCGCCAAAATCGCCCCGGGAGGCCAGACAGGACGCCAAAATGCCGCCCGATTCTTCCCGGGCACGCAAAACCACCGCGCCGGCCCCGTCCCCAAACAGGACGCAGGTGGTGCGGTCGGTCATGTCGGTGGTGCGCGAAAGCTGCTCTGCGGCCACGACCAGCGCGGTTTTGGCGCCGCCGGTCTGGATATACCGGTCGGCAATGTCCAACGCGTACACAAAGCCGGTACAGGCGGCCGAAATGTCAAAGCAAAAGGCGTTCTCCGCGCCCAGCCTGTATTGCAGATCGCAGGCGGTCGAGGGAAACGGCCTGTCCTGCGTGGCGGTGGACACGATGAGCAAATCGACCTCCTCCGGGCCCACCCCGGCGTCGGCCAGCGCCGCCCGCGCGGCGAAGCAGCCCATCTCCGCGTTGGACAGCTCAGGCGCGGCGATATGCCGCTCCCGGATGCCGGTGCGCGAGACGATCCATTCGTCGCTGGTGTCCACCAGCTTGGCCAGATCGTCGTTGGTCAGAATGTCCGGCGGCAAATAAGAGCCGGTACCGATGATATGCGCCTTCAAACGGACAAAACTCCTTTCGGGGAAACGGGTTGCATCTCGAAAGACTTGTGCTATAATAATACCGTATGTCCATATATATAAAAGTATGACGACGTCGTAACCAAGCCCCCGCGCGTCCTTTGTTTCGCAGGCGAATTCACTTCGCCGCAGAAACATCCTTGTTGCCTTCATTCAAGAGGCTTGGCCTCTTGAATGACATTAATTATAAGGAAGTGCCAGGAAGTTGTCAACCTTTGGTTTTTTGTATCCGGGGCAAGGCGCGCAAGCCCCCGGCATGGGCCGCGCCCTGTTTGAGGAGCTGCCCATGGCGCGCGATTGTTTCGCCGAGGCGTCCGAGGTGTTGGGGCGCGATATGATGGCGCTCTGCTTCGACTCCGACGCGGAGACGCTGGCGCGCACCGAAAACGCCCAGCCCGCGCTGTTTACCGTCTCCATGGCCGCCCATCGCGCGCTGGACGCGCGGGGCGTCGTCCCCGCTGCCGTGAGCGGGTTTTCGCTGGGCGAATGCGTCGCGCTGTGCGCCGCCGGGGTGCTGTCATGGGGCGACGGGCTGCGGCTGGTGGGCACCCGCGCCCGCGCCATGCAAGCCTGCGCCGATCGGCTGGGCGGCGCCATGTCGGCCGTGCTGGGGCTGTCGTGGGACGCAATCGAAGCCCTCTGCCGCGAGGTCGGCGGATTTGTCCAGCCGGTCAACGACAACTGCCCGGGGCAGACGGTCATCGCCGGGGAGGCTTCCGCCGTCGAGGCCGCCGAAACACTGTGTCTGGAGGCCGGGGCGTCCCGCGCCGTGCGGCTGGGGCTGTCGGGCGCGTTTCACACGGCAACCATGGCCGAGGCCGGCGAGTCGGTGCGCCGCGTGTTGTCCGGGTTGCCGGTATCTTCTCCCAAAATCCCATTATTTACCAATTTGACCGGCCAATGTCTGCCGGAGGACGCCGACCTGCCGGCGCATATGGCCGCCCAGCTGCAAAGCCCCGTGCGGTTCCAGTCCTGTGTCCAAAGCATGCTGGCGCTGGGCGTTGACTGCTTTGTCGAGGCCGGGTCGGGCCGAACGCTGGCCGGCTTTGTCAAGCGCATTGACCGGGGGATCAAGACCCTGCCGTGCGAAACGCCGGAGCAGCTGGAAACAATTGTGGGCTTGGGGTTGGGCTGAACGCATACGAATACAGTGTAGGGGCGAACCGCGTTCGCCCGCGCTCTCGTCCATGCCCCCTTAAAAAAAAGGGGGGCGGCTCGAAGAGCCGGGGGATTGTATGGAACAAACCCACGTTGCAGGGGCGGCTATCATCCGCCCGGAGCAACATCCCTGTTCCAAATCGAGGACACGCCTCAGCGTGTTCGAGACTATACAAAAAGAAGGGATATATATGCCGCGTATAGGTATCGACATCGGCTCGACCACCATCAAAATCACCGTGGTGGACGAGTCCGACCGCATTACATACGCCCGTTACCGCCGCCACCGCTCCGATGTGCGCGGCGAGCTGGAAGCGCTGCTGTCCGAGCTGCATGCCGATTTGCCGGCGCTGTCCGCCCCCGTCTGCCTCACTGGCTCGGCGGGGCTGGGGGTGGCGCGTGCGCTGGGGTTGCCGTTTGAGCAGGAGGTCATTTCGGCCACCCGCGCGGTGCAATGCTTTGTGCCGCAGGCCGATGTGGTCATCGAGCTGGGCGGCGAGGACGCCAAAATCACCTTTTTAAAGCCCACCGTCTCCCAGCGCATGAACGGCACTTGCGCCGGCGGCACCGGGGCGTTTATCGACCAGATGGCCTCCCTGCTCATGACCGACGCGCAGGGGCTGAACGACCTCGCGCGGGAGTACAAACATATTTTTTCCATCGCGTCGCGCTGCGGCGTCTTCGCCAAGAGCGACATGCAGCCGCTCCTCAACGAGGGCGTGTCGCACAGCGACCTGGCCGCGTCGGTGCTGTCGGCCGTGGTCACCCAAACGGTGGCGGGGCTGGCGTGCGGCCAGCCGATCACCGGCACGGTGGTATTTTTGGGCGGGCCGCTGACCTTTCTGCCCGAGCTGCGGGCGGCGTTTGAACGTGCGCTGGCCGGACAGGTGGAGTCTTTCGTCACCCCGCCAAATGCCGAGGTATTCGTCGCCATGGGCGCGGCCATGGGCGCGTCCGGCGAGGCCTTTTCGGCGGACGCGCTGCTGTACCGGCTGCAAGACGCCGGGGCGCTGGAGCCGGACATCGTCCGTCTGCCGCGCCTGTTTGAAGATGATTCCGACCGGGAGACCTTCCGGGTGCGGCACGCCCGGGCTCACGTGCCGCGCGCGCCCATCGGGGCGGCGCAGGGGCCCTGTTTTCTCGGCATCGACGCCGGCTCGACCACCATCAAGGCGGCGCTTTTGTCCGAGGATGGGCGGCTGCTCTACTCGTATTACGCGCCGAATCAGGCCTCTCCGCTCCTGCTGGCGCAAGGGATTCTGCGGGAAATTTACCAAAAGCTCCCCCCCTCCGCCTACATAGGCCGCGCCTGCGTCACCGGCTACGGCGAGGCGCTCTTGCAGGTGGCGCTGCGTGCCGACGAGGGCGAGATTGAGACCCTGTCCCACGTCAAGGCGGCGCAGGCGCTCAACCCCAACGTGGACTTTATTTTGGACATTGGCGGGCAGGATATGAAGTGCATCCGCCTCAAAGATGGGCTGATCGACTCGATTTTGCTCAACGAGGCCTGTTCCTCCGGCTGCGGCTCGTTTTTGTCCACCTTCGCCGCGTCGCTGGATATGAGCCTGTCCGCATTTTCCGAGGCGGCGCTGGGCAGCGGCTCCCCGGTCGATCTGGGCACCCGCTGCACCGTGTTTATGAATTCGCGGGTCAAGCAGGCGCAGAAGGAGGGCGCGTCGCCGGGCGATATTTCGGCGGGGCTGTCCTATTCGGTGGTGCGCAACGCGCTGTACAAGGTCATCGGGGTCAAAAGCCCCGACGATTTGGGGCAATATCCCCTCGTGCAGGGCGGCACGTTTTTGAACGACGCCGTACTGCGGGCGTTTGAGCTGATCTCCGGCCGGGAGGCCGTCCGCCCCGACATCGCCGGGCTCATGGGCGCTTACGGCGCGGCGATTATCGCCCGCGAACGCTGGGAGGGTGCGCCGTCGAGCCTTTTGAAGGCCGGCGAGCTGGACGCCGCCCTGCCGGAAAAAACCGTCACCGTGCCGTGCCGCGGCTGTCACAACGTCTGCAAGCTGTCGGTGTCCACCTTCTCGGGTGCCCGGCGGTTGGTGTCCGGCCACCGCTGTGAAAAGGGGCAGGAGCTGGGTGCGCCTGAGGCCGCGTCCAAGGCCAAGCTGCCCAATTTGGTGCAGGAAAAGTACGAGCGTGTGTTCGCCTATACGCCGCTGGCCGAGGAACACGCGCCGCGCGGGGTGATTGGTCTGCCGCGCGCACTGAATATGTTTGAAAATTACCCGTTTTGGCTTTCGATTCTCACAAAACTCGGCTTTTCGGTGCGGCTTTCGCGTCCGTCCAGTCATGAGCTGTTCGAGGCCGGGATGGCCACCATCCCGTCGGAAAGCGTCTGTTATCCCGCCAAGCTGACCCATGGGCACATCCAGGACTTGGTGGATTCCGGCGTCAAAACCATTTTCTACCCCAGTGTACTGTATGAACGCAACGAGAGCCCCGACGCCGGCAACCACTTCAACTGCCCCATCGTCACCTCCTACCCGGAGGTCATCGGGGCCAACATGGATGTGTTGGGCGAGAAGGGCATCCGGTTTTTGCACCCGTTTTTCTCGCTGGAGCACCGCAAAAAAATGCCCGGCATCCTGTGCGACACCTTCCATGACTGGGGGGTGACGCCGGCCGAGGCGCGCGCCGCCGTGGAGGCGGGGTTTGCCGCGCTGCTGGGGTTCAAGGAGTGGATCGCCCGGCGCGGTGCCGAGGTGCTGGAGCAGCTGGAGCGCGAGAACCTGTACGGGCTGGTGCTGTCCGGCCGGCCCTATCACATCGACCCGGAAATTCACCACGGACTGCCGGCGCTGGCCGCGTCGCTGGGCTTTGCCGTGCTGACCGAGGACGCCGTCAGCGACAAGGCGCACGTCGCCCGCCCCCTGCGGGTGTTCGACCAGTGGATGTATCATTCCAGATTGTATGACGCGGCGGCCTATGTCGCCCAAAATCCCCGGCTGGAGCTGGTCCAGCTCAACTCGTTCGGCTGCGGGCTGGACGCCATTACCAGCGATCAGGTGCGCGATATTTTGTCCGCTTCGGGGAAAACTTACACCCTGCTCAAAATTGATGAGATCTCCCATCTCGGCGCGGCGCGTATCCGTCTGCGCTCGCTGAAGGTGGCGCTCGACGAACGCGCCCGTCGCGCCCCTGTGGCGCAAGTGTTCCCGGGATTTGCGCCCGAGGCGCGGGTGGAATTTACCCCCGCCATGAAAAAAGCCCATACAGTGCTGGCACCGCAGATGTCGCCGGTGCATTTCAAGCTGGTGGAGGCCGTGCTGCAAAAATCGGGCTATCGCTGCGTCGTGCTGGAAAACGCCACCCCGCGCGACATTGAGCTGGGTCTGCGCTATGTCAACAACGACGCCTGTTACCCGTCGCTCGTCGTGGTCGGGCAGATGCTCGGGGCGCTGACCTCGGGGCAGTACGACCCCGACAACACCTCGATTTTCCTCACCCAGACCGGCGGCGGCTGCCGCGCGACAAACTATGTGAGTCTGCTGCGCCGTGCGCTGAAGGATGCGGGATTTCCGCAGGTGCCGGTGGTCGGGCTGTCGGTATCGGGCATCGAGCGCCACGGCGGTTTCGCCTTCACCCCCGAGCTGATTGACCGCGCCGTACGCGCCATTGTGCTGGGCGACCTGCTGTTGCAGGTGCTGCTGCGCACCCGTCCGTACGAGCAAGTGCCGGGCGCGGCCAACGCGCTGTAT
>JAVBOJ010000030.1:0-12630 GCA_031550755.1 Oscillospiraceae bacterium
ACCACGGTTTTGGCGTTGTCACCGGGCTAGTCCTTCTCAACCCAGTTTCTTCTTTTGTACCAGTTGGGCTTCTTTATTAAAAACGTGGCGGGTCTGGCATGGAGCCCTACCTGGTTGTTCACAGTCACATCCCGTTGAAACATTCCCCTCAACTCCTCCCATCATTTCTACCATTATACTATACCAACCGACCGGGTAGAAGTCAACAGTTTTTTGCCCGGGGCAATTCGCCTTTTCTTTTTATTGCCCAAACGGCACGATTGTGATATGATAACAGGAAACAAGAAAGAAACCGGGCGGCGAGGGGTGACGGGGATGGATGTTTTCAGGGACATTGTACAAAACCTTTGGCGCTATTTCAGCATGATCAAAGTGGTGGATATCATTGATATTCTCCTTGTGACGCTGGTGGTCTACAAGCTGATCGGTCTGCTGCGCAAGACAAACGCCATGAAGATCATGCGCGGCATCCTGTTGATTTTGGCGATCACCTGGGCGGCCGAGCTGCTGGAATTGCACATCATCAACTTTATTTTGCAAAACACGCTGCAAATCGGCCTGCTGGCGCTGGTCGTCATGTTCCAGCCCGAGCTGCGCAAAATGCTGGAGCAGATGGGCACCGGCCGGATCCGGGAGCTGCTGACACGGGACGAGCCGGGCGGCTGGGAAAATGTTATTCTCCAGACGGTGGAGGCGTGCAGCGCCCTTTCCTGGGCGCGCGAGGGGGCGCTGATCGTCTTTCAGCGGCATGTGCTGCTGGACGATATCGCCAAAACGGGCACCATATTAAATGCCGACGTCAGCGCCGAGCTGCTGAAAAATATTTTTTACCCCAAAGCGCCGCTGCACGACGGCGCGGTGATCGTCACCCAGGGCCGCGTGACCGCCGCCGGCTGTATGCTGCCGCTGACCACCAGCCAGAACGTCAGCCGCGAGCTGGGGATGCGCCACAGGGCCGGGCTCGGCATGAGCGAAAATTCCGACGCCGTGGTCATTATTGTTTCGGAGGAGACCGGGTCGGTCTCGGTGGCCGAAAGCGGAATGCTCAAACGGCATTTGGATCCCGAAACGCTGGAAAAGCTGCTGCGCAGCCGTCTCGCGCCGGAGGACGGGGACGCCCCGCGCAATCCGCTCAAACGTGTGTTGGGCCTGTTTGGGAGGAAGGACGATGAGTAAATGGTTTACGCCTCGCAACCTTGTGTATGCGGGACTTTCGCTGCTGATTTCCGTTATGCTGTGGCTGTACGTCATGGCGGTCAGTGACCCCGAGACGAAAATCGATATCACCGGCATCCGCCCCACCTTTGTCGGCGCCGACACCCTACTGGCCGAGCGCGATTTGCAGGTGGTGTCCGGGCTGGATCAGACCATCACCATGACCATTCAGGGAAAACGCACCGATCTGGCCAAGATTACCGCACAAAATATTCAGGTTACGGTCAACCTCGACGAGATCACCTCGGCGGGGGCGTACAATCTTGCCTATACCGAAAAGCTTCCGGTGGAGGGCCCCACGGTGGTCGATCGCTCCACCATGTATATCCGCGTGCGCACCGACAAAATGATCTCCCGTACCTTCCAGCTGGGCTACGACCTCGACGGCAGCAGCTTTGCCGAGAACTATGTGTTTGAGGAAGCCTCATTTGAAAATCCCGAGGTCGTGGTGACCGGGCTGACCGATCAGGTCAACAAAATCGCCCGCGCCATCGTGCGGCCGTCCCGGCAGGATATCAACAAAACCGTGACCCTGCCCCTGCCAATCGTCCTGCTCGACGCCGAGGGCCGCGAAATTCGCTCGGAGGAGCTGACGCTGGATCGCACGGAGGCCAAGCTCACCCTGCATATCTCCATGGTCAAGGAGGTGCCGCTGGCGGTGGAGCTGCTGGAGGGCGGCGGTGCGCTGACCCGCCATGTCACCTATACCGTCAGCCCCGCCACCATCAAGCTGTCGGGCGATCCCGCCGTGCTGGAGGGCATTAACGTCATTACGCTAGGCACCATCGATCTGGCGCATGTGATCAACAGCGCCAAGGAGTCGTATCCCATCGTCATTCCCAACGATATCACCAACATGAGCGGCAACGTGAGCGCCGAGGTCAGCGTGGAGATCAAGGGTTTGTCGGTGAAAAACTTCGACGTGGACAATATCACGCTGGCCAACGCCGTGCCGCCGGACGGCTATGAGGTGGTTTTGCTGACCAATACGCTGACCATCATGGTGCGCGGCTCGCAAGAGTCTCTGGCGCTCATCACAGAGCACAATATCCGCGTGGTGGCCGATCTCGACGGCATCGCGCTGGCCTCCGGCCAACAGGTGGTCGCCGCCAAGGTAATCATCGACGGATACAGCGACGTTGGTGCGGTCGGCGAGCAGAAGGTGTTTATTGAGGTAAGGAGACCGATTGAGGAGTGAGCCGGGAAGCGCTCGCCTGCCCGGGTCGCGAAATAAGGCAAGCGAAGACGAGAAACCCGCTTGGTTACGAGCGGAGCGCAGATATATTTTGCGACAAAGCGCAGGTGTCTCCCGGAATGCGCAACGCGCACGCAGGGATAACCGGAGCGACAGGGCCGCAGCGAGCGTGACATAGACACCAAAACGGAAAGGAACGCCCCTATGACCCAAACCGTGACCGTATCCCGGATCCTCGACGCCCAAACCGCCGAAATTTCCATCGTGCGCCCCGGCGCCTGCGGGAAAAACTGCGCCGCGTGCGGCGGGCTGTGTGCGCCCGGTGCGCCGCTTGTCGCCCGCGCGCGCAACCCCGTCGGCGCCCATCCCGGCGACCGCGTGGTGGTGGAGACCTCCTCGAAAGAGGTGGTGGGGCTGGCCGCGCTGGTCTATCTGCTACCGGTCGTTTTGTTTTTTGCCGGATATGCTGCGGGCGGCGCTTTGTGGGGCGGCATCGCGTTTTTTGCCTGCCTGGGCGGCGTGGTTTTCTGGGGTCGCCGGCGGCGGGAAAGCCTCCCGATCATCGTTGAAATATGTTCGGATACGTAAGGCCGCTGCGCGGCGCGCTGCGGGTGTGCGAGCTGGAATATTACAAGGCGGCTTACTGCGGGCTGTGTCACGCGCTGAAGCGGGAATACGGCTTGGCGGCGCGGTTTTTAATCAACTACGATTTCGCCTTTTTGACCCTCTGCCTGTCGCTGTTTGACGAGACGCCGCCCGATATCCAAAAATGCCGCTGTATCGCCAGCCCCTTGCGCCGCAAGACATGTCTGCGGTTCGGGTCGTCGGCCTCCCGCAGCGCCGATCTGGCGGTGCTGCTCTCCCGGGGCAAGCTGCGGGATACGGTGGCCGACGAGCCATTTTTCTCCTCGCTTCCGGCCAGAATCGCGCTTCTTTTTCTCGAAAAGGCCGGGAAAAAGGCGGAAAAGCGACGACCGGAGACACAAAACGTGTTGGTTGAGTCGCTGACCCGTCTGGCCGCGCTGGAGACCGACAAAATCCCCGCCATCGACCCGCCGGCCGATACGTTTGCGGGACTGCTTTCGGTTCTGGGGCAGTCGGTTGAGGATCCAAACGGTCGCCGGACGCTTTCGCAGCTGTTTTATCATCTGGGGCGGTGGATCTACCTGATGGACGCCTGCGACGACCTGAAGGACGACGCCCGGCGCGGGCGGTACAACCCTGTGGCGCAGCGGTTTGGGCTGTCCGATGGACAGCTGCCGGAGGAGACGAAGCAAGCGCTGGCGCAGACCGCCGATTTGTCCGAGGACGCCTGTCTGGCCGCGTTTTATCTACTGCCGCAAGGCCCTGCCACGCCGATACTGGAAAATGTCCTGCTGCTGGGGCTGCCGCACGTACAGAAGCGGGTACTGGACGGGACTTGGAATCAGAAATCAAACAGACATGGAGAACAATGATGAAAGATCCCTATGTTACTCTGGGCGTTTCCCCCTCGGCCAGCGACGACGAGGTCAAAAAGGCGTACCGCGACCTTGCCCGCAAGTATCATCCCGACAACTATCAGGGCAATGAGCTGGCAGATCTGGCGCAGGAAAAAATGAAGGAAATCAACGAGGCGTACGACGAGATCACCCGTATGCGGCAGGGAGGCGGAGGCTCCTCCGGCGGCGGTCGGCAACGCGCGTCCTGGGGCGGCGCGGGCGGCGGCAGCGGAGCCTATGCCGCGGTGCGGCAGGCCATCAACACCGGCAATATCGCCCACGCCGAACAGCTTTTGCAGCAGATGAGCAGCCGTGACGCCGAATGGCATTTTCTCATGGGCAGCGTCTGCTATCGCAAGGGCTGGTTTGACGAGGCGCGCCGGTACGTCGAAACCGCCTGCCGGATGGAGCCCACAAACGCCGAATACGCCCAGGCGTTCAACATGATGCGCGGCGGCGGCCATGTGTACCGCGCGCCGGGCGGCTTCGGCGGCACGGGACGCGGCGGCATGAGCGGGTGCGACTGCTGCTCGTCGCTCATCTGCGCCGACTGCTGCTGCGAGTGCTTTGGCGGGGATATAATCCCGTGCTGTTAATATCCTTTGAAAGTCTGAGGGCTTTCAAAGGAATTGGGATTGAGGAAACCCCTGCGGCGGAATGAATCCGCATTCGGGGCGATTTCATTTACGGGGGTTTTGTATGCGGAGTACCACGCGGATTGCCTTCAATGCCCTCATGGCGGGCGTTTGCCTGCTGCTGTTGTTTTTGGGCGGTCTGCTGCCCACACTGCGCCTGGCGCTGGCCGCGCTGGCGGGGTTGCCGGTGGCCTTTTCGGTCGTGCGGTTCGGACGCGCCGCCGGTGCTGTCGTGTTTGCGGCCACGGCGCTGATGGCGCTTTTTCTGTTGCCCAACAAGGGCACCGCCATTGCCTTCGCGCTGGCCTTCGGGCATTATCCAATCCTCAAAAGCCTGCTCGAGACCAAAACGCGCGGCCTTCTCGAATGGGCGCTCAAGCTGCTTTTGTGCAACCTTGTGTTCGCGGCGGTGCTGCTGTTCTTTCGGGCGTTTTTCCTCGCGGAGGTCACCCTCACCCCGCCGCTCATGGCGGGCGGCTTTTTGGCCGGAAATATCGTCTTTGTCCTCTATGATCTCGGGCTGTCCCGCCTGCTGTTTACCCTGCTGCCGCGGCTGAAATTGACAAACCGCGGGGAATAGTGGTATACTCAGGGGTAACTTTGAAAAAGAAGAAGAGAGAAGCACATATGATTGTAAGTATGACCGGATATGGGCGGGCGCAGAGAACCGCCGCTTTTTGCGAAATCACGGTGGAGCTGCGATCGGTCAACCACCGGTATCTGGACTGCTCGGTACGTACGCCCCGGCTGCACGCCTATCTGGAGGATCCGGTCAAGGCCCTTGTGCAGCAAGCGGCGTCGCGCGGGAAGATCGACGTGTTCATCACGGTCGAGCACAAGCCCGGCAGCGATCTGCGGGTCTCGCTCAACCGGCCTGTGCTGGAAGGATATCTGGCCGCCGCGCGGGTGATGCACGCGGAATACGGTTTGGAGGACGACCTCACGGTCGCGCGGCTGGCGCGGTTTCCCGACGTCTTTGCCGTCGAAAAGGATCCCATCGGGGTGGAGGAGCTGACCCGCGAGGTCACCGAGGCCGCCCGGGAAGCCGTCGAGGGCTTTATGGCCATGCGCCGGCGCGAAGGGGAGCGGCTGGAGGAGGACATCCTGGTCAAGCTGGGCGCCATCGAGGAGCTGATCGTCCATATCAATGAGCGTTCGCCCCAGACGGTGGCCGATTATCGCGCCCGGCTGGAGGCCAAAATGAAGGAAGTGCTGGCCGGCACGGGGGTGGACGAAGCGCGGCTGCTCACCGAGGCCGCCCTGTTTTCCGACCGCGTGGCGGTGGATGAGGAGACGGTGCGGCTGACCAGCCACATCGCCGAGCTGCGCGCGCTGCTGAAAAAGGGCGGCGCCGTCGGCCGCAAGCTGGACTTTTTGTTGCAGGAATTCAACCGAGAGGCCAACACCATCGGCTCCAAGGCGCTGGACGCCGACATGGCGCGGGCGGTGGTGGATCTCAAGTCGGAGATCGAAAAAATCCGCGAGCAGGTGCAGAATATTGAGTAATCATTTCAAATGCCGAGGCATTTGAAATGATTTGGAACAGGGATAACGTTTTGCCGGAATGAATCCGGCAAAACGTTGAAACGATTGCGGGGGCAGGATGAAGGAAGGGGAGTGGCGCGGTGCAGCTCATCAATATCGGCTTTGGCAATATGGTGTCGGCCGGGCGGCTGATTGCCATTGTCAGCCCGGAATCGGCACCCATCAAGCGGGTGGTCAGCGAGGCGCGTGATCACGGTCTGCTCATCGACGCCACCTATGGCCGCCGCACCCGGGCGGTGCTGGTGGCCGACAGCGGCCATGTGGTGCTCTCGGCCATTCAGCCGGAGACCATTGCCCACCGGCTGCGGTCCCATGAGGAAATCCAGGACGAGGATGTGGAAGAGGATGCGTGACCCCAAAACCCCCGGCTTTGTGCTTGTCGTGTCGGGGCCGTCCGGCGCCGGCAAATCCACCGTGATCCAACATCTGATGACCCGGCGGGACACTCTGCCGCTGCCCATTTGCTTTTCGGTGTCGGCCACCACGCGCGCCCCGCGTCCGGGCGAAACGGACGGCGTCAATTACCGTTTTCTGTCCCGGGAGGAGTTTGAGGCCGGTATCGAGCGCGGCGAGTTTCTTGAGCACGCCGAGTACGCCGGCAATCTGTACGGGACGCCGCTGGGGCCGGTCAAGGACGCGCTGGCCGAAGGGACTTGCATTTTTATGGACATCGAGGTGCAGGGCGCCATGCAGGTGCGCAGCCGTCTGCCCGAAGCGATATTGGTTTTCCTGATGCCGCCGACCCTGACCGAGCTGGAGCGCCGTCTGCGCGGCCGGCAGTCGGAAAAAGAGGAAATGATTTCCCGCCGGATGGCCATTGTGGAGGGTGAAATCGCCTCGGCGCATGAATATGATTATATTGTCGTCAACGACGCGGTGGAAAAGGCCGCGCTGGAGCTGGAGTCCATCGTCCGCGCCGAGTACTGCCGCAACCGCCGATAAAAAACAGGAGGAATTTCAAATGCTTGATCCGTCCCTGAATCAGCTGCTCGACCATGTGGAGAGCCGTTACCTGCTGGTCAATGTCGCCGCCCACCGCGCCCGCGAAATCGCCGACGAGGCCGAAATGCGCGGGGAAATACTGGACGAAAAGGCCGTTAAATTGGCCATCATGGAAATTGCCGACGGCAAGCTGGAGGCCCATTTGCGCTCCAAATACCGCGGCTAGAGATGGGATCGCTCTTTGCCAAGGTCGCTGTGGACAGCGCCGTCTACGCCGTCGACCGGCTCTATGATTATGCCGTGCCCGAGTCCATGCGGGAGAAAATCGCGCCCGGTATGCGGGTGATCGTCCCGTTTGGGCAGGGCAACCGCAAAACCGAGGGGTTTGCGCTGGCTGTGGCCGACAAAAGCGACTATCCGAAGGCAAAGGCGATTTTGGCGCTGCCGGATGAAACGCCGGTGCTGGATGAAAAGGCCGTCCGGCTGGCGCTGTGGGTGCGTGACCGTTTTTTTTGCACATTTTTTGAGGCCGCCCGGGCAATGCTTCCGGCCGGCTTGTGGCATACCATGGAGGAGAGCGTCGCGGTGGCCGACGGGGTGGAGCCCGGCGAGGCGATGCTCATTTTGACACATTTGCCGCAAGCCAAAGCCCTGTGGGAGAAGCTGCAGGAGCTCGGCGGACGCGCGTCGGCCGATGTCCTGCGGGAATCGCTCGGCGGAAAGGATCCCGCGCAGGAGCTCAAAGTGCTGGCCGACTGCGGTCTGGTTACCGCACAGGTCACCGCCAAACGCCGCGTCGGCGACAAAACGCAGAAAAAAGTCTCGCTGGCCATTTCCGAAGACGAAGCCATGCGTCAGGCGCAGCGCATCGCCGCCAAGTCGCCCCTGCGGGCGGCTGTGCTGCGGTTGCTGTGCCAGACCGGGCCGGTGCTCTCGCGGGAGGTCTGTTATTTTACCGGCGCCTCTCCGGTCACCCTGACAAATCTGCAAAAAGCCGGGTTTGTCACCCTGACCGAGCAGGAGGTTTACCGCCGGCCCAAAATGGCCGACGTCGGGCGCGCCGAGCCGGTCGTCCTCAATGAGGAACAGCAAAAGGCCTTCGACGGCATCGCCGCGCTGATGGGGAAGCCCGCCTGTGCGCTGCTGCACGGCGTGACCGGTAGCGGCAAGACCTCGGTGTACCTCGAACTGATCCGCGAAACCATTGCCGGCGGCGGCGCGGCCATTGTCATGGCCCCCGAAATCGCCCTGACGCCTCAGCTGCTGGAGCGCTTCTGCGCCAGTTTCGGCGACCGGGTCGCGCTGCTGCACAGTGGGCTGTCGCTCGGGGAGCGGCTGGATGAGTGGAAGCGCATCCGCGCCGGAGAGGTCGATGTGGTCGTCGGCACCCGTTCGGCGGTCTTCGCGCCGCTTGCCAATCTCAGGCTCATCATTCTTGACGAGGAGCAGGAGGCCACCTACAAATCGGAAAACGCCCCGCGTTACCACGCCCGCGAGGTCGCCAAATTTCGCTGTGTGCAGCACGACGCCCTGTTGCTGCTGGGCAGCGCGACCCCGTCGGTGGAGAGCTGTCATTTTGCCCGTGAGGGCTCCTACGGGTTGTTTCGGCTGGATATGCGCTACAACCGACGGGAGCTGCCCCGGGTGCTGCTGGCCGATATGCGTGAGGAGCTGAAAAACGGCAACGGCGGCTGTATCAGCGCCCCGCTTATGCGCGAGCTGGAGGAAAACATCCGAAACGGACAGCAGAGCATTCTGTTTTTGAACCGGCGCGGATACAACCGCGCACTGTGCTGCGGGGGCTGCGGCTTTGTCCCGGAGTGTCCCCGGTGCAGCGTGAGCCTGACCTTCCACATGGCCAACGGGCGCATGATGTGCCATACCTGCGGCCATTCGGAAAAGAAACCGGAGCAATGCCCGCAATGCGGCGGGGCGTTCCGGCCGGTCGGGGAGGGTACCCAGCGCGCCGAAGAGGAGCTGGCGGAACGGTTTCCCGGCGTGCCGCTTTTGCGGATGGACACGGACACCACCTCCGGACGCGACGCGCACGAAAAAATGCTCTCCAAATTTCGCAAGGAAAACATTCCGATCCTGCTGGGCACCCAAATGGTGACCAAGGGGCTGGATTTTGAAAACGTCACGTTGGTCGGGGCGCTGTCGGCCGACAGCTCGCTGTTTGTGGACGATTTCCGCGCCCATGAGCGCACCTTCGACCTCATCACGCAGGTGGTGGGGCGCGCCGGACGAGGCCGGCTGCCCGGCCGGGCGATCATCCAGACCTTTTCGCCGGCGCATCCGATTCTGCGGGCGGCGGCGGCGCAGGATTATGACGCTTTTTTTGAAAACGAGATCGAATTGCGCAAAATGCACGGTCTGCCGCCGTTTTGCGACATTGTGACCCTGCGGGTGGTCGGCATCGACCGCGACGCCGTGCTGCGCGCCTGTATGCGCCTGCGTGGGCGCATCGACGCCGGCGCGTCCGGCTGGCGGGTGCTGGGGCCGGCACCGGCGCCGGTACTCAAGGCCGTGGGGATGTACCGCTACCATATCACGCTGCTGGGCAAGGCGGATCGCGCCGCGCGCGACTTTGTGTCCGGCTTGCTGTTGTGGTTCGCCCAAGAAAAACAAAACCGGGGCGTCAGCGTTTCGGCTGATTCTTGCCCGATGTGAGGTGACAAATCATGGCGCTCAGAACTATTCTGACCCGGGAGGATTCCACCCTGCGCAAGCGCTCCCGGGAGGTGACCAGCTTTGACAAGCGTCTGCATATTCTGCTGGATGATATGATCGAGACCCTCCACGCCGCCAACGGAGCCGGCTTGGCCGCGCCGCAGGTAGGCGTGCTGCGCCGCGCGGTGGTGGTCGAGGTGGAGGAAAATACACCCATCGAGCTCGTCAATCCTCAGATCATCGCCGAGGAGGGCGAGCAGGAGGGCTGCGAGGGCTGCCTCAGCGTGCCCGGCGTGTATGGCCTCGTGCGCCGGCCCATGAAGGTGACCGTACGCGCACAGGATCGCCACGGCAAACCCTTTGAGATGATCGGCGAGGGGCTGATGGCCCGCGCGTTTTGCCATGAGGTGGAGCATCTGGACGGGCATTTGTTCACCGAACGGGTCATCCGCTATCTGGACGACGAAGAACTCTTGAATGGAAACAGTGAAGAATGAAAATCGTGTTTATGGGCACCCCGGCGTTTGCCGTGCCGTCCCTGCGCGCGATGGTCGAGGCCGGCCATGAGGTGGCCGGCGTATTCACCCAGCCGGACAAAAAACAGGGGCGGCATATGACGCTGGTCGCCCCGCCTGTAAAGGAATATGCCTTGACGCAAGACATCCCGGTCTACCAGCCGGACACCCTGAAGGACGGCGCGGCGCTCTGTCTGCTGCAAGACCTTGCGCCGGAGCTGATTGTCGTGGTGGCTTACGGCAAGCTCCTGCCGGTGGACATTCTGGGGCTGCCGGTCTTCGGCTGCGTCAACGTCCACGCGTCCCTGCTGCCGCGTTTGCGCGGCGCGGCACCCATCCAATGGGCGGTCATCCGGGGCGAGGAAAAAACCGGCGTCACCACCATGCATATGGCGCGCGGCTTGGACACCGGGGACATGATTTATAAGGAAGAAACGCCCATTGGGCCGCGAGAGACCGCCGGAGAGCTGCACGACCGGCTGATGGAGCTGGGCGCGGCTCTGCTTATCAAAACCGTGGCGGATATCGCAGCCGGCACCGCGCCCCGCACACCGCAGGATGATGCCGAGGCCACCTACGCGCCCATGCTGTCCCGGGACATTGCGCATATCAACTGGAGCCTTCCGGCGCGCGCGGTCGTCAATTTTATCCGGGGCATGAGCCCGTGGCCGGCGGCGCTGGCCGGACAGCGGGAGCCGTATCTGAAAATTTTTGAGGCCGTGCCGGTTGCCTGCCCGCAAACAGGACAACCGGGGACGGTATTTGCCGCTGACGGTGGGTTTGGCGTGTTTTGCGGAGGCGGCGAAGCGGTGCTTGTCACCAAAATACAGGCGCACGGCGGGCGGCCGATGCCGGCGGAGGACTATGTCCGCGGCCATCGGCTGGAAGGAGAAATGTTATGAATTTTCTGTACGGATACACCTATTACGGGATTGACCCCTATTATTTGTTGCTGATTTTGCCGGTGTTGGCGCTGTCCATGTTTGTGCAATGGCGGATGCGCGCCACCTTCAACAAATATTCCAAGGTGTTCACGCGGCGCGGCGTCACCGGCGCGCAGGCCGCCGAGGCCGTGCTGCGCCAGAGCGGCGTATACAATGTGCCGGTGGGCGCCATTTCCGGCGACTTAAACGACCATTTTGACCCCAGAAACAAAACCATTTCGCTGTCCATGCCGGTTTACGGCGTGGCGTCTGTCGCGGCGGTGGGCGTGGCCGCCCACGAGGCCGGACATGCCCTGCAATACCAGAACGGTTACGGCCCCATCAAGCTGCGCGCCGCCATCATTCCGGTCACCCGCATCGGCTCCATGCTGTCGTTTCCGCTGTTTTTGATCGGCCTGATGGTCAGCAATTCGACGCTGATTTGGGCCGGAATCGGCCTGTTCGCCCTGTCGGCGTTGTTCCAGCTCGTTACCCTGCCGGTGGAGTTTGACGCCTCGCGCCGCGCCCTGCGGGCGTTGCGGGAGGGGCATATTTTGGACGAATCCGAGCTGCCCCAAGCCAAAAAGGTGCTGACCATGGCGGCCATGACCTATGTGGTGGCGCTGCTCATGTCGCTGGCGCAGCTCACGCGGCTCATCCTCATCGCCGGGCGCAACAGCAACCGCCGCTGATGGGAGACGCCCGCGATACCGCCGCGCGCATCCTCTTTGAGGTGCGGCGTCACGGCGGCTGGCCCGACCAGCTTTTGCGGACGAGACTGTCCGCACTGCCGCCGCGCGAAGCGGCGCTGTGCGCCCGGCTGACTTACGGCGTGCTGCAAAACAAGACCCTGCTGGATTTTTATATCACGTCGTTTTCGCATCTTCCGCTGGGACGCATCCAGCCGCAGATTCTGGATATTTTGCGGCTGGGGATATTTCAGCTCAAATTTTTGGACAGGATTCCGCCCCACGCCGCGCTGAACCAGAGTGTGGAGATGGCGCGGGCCGTGCTGCCGCGGGCGGCCGGATTTGTCAACGCCACCCTGCGCGCCGCCCTGCGGGCCGAGGTGTGGCCGGAGCCGCGCGGCGCAACGCCGGAGGAGACACTCTCCATCCGGTACAGCCAGCCGGTCTGGCAGATTCGGGAGGTTCTCGTGCGCATCGGCGCGGAGGCAACCGAGGCGCTGTTGGCCATGAACAACGACATCCCGCCGCTGTGGGTGCGGGCAAACACCCTGAAAACAACGGCGGAGGATTTGCGAAACACTCTGTCCCGACAGGGCGTTGAGGCCGAGCCGCACCCGTTTTTGAAAGACTATCTGCGCATCAGCCCGGGCGGTGACATTGCCCGGCTGCCGGCGTTTGCGCAGGGGCTGTTTCTCGTGGCCGATCCGGCCGCGCAGCTGGCCGTGATGGCCGCCGCGCCCCAACCGGGGGAAAACGTGGTCGACGGCTGCGCCGCGCCGGGCGGCAAGTCGTTTCTGGCCGCGCTGGCGATGCAACACGA
>JAVBOJ010000049.1:0-11010 GCA_031550755.1 Oscillospiraceae bacterium
GCCGGAGTCATGAAGCCCCAGCTCGGACAAAAACAGCGCGCGCTCCTCCTCGGGCAGCTCCTGCAAATCCTGCTCGACCTTGGCGCAGATGGGCAGACAGACCGCGCCCTCGGCCGCGGCGATGCTCTCGACCGCCTGAAAATACGGGCTTTGCTCGCGGGCTTCAAAGCCGGCCTCGTCGAGATTGGCGCAATAAATAACCGGTTTGCCCGACAGCAGCGGCACGGTGGACACCAGCGCGCGCTCCTCCTCGCCGCAGACAAACGTCCGCGCGGGATTTCCCTCGCTGACATGGGCCAGCAGCCGCTCGAACAGCTCGGCCTCGGGCGCGAATTTGCGGTCGCCCTTGCAGAGCTTCTGCGCCTTGTCCAGCCGCCGCTCGCAGAGCTCAATATCGGACAGAATCAGCTCGGTCTGAATGGTTTCAATATCCCGCGCGGGGTCGGCCCCGCCGTCCACATGGACGATGTTGGGGTCGTCAAAACAGCGCACGACGTGCAAAACGGCGTCCACCTCGCGGATATGCGCCAGAAATTTGGTGCCCAGCCCCTCGCCCTTGGACGCGCCGCGCACCAGCCCGGCAATGTCCACAAATTCAATGACGGCCGGGGTGATTTTCTGCGGGTGGTACATGTCTGCCAGCGCCGTTAGGCGCGGGTCGGGCACGGCCACCATCCCCACATTGGGATCGATGGTGCAAAACGGATAATTGGCGGACATGGCTCCGGCGTTGGTAATGGCGTTAAACAGCGTGCTTTTGCCCACGTTGGGCAGTCCTACAATGCCAAGCTTCATAAACGGCGCATCTCCTGTTTGTTGGGTTTTTCTGATTATATCACACAAACGGGACATTTCACAATTGTTTTAGGGAACGCCGATTGAAAAACCGTTCCAAAGCGTGTATGTTCGTGCCGAAAAACTGCGTTGTTCGACACGGACATCGCTGCGGCGGGACTCCGTTCAACCTTTCAGGTTGAACTCAACGCGAAAAGAAGGGCTCCGCCCTCCTTTTCACACTTTTTCTCCCGCGCCGGGTTTGCGCCGAGGTGAAACCAATTCTTTTTCAGGGAAGTCTGCGTGCGCCGATTGAAAAACCGTTCCAAAGCGTGTATACTGAAAATATATACCAAACCGCGCGGAGGTTTTCATGGCTTACCAACTCGCGCTGGCGGGCCTCCTGCTGGCGCTGCTCATCGTCTTCGGGCGCGGCCTGACGCGCTGTGGCGCACGCACCCTGGCGCTGCTGGGCCTGCTGGTGGCCATCGCGTCGGGCGGCCGGGCGCTGTTTGCCGCGGTTCCCAGCGTACAGCCGGCCTCGTTTGTCATCATTTGCGCCGGCTTGTGGCTCGGCCCGGGCGCGGGCCTGGTCGTCGGTCTTTTGACCGGGCTGTTGTCCAACCTGCTGCTGGGCTTGGGGCCGTATACTTTGTCCCAGATGTTTTTGTGGGGGCTCATGGGGCTGACCGGCGCGTTTTTGCGCCGCGCACCGCAGGGAGCGCTCGTGGCGTTCGGCTTTGTATGGGGCTTTGTCTTCGGCTGGGCGATGAACCTCGTCTGGTACACCTTTTCCGGCGCGCCCCTTGTCTGGGCGGTCTATCTGGCGGCCTGCGCGGCATCGTTCTGGTTTGATTTTCTGCACGCCGCCGTCAACGCCGTGCTGCTGTTGATGTTTTCCAAATTCTCGCTGTCGCTGCTGACCGGCCTCAACGCATCATCAAACCAAACGGGAGGGAATGTATGAAACCGGAGGAATCCTCCGCGCCGTCGGAGAAAAAATCCGTCCTCAAACCGCTCCTTGTGGTTGTGATTGTGCTGATCGTCGTTGCGGCGGTCGTGCTTATTCTGGCCAAAACCGACCTGGTGCGGCTGTTTTCCGACCGCGAGGCGTTCCAGGCGTTTGTGGACGGCTTCGGCTTTTGGGGGCCGCTGGTGTTTGTGCTGCTGCAAATTGTGCAGGTCATCATCTCGTTTATCCCCGGCAATGTCACCACCATGGCCGGCGCCGCGATGTTTGGGCTTGTCCGCGGCTTTTTCCTGAGCTATGTCGGCATCGTGGGCGGCTCGCTCATCGCCTTTGCCATCGCGCGGCGCTGGGGCAGCAAGGTGGTGCGCAAGATGGTCGGGGCGACGGCGTTTGACAAATATTTTGAGTACATCCACGCCGAAGGAACCGTGGCCCGCACCCGCGTCACGCTGATCGTCATGATGCTGCTGCCGCTGTTTCCGGACGATTTGATCTGCCTGTTGGCCGGACTGACCGCGCTGCGGTTTTCCTCGTTTGTCCTTATTATGGTCATCACCCGCCCGTGGGGCTTGATCTTTTCGGCGCTGCTCGGCGCCGGAACCCTCCGGCTGTCATGGTGGGCGCTGGGCGCGATTCTGGTGTTTTCCTTTGTGCTGGGCGGACTTTCGGTGCGCTACGCGCCGCAGATTGAGAGGTTTGTGATGGGCAAGCTTGCGCGGTGGCAGAGGAAATAGGAAGCGCCTCGCCGACCCGGGGCGCGAAATAAGGCAAGCGGAGACGCAAAGCAAGCTTTGCGCGGAGCGATAGGGTCGAGCGAGCGTGACATGCCCCCTGAACCTCCGGTACTTTCCCGGAACGCATACCCCCGCCCCGGTCTGCGGCGCTCCTGACGCGCCGTCGCGCCACGCAAAATCACACCCAAACAACAAAGGAGGCCGTTCCATGGACGAAATACAAAACCACACGCCGCTGATGACCGTGCGGGTCAAGTATGAGCCCGAGGAGTATCTAAAATTTGCGAAGTATATCGCCAAAAAGCAACCGGGACTCAGCGGCTCTGGCATTGCTATCATATTCCTGGGATTGTCCGTGCTGTTTCTTGCTTTGTGCCTGATTACCGCAAACTCATTTTTTCTTTTTATGACATTGTTCTCTTTTGCGGTTTTTGGTTTGTATTATGTCGCGGTTGTACGTCCGCAAAAATTTCTTTACAAAAATTTGGATCCGCATTGGAAAGAGGAGATATGTGTTTCGTTTTTTGATACTTTGTTTGAGCTGGACATGCGAACCTCTCTTTCGCGCGCTAGACTTGCTTACTCCTATGACTCACTAAAACGGGTATGGGATACCCCGTATGGCCTTTATCTCGAGTTCCCCAACAAAACCGCCGTCATGCTCCCCGCCCCCCACCTCTCCCCGGAGGAGCAAGCTTCCCTGCGCGCGCTGTTGCAGCGCGTCTCCGGAGACAAATTCCAAAAAAAATAAGGAAGTACACTATGGACAAGCCTGTGCTCATCTCCATTCTGGGCCGCCAGAATTCCGAGGACGGCGGTGCCGCCGTCGAACTCATCACACCCGGCCGGCTGGCCCGCGACGGGGATGCCTGGGTGCTCACCTACGAGGAGAGCGACCCCTCCGGCGCGCTCGGCATCAGCACCACCCTGCTGGTCGAGGGCCAGCGCGTCACCATGGCGCGGCAGGGCACCGCCCATTCGTTCATGGTCTTTGAACAGGGACAGCGCCATCTCTCATACTATGATATGGCCGAGGGCGGCCTTACCGTCGGCGTACACACCCGCAGCCTCGGCGCGCATATTTCCGAGGCCGGCGGTCAAATTGAGCTCTGTTATCATGTGGATTTGCCCAACCGGCGTCTGGCCGAAAGCTCCGTACGGGTCAAAATTGATCCGGTCGGCGGCATGTAGCTCCGGTTGAATCGTCGTTCAGGTGGTGGTTTCTTGAACAAAAAAAAGCTCCGGCGGTTGTTGGAACCCGGCGTCCGGCTGTATTTTATCGCGCTCGCGCTCTTCGCGGCCTGTTCGGCGCTGTTTGACATCGCCGTCGCCGCTGTCGAGGGCGTTATTATCATACTCTTGTACCTGCTCTATCGACGCACATCCGTTCGCCGTCGCCGTGAAATTCTGAGCTATATCGAGAGCACCTCCAGCCATGTGGACAATGCCACCAAGGATTCGGTCCTCAATTTCCCGCTGCCGATGGTTATTTTAAAATTAGATACCGGCGAAATCCTTTGGTCGAATGATAAATTTATGGCCATTACCGGTGCGCGTGAGCATCTGTTTGAGACGCGCATCTCGGACGCCGTCCCGGGCTTTGATTGGCGCTTTTTGCTGGAGGGGAAAACCCAGTGCCCCGCCGAAGTGCCTGTGGCCAAACGGGTTTACTCTGTATATGGCAGTGTGGTGCATTCCTCGGACAGCGCTCGCGGCCGCAGCATGCTGGGCACGCTGTACTGGGTGGACGTCACCGAAAGCGCCTCCCTGCGGCAGGAATTTCTGCTGTCGCGTCCGGTCGTGTCCCTCATCGTGCTGGACAACTACGAGGAGTTCATGAAGCATCTGGACGACTCGCAAAAATCCTCTCTGCTGGCCGCCGTGGACGAAAAAATCTCCGGCTGGACCGCGCCCGCCGAGGGCGTGCTGCGCAAATTTGACCGGGACCGCTACCTGTTTTTGTTTCAGGAGCGGCATCTGGCGAAATTTATCGAGGGGCGATTTTCGGTGCTCGAGGAGACCCGTTCGCTCACCTCGCCCAACGGCATCGCCGTCACGCTGTCGGTGGGCATCGGGCGCGACGGCGCGACGCTGAAGGAGAATTTCCAATACGCCGCCATGGCGGTGGACATGTCGCTGTCGCGCGGCGGCGACCAAGCCGTCATCAAAAACCGTTTTACCTTCGATTTCTACGGCGGACAGGCCAAGGAGCTGGAAAAACGCACCAAGGTCAAATCGCGCGTCATGGCCAACGCCCTGAAGCAGCTCATTTTGGAGTCGTCCAACGTGCTCATTATGGGGCATACCGGCTCGGATATCGACAGCATCGGCGCGTCGGCCGGCGTGGCGGCGATTGTGCGCAGCTTGGGCCGCAAGCCGTTTATCGTCACCGATTATCAAAAATCGGCCGCCAAAACCCTCATCGACCGGCTGGCCGGTCTGCCCGAGCTTGCCGGCGTGTTTATCGACATCCAAACCGCCATGCTCCAGGCCAACCGCGACTCGCTGCTGGTGGTGGTGGACACCAACCGGCCGGACATCGTCGAGTCGGCCGATTTGCTGACCGCCTGCCACCGCGTCGCCGTCATCGACCATCACCGCCGCGCCGCCAATTATATCGAGCGCGCCGCGCTGAGCTTCCACGAGCCGTACGCCTCGTCGGCCAGCGAGCTGGTCACCGAGCTTTCGCAATATCTGCTGGAATCCGGCAAGCTCACCCGTGTCGAGGCCGAGGCGCTGCTGGCCGGCATTGTGCTGGACACCAAAAATTTCACCATGCACACCGGCGTGCGCACCTTTGAGGCGGCGGCGTTTTTGCGCGGAGCGGGAGCCGATCCGGTCAGCATCCGGCGGCTGTTCCAGTCGGATTTGGAGGCTGCCGTCGTGCGGTATGAGATTGTGCGCCGCGCGCAAATTTACCACGAAACCATGGCGGTGGCGGCGCTGGACGCCCCGGTGGATCGCACGGTGGCCGCGCAGGCCGCCGACGAGCTGCTGGATATTTCGGGCGTAGACGCGTCGTTTGTCATGTTTCCGTCGGGCGCGCAGCATATCATTTCGGCGCGGTCGCTGGGGCGCATCAATGTGCAGGTCATCATGGAAAAGCTGGGCGGCGGCGGGCATCAAACCATTGCCGGCGCGCAGGTTTCCGACGCGGACACCGCCCGGGTGCTGACCCGGCTGCTGTCGGCGATTGATCAATATTTTGCCGAGTCGGGGAAGTGACGGCGCGGAAACATCTGAGGCTGAAAGGATACGATTACAGCCAAAACGGCGCGTATTTCATTACCATAGGCGTGAAAGACAGGCACGAGATATTGGGCAGGGTTGTGGGGCGCGATGCCCAGATCGCGTCCTACGCAGACCGCCATTTTCAGGAGATATAAAAAGGAGGGCCGGAAATCCGGCCCTCTTTTTTATACTGGACTTTCCGCCAACTGCCGCGTCAAATCCTTCCCCAAAAAGATTAGCGTCACCAGCAGCAGCAGCGACGGGAGCTCCATCCCGGTGACCAAAAACTGCCCCTGTAAATAGGCGTGATAGCCGGCGTAGGAGGCGTAAATCACCATGGGGCAGAGGTAAAACCGCCGGGGATGCCGCAGGACGTAGAGGATGGAAAACACGTCGGCCAGATAAAAATACCGCTCGTGCATACTCGGCAGCAACCACGGCACGCCGAGGCAGAACAAAAACGCCACGGTCAGCAGCACGTCGTTTGAAAGCCTGTCTCGCTTCTGCCACAGGACATACAGCAAAAACAAAATAAACACCGCGGCGCAGACGACGCCCGCCATGGACATGGCCTGCCCCGAGCCGTGGAAAAAGGCGTAAACCGACGGCGAGTTGAGGTTGAGATACCCGCTGTACTGCCCGACCTGGGTTGTGTAGACGTCCAGAATGGAGGTCAGCGACCGCCCCAGCGCGAGGGCGGGGAAAATCGCCGCGAAAAACGCCAGCAAAAAGGCTATGGTCTGCCGCACCATCTCCCGCACCGACGTCCGGCGCGCGAGCCAAATCACCGCCAGAAACGGCAGGAAGAAAATGGCCTGCAATTTAAACGCCAGCGCCAGCCCGGCCATGACGAAGCCCCTCATCGGCTTATCGCGCAAAAAATACAAAAACGACAGCAAAATCAACAGGGCGTAGACGCCGTCGCACTGCGCCCAAAACGCGCTGTTGAGCCAGAAGGTGGGCGCGAACAGCGCCAGCAGCAGCCCCAGCATCCGGCGGTTTTGGCTCTGCCCCAACGCGCCCAGCAGGGAGACGACGGTACAGGCCAGCGCCATGTCCGCGATGATCGAGATGAACTTGATGAGGTAGAGCTCCGGCGTGGGCAGGTAGGAGATCAGCGCCAGCAGGTAGAGATAGGGGACGTTGTAGTCGCTTCGGATGCCGGAGATGGCGGAAATGCCGCCATATTGCCGGAAATAACCCACCCACGGCGACAAAAAGTCCCGATAATCGGCCGTTTGATTGTCCAGACAATACAGCCGCAAAAACAACGCCAACAGCAGCAGCGCGGCGGCCATAAAAAACGCGGTAGGCTCGCGAAACCGGTTGCCCAGCCAAAAAAGCGTCACGCCGAACAGCGCCGCCGTCAACACGGTCAGCAGCAGCCGGTCGCCCAGCGTGCCCAAAATGAGGCGTCCCAGCGGGAGCTGCACGACACCGGCCAATAAAAATATCAACCCGCCAAACCACAAAAGACGGCGGCTGTCCCACAAGGGGGCTCGGCCGCGCGGGGCGGGCATCGCGTCAGGCTGCATGGAAATCTCTCCCTTCCGCCTTATTATAATGGATACCGGGGCGATTATGCAAGTCCCTACCCTTTGGCGGGGCGAGAAGTCGCCTCCAGCCGCCGGCGGCAGTGCTCCGGCAGGACGCCGCCGGGTGACTGCGCCTCGAGGTACGGTATAAATTTTAAAAACAGGGCCCGCTCGCGCCGGTCGCGCAAAAACAGGTCCCGCCGATACAGCTCCTCCATTCGCGCGGCGCGCCGGTGCGCCACCTCCGGAGGAAGCCCGCAGCGCGCCGTCAGGTCTTCGGGCGTGCGCAGAGACAGGGCCCACAGCACGCAGGCCGGAGACAAAATCCGCGCCGCGAACATATCGGCCTCGCGCTCAATGCCGGCGCCCGAGCTGGGGCGGTTGCGGCGGCTGACCTCGATGCGCTTGTGCGGCAGCACCTCTTTTTCCTCCATGCGGTGACCCAGGAAGACGTGCCCCAGCTCGTGCGCCAACGTAAAATCACGGGTCGGCCGCAGCTCGGCCCGCCCGTCAAAAAAAATACACCAAAAATCCCGGCTGTGCAGCGCAAATCCGTCATTGTCGCGGCAATGGGGCAAGAGCGCCAGCTCGCGCAGCAGGGGCATAGCCTTTTCATACGACAGGGTGGGCACGCCCATCTGCCGCGCGATCTCAAAGGACGATACCGGCAACCGGCACGCGCCGAACCGCGCCAGCAGATCCCACGAGGCGTTGCGCACGCCCTTGTAGCAGCCGTAAAACTCCCCGGTCATGTACCGTCGGTTTCATCCTGCACAAAATCAGCCATAAAATCCATAAACCGCTGCATCAGATCCACCTTTTCGGTGGGCACATGGTAAATTTTGGACTGCCCATTTTTGCCGATGATGGTGATGGTCTCCTGCCCCGGCACCGACGGCTCGGGCGCGGCGGCCTCGTCCTCTCCCAGCAGATAGGTCAGGGGGACGCCGAGCTGCTCGGCGTATTCACGGGCGGTGGTGACCTTGGGCGTCCGTTGCCCGGTTTCGTAGCGCGAAAGCACCTGTTTTGACGTACCCAGCAGCGCCGCCATCTCTTCCAGCGACATCTTTCTCTGTTTGCGGATACTTTTGAGCCGCCTCCCAAACTCCAGTTTAAATTCCGACATGCGTGCATTCTCCTTCTGTCCCGGCGGGCGCGTCATCAGCGCGGCGGGTTCGACCGCGCCGGCGGGAGCCCTGCCGTTTTTTTCCTTTTGGGTTTATCATAGCATACGTTGTCACCAAAAACAACCCCATTTGCAAAAAATCTTTCATTTTTGTAACCAATCGCTTGACAAAAAAGTATGGCTGTGATAGTGTACGAATATCACCAAACAGGCAACAATTGGAGGAGGATTACCATGACCAAAAACCACAGAATCCGCAGCCTGATCTATGCCCGCTTTCAGACCGCCGCCGCCATGGCGCGCTATATGGGCTGGGGCAAGCAGAAACTGCACCGCATCGTCTCCGGCATTCAGATCCCCGACCTCGACGATCTGTCGGACATCAGCAGAGCGCTCGACTGCCCCATCGGCACGTTGGCCGATCTTTTTTTAAGCGAAATGTCACCAAACGGGCGAAATTAAACAAGGAGGAAACGAAATTATGGACATCACGCTGACCATGCGACCCGACCATTCCCTGCAAGCCTCGCACACCGTCTGGGGCGCGATGGGCGACCATCTCTCCAGCTCGGTGCGGCTGGAAAGCCCCACCGAGCTGGCGGGTTTTTCCAAACGGCTGGAATTTTCCCTGCCCTGGGGCAACCAGATTTTTTATCTGGAGGACGGCGTTTTGCCGCTCCCGCGCGCCGTGACCGACGCCCCGCTGACCGAGGTGCAGGCGGTTTACCTCCAAAACACCGAGGACGGACAGACCGTCGTCGCCCGATCGCACAAGCTGGCGGTCGCCTTCGCGCCGTCGCTGCGAGACGCCGCGCACGCCGGAGAAACGACCCATACCGACGTGCTGCACAGCCTGCGGGACAAGGCCATGACCGGGCTTGCGGAGGAGGACGGCGCGGCGCGGTTTGTCAATTTGCAGGGAGAGACGGTGGCGGTGTGGCAGGGCTCCCCGGGCGGCACGGGAACCGTCGGCCCCAAGGGTGACAAGGGCGATCCCGGCGAAAAGGGCGACAAGGGCGATCCCGGAGCCGCAGGCCCGCAAGGGTTACAGGGGATACAGGGGATACAGGGGCCGAAGGGAGACAAGGGCGACACAGGCCCGCAGGGCTTGCAAGGTCTCAGGGGCGACAAGGGTGAGAAAGGCGACAAGGGCGACAAGGGCGATCCCGGCCCGCAGGGACTGCCGGGGACGGGCGGCGGCGGCAGCAGCGCCAGCGTTCTGCTGGTTTCGGCCGAGACGCAGCAGGAAGCCAACATATTGGAGATCACCCTGCCCGACCTCACGCCATACCGTCAGCTTTGGATGAAGGCCACGGTGGTCACCACCGGTATTGTGTATATGCATTTCGGCGATCTGACGCCCAAGTTTTCCTACCCGGTGGATCCGTATGACCGCGCCCCGTTTGAGTATCAGATGCCGGTGGCCGGGTATTATACCTCCCTGATGACGCCCTGCCCCTGGCATATCGAGCTGACCATTTCCCCGTTTTCCGACGGCGCTGTGGGACACTGCGTCTCGATTGTCCCGCTGTCAACCATGCCCGAAGACAGCGCCTATGGCTATGACCTCATGTTTTTTTCCCGCGAAGTGCCCAACGGCGTCCTCAACCTGTGTACCGACGGGTGGTCGTACATCATGCCGGGAAGCCGCGTGGAGCTGTACGGCATTTATTGAGAAAGGATGATTCTGTGGACAGGACAATACTGTGCATCGCGCCCGACGGGCAGCAGACCCTGATTACCCGTCCGGAAACCGAGGAGGAGCGTCTGGCGCGGGAAAACGCTCCCAAGCCGGAGGAACATCTGCCGCTTTTGCGGCGGGTGACCCAGCTGGAAGAGCTGCAAACCGCCATATGGGAGGGACTTGTATGATTACCGCCGATCAGGCGCGCGAGCTGGGGCTGGCGCTGCGGCAGGGGCGGCAGGCCGCCTTGGCGCTCAAGGCGATCACCCGCGCGCTGGCCGCCGAAAATCAACTGTTTGACGACGAGCTGCTGTCCATGACCGAGCTGTTTTCCGCGTGGAAGCCGGGCGAAAACTACGCCGTGGGGACGCTGCTGCATTACGAGGACGGCCTGTACAAGGTTGTCGCCGCCCACAAAAGCCAGAGCGACTGGCCGCCCGACAAAATCTCCTCGCTGTTTGCGCGGGTGCAGATTGAGACGCCGGGGGAGATTCTGGCGTGGGTGGCCGGAGAGCAGGTGCGCGAGGGAGAGCTGCGCCGGTATCAGGGGGTCGTCTATCTGTGCCGCATGGCGCATACCACGCTCGCCGGCTGGGAGCCCGCCAACGCAACAACGCTGTGGCTGCCGCAGTAAGAGGAAGAGGCCGTCCCCGAAAGGGGACGGCCTCTTGTAGTTTACGCCTACCGCGGCTCGATCACCGGAATCTGGCGCCCGGTATGGTCGAGGGTAAACTCGCCCTTGTGGATGATCTGCGACACCGGCACCAGCGTGTAGCCGTCCTGCAACAGCTTTTCCACGATGCCGGACAGCGCCTCCGGCGTATGCTTGGCGGCGTTGTGGAACAGCACGATGGAGCCGGGGTTCACCTTGGACAGCACGCGCTTTTGGATGTCGGCGGCCGAGAGGTCTTTCCAGTCAAGGCTGTCCACATCCCACTGAATCGTCTCGATCCCCA
>JAVBOJ010000008.1:0-8420 GCA_031550755.1 Oscillospiraceae bacterium
TCTCACAGGCAGGGCGACGGAGCCGCGCGCATCGCCGCGCTCAAGGTCACCGAAGCCGCCCGCCGGGAGGAACTCTCGGCGCTGAAGGCGTCGCTGGCCTCGCTGGCCGCGTCGGAGTCCGAGCTGTCCGCGCGCGCGGAAACCCTGATCCGGGAGCTGTCCGCGCGGGATCAATCGCTGTCGGACGCCGACGGCGAGCTGTCTGGATTGGAACACGCCCTCCGGGAAGCCGAGGAAACCCTCTCCTCGCTGCAAAACGTGATGCAGGGCTACGAGCTGCGCCGCGCCGCCCGCGCCAAAAAGGCGGACGCCCTGCGGGAGGCGTATGCCAAAGCCCTGACCGAGCAAACTACCCTCAAGGACCGCGTCTCCTTGCTGTCCGATCTGGAGCGGGAGCATGACGGGCATTCGCGCGCCGTAGTGACGGTGCTGCGGGAGCGCGACGCTGGGCGGCTGTCCGGCCTTCACGGCACGGTGAGCGACCTTGTGCGGGTGCCCGACCGGTTTGCCGTAGCGGTGGAAATCGCGCTGGGCGCGGCGGTGCAAAACCTTGTCACCGACACCGAGGAGGACGCCAAGCGCGGCATCGAAACTCTGCGCAGGATGAACGCCGGACGGGCGACCTTTTTGCCGCTGTCGGCGGTCACGGGGCGGCGGCTGGAGGAGCAGGGACTGCCGTCCATGCCGGGCTTTCTGGGCATCGCCTCGGAGCTTGTCTCCTGCGACGGAATCTATCGCGGCATTGTGGACAACCTCTTGGGGCGCACCGTGGTGGTCGAGGACATGGACGCCGCCATCGCCATGGCGCGGCGGTATTCCCACCGGTTTCGCATCGTGACGCCCGACGGGCAGGTCATTTTGCCGGGCGGTGCCATGACCGGCGGCAGCGTGGGCAAGAGTGTCGGCGTGTTCTCCCGCAAAAACGAGCTGGAGCGCCTAACCGCAATCCTTTCCGGCTGTGAGGAAACGCTGCGCGCCCTGTCGGCGGACAGGCAGGAGGCCGAGCGGGAGCTGTCGGCGGTGAGCTATGACTACGACGTGGCCGCCGGGGAGCGGCGGCAGGCCGAGGACGATCTGCTGTCGCTGCAGAAAGAGCTGCAGCACAAGCGAATCTGGCGTCAGGGGCTGTCCGACGCCCGCGACGCGCTGTCGCGGGAAGCGGAGACCCTGTCTTTGCGAACCTCCTCGCTGTCCTCCGAGCGTTCGGAGGCCGATATCCGGCTGGAAACCCTTGCGGCAGAGGCCGAAGCGCTGACCGTCGAAATTGCCGAGCGGCTGTCCGGTCAGGCGGGGCTGTCCTCTGAGACCTCCCGGCTGTCCGACGAGGTGTCCGCCCTGCGCGCGCAAGGCGCAGCACTGGACGCCGAAGCCGCCTCCGACCGGCAGACGCTGTCCGAATTCGAGGCGCTGCAGGAACAGCTCGGCGGAGACCGCGCGTCCAAGGCCGTGGCCATCGAGGCTTGGAGGCGCAAAAACCGGGAACTTTTGGAGACGCGGCACGTCAAACAGGGAGAGATTTCCTCCCTATCCGACACATTGGAACAAAAACGCGCCGGCTTGAAGGCTCTCTACGAGGACATTCAGGCGTTGGAGGGCAAGCGCGTCGCGGCCGACCGCCGCGCTCGCGAGCAAAACGAGGAAAACCTGCGTCTGGAGCGCGAGCGCGCCCGGTTGGAGTCGCGCAAGGCCGTCGGCGAGAGCGAGGAGAAATCCATCATCGACCGGCTGTGGGACAATTACGGCCTGACCCGCAGCGCCGCCGCCACCCAGCGCACGACTATGGAGAGCCTGGCCAAGACAAACCGGCGCATCGCCGAACTCAAGTCGGCCATTGCGGCGCTAGGCCCGCCGAATATTGGCGCCATCGACGAGTACGACCGCGTCAGCGAACGGTACGAATACCTGACCACCCAGCGCGCCGACGCCGAAAACGCCCGGCAGGAGCTGCTGAGCATCATCGCGGACATCACCGACGAGATGAAAACCATCTTCTCCGAGCATTTTGCCCTGCTGTCGGACACCTTTTCGCGCACTTTTTCGGAGATTTTCGGCGGCGGATCGGCTTGTCTGGAGCTCACCGACCCCGAGGATGTGCTGGGCTGCGGCATTGAAATCAAGGCGCAACCGCCCGGCAAAAAGCTCAAGTCGATCAGTCTGCTGTCAGGCGGAGAGAAATCGCTGACCGCCATCGCGCTGTATTTTTCCATCTTCAAGGTGCGTCCCGCGCCGTTTTGCGTGCTGGACGAGGTGGATCACGACCTAGACGACGTCAATGTCGCCCGTTTTGCCTCCTATTTGCGCAAATTGGCCGACGATATCCAGTTTGTGGTCATCACCCACCGCCGCGGCACCATGGAGCAGGCCGACACGCTGTACGGCGTCACGACGCGCGAGGAAGGCGTCTCGAAAATCCTCTCGCTGCGCCTGCGCGAGGTCGAAGCGGCGCTCAATATGAAAATGGAGGGTTGATCCCGATGGGACTTTTTGATAAGATCAAACAGGGTCTGGGCAAGACGCGCCAAGCCTTTGGCGGCGCGGTGGACAGTATTTTCGGCGGATTTTCCCGTGCCGACGATGATTTTTTTGAAAGCCTGGAGGAGGCGCTCATTCTGGCCGATCTGGGCGTGAATACCGCCATGCGGGCGGTGGAGGATCTGCGCGTCCGCTGTAAAAAAGAGGGGCTGAAAGACCGCGATTCCGTCCGCGAAGCCCTGCGGGACATACTTTCCGGCATTTTAATCGTCGGCAATTCCGAGCTTGCCATCACCACCCGCCCGTCTGTGGTGCTGGTGGTCGGCGTCAACGGCGTGGGCAAGACAACCACCATCGGAAAACTGGCGCACAACCTTGCGGCGCAAGAGAAACGCGTTCTTCTCTGCGCGGGGGATACCTTCCGCGCCGCCGCCGCCGATCAGCTCGCCATCTGGGCCGAGCGCGCCGGGGTGGAAATCGTCCGCCAGCACGAGGGCGCAGACCCTGCGGCCGTGGTGTTTGACGCGCTGGCCGCCGCCAAAGCGCGCGGGGTGGACGTGGTGCTGTGCGACACGGCCGGGCGGCTGCACAACAAGCAAAATCTGATGAACGAGCTGTCCAAAATCAGCCGAATCATCGACCGCGAAGCGCCCGGCGCCGACCGCGAAACCCTGCTGGTGCTCGATGCCACCACCGGCCAGAACGGGCTGTCGCAGGCCAAGGAATTCTCTTCTGCCGCTGAGCTTTCCGGGCTCGTGCTGACCAAGCTGGACGGCACCGCCAAGGGCGGCATCGTGGTGGCGATCGTGGACGCGCTCGGCGTCCCGGTCAAGTATATCGGCGTCGGCGAAGCCATCGACGACTTGACGCCGTTTGATCCCCGCGCCTTTGTCGAGGCAATTTTGTGATGGAACTGATGCTGGCGACCAACAACGAAAAAAAACGCGCCGAACTGGCCGAAGTCTTGGCCCCGCTGGGCTTGACGCTCCTCCTCCCGCGCGACAGGAGCCTTGTCGTGGAGCCGGAGGAGACGGGGAAAACCTTTCTGGAGAATGCCGAGATCAAGGCGCGCTCCTGTCTGGCGGCGACGAGACTCCCTTCTCTGGCAGACGATTCAGGGCTGGAGGTCATGGCGCTCGGCGGCGCACCAGGCATCTTTTCGGCCCGCTACGGCGCGCCGGAAGCGCGCACAGACGCCGACCGCAACGCCCTTCTGCTGCAAGCACTTGAAGGCAATACTGACCGCCGCGCACGGTTTGTCTGCGCTCTTTTTTGCGTCTTTCCCGACGGCCGAACGATCACCGCCGAGGGCTTCTGCGAAGGGGAAATCGCGCTGTCCCCCGCCGGAGCCGGCGGGTTTGGGTATGACCCGCTGTTTTATTTGCCGCAATTTTGTTGCACAATGGCGGACATTCCCAAAAATGAGAAAAACAAAATTTCGCACCGCGCCAACGCTTTCAAGATTTTTTCTCAAAAATGGGAATAGGGGAAATTATGATGATAACAAGCAAACAACGTGCGCATCTGCGTGCTTTGGCCAACCATGAGGACACCATTTTGCACATTGGCAAGGAGGGCATCATCGACACCCTGCGCCGGCAGGCCGACGACGCCCTGACCGCCCGCGAGCTCATCAAAGCCAAGGTGCTGGAGACGGCCCCCGGCTCGGCGCGTGAAATGGGGGAAACCCTTGCCGGCCTAGTCGGCGCGGAGCTGGTGCAGGTCATCGGTGCGCGGTTCGTGCTCTACCGGGCAGACCCCAAAACGCCCCGGATTATTCTGCCATGAGCCGGGTAGGGCTGTTCGGCGGCGCGTTTAATCCACCGCACAACGGGCATGTGGCGGCCGCGCGGCGCGCCGTTTCGGCGCTGCATCTCTCGCGCCTGATCGTCATGCCCACCGGCGTGTCGCCCCACAAGGAGCCGCCGCCCGGCTCGCCGTCGCCCTACGCGCGCCTTGCCATGACCCAGTTGGCCATGCGGGGCGTCCCGGGCGCGGAGGTGTCCGACTGGGAGATCAAAAACCCCGGGCCCAATTACACGGTCGAAACCCTGCGGCATCTGATGAGCCCGCGGACGGAACTCTTTCTCGTTGTAGGCGCGGACATGTTTTTGACCCTGCACGAATGGGTGGATCCGGCCTCCATTTTTGAAACGGCGCAGATCGCCGTGCTGGCGCGTGATGCCGATCAGGAGTCCGCCGTCGCCGCGCAGGCAAGACTATTGGATAACGACTGGGGCGCAAGGGTTACATTGATCCCGCACACGCCGTTTGTCGTCTCCTCCACCCTTTTGCGTGAGCGTATGCGGTACGGCGAGGGGCGGGACGCCCTGCCGCCACCGGTATTTGATTTTATTCGGGAGAACCGTCTGTATGGATGCTAATGGAGACGCGCTGCGCCGGGAAATGCTGGCCAGACTTCCCGGGCGGTATTTGCACATCCTCGGCGCGGAAAAAGAGGCCGACACGTTGGCGCAGCGCTACGGCGCCGACCGTATTTTGGCGCGGCAGGCCGCCCTGCTGCACGATGTGACAAAAAAATACACAATCATACAACAGTTGCAAACCTGCGCTAAATATGGTATAGTAATTCGTCCGGTGGATGAAAAAATTCCCAAAATCCTCCATGCGATCACCGGTGCGGAGGTCGCGTCGCGAGAATTTGGGGCGTGCGCGGAGGTGGCCGCGGCCATTCGGGCGCACACCACCGGCTGTCCTGACATGACGACGCTGCAAAAGGTGGTCTATCTGGCCGACATGATCGAACCGTCGCGCGCGTTTTCCGGCGTGGACAAGCTGCGCGGCGCGGCCTATCGGGATCTGGACGCAGCCCTGCTGCTTTGTTTTGACTTTGTTATCGAGCTTTGCCTGCGCCGGGGACAGGCTGTCCACCCGGATACCGTCGCGGCGCGGAATGACATTTTGTGGATGCGAGGGGGAGCGCCATGAAATTATTTGGCAGTTATAGCGGCCAAAAAGCCCTGCCGGCCAAAAAATCGGTCAGGATTATGGGTCGTGTCGTGGCTTCGCTTTTGGTCGTCGTGGTGTTTTTCGGCGTGGCCGGAGGCACCTTCCTGCTTTTGACCTGGGGCGTCGGCCCTTGGAACCACACTGTTTACACACCGCCCAGCCCAAACGACGGCGAACAGATCGACGATACGCCGCCGCCGCTGGCGGATCCTTCTCCCGTCTCATTGGAGAGCCCCGCGCCGTCTCCGTCCCCGTCGCCTATGAAGGAAAAATTTTACACCATCATCCTGGCCGGCACCGACCATGAGGGCTACAATTCGGACACCCTGATGGTGGCCGCGCTGGATCTGGAAAACGGAGAGCTGCACGTCGTCGGCATCCCGCGCGACACGCAGGTGGAATACACAGCCGGTCATGTGCGCAAAATTAATGCGGCGTGGGGCTCCGGCGGCATCGAGGAGCTCCAGCGAGAGCTGTATTCCCTCCTCGGCTTTGCGCCCGAGGCCTACGCCGTGGTGAATCTCAACGGCTTTGTCCGGCTTGTCAACGCTGTGGACGGCGTTGATTTCACCGTCCCGCGCGATATGGACTGGGATGACGACTACCAAAATCTGCACATCCATCTCCAAAAGGGCCCACAGCATCTGACCGGCGAAAAGGCCATCCAGCTCATGCGCTACCGCCAGAGCAACGACGGCACGGGATACACCGATATGCAGCGCATGGAGACCCAGCAAAAATTCCTCATGGCGGTAGCCAAAAAGACGCTCAAGCTGGGCAATGCCTTCAAGCTGCCGGAGTTTATGGACATCGCCGCCAAAAACCTGAAAACCAATCTGTCGCTGGGTGATATGCTCTGGTTCGGCGACAAGCTCATGGAGCTGGACGTGGAAAACATCCACTTTTATACCCTGCCGGGCGACCCCGAGGCGTACTATCAGAAGCAGAATTATTATCTGCTGAATGAGGAAAAATGTCTGGAGCTCATCAACCAAACCATTAATCCCTACACGGAGGATATCACCGAGGTCACGATGCCGCAAGTGCGGAGCAACTGATTCTACATACCCGGAAACAAAAAAGATAGGTAACGTATTATGAAACTAAACGGAAATAAAAAAAAATCCGATAAAAAGAAAAAACGCCGTACCCACCCGTTTTTAATTGTGCTGCTGTCTCTGGGCATTGTGGCCATGGCCGGCGGCGCTTACCTCAAGCTAACCGGCGGCGGCATCAAGCCGCCCGACCCCGCCGTTGTCACGCCTGATCTGACCGAGGACAGCGCCTCTCCGGCACCGCCTCCGTCGGGCGGCACGGCGCAAAATATCAATTCCCAGTTTAAGGACGGATTTTACACCATCATCTTGGGCGGTACCGATCTGGATGATTATCATACCGACTCGCTGATGTTGGCGGCGCTTGACACCAAAAACCACAAGCTGCATGTGGTCAACATCCCGCGCGATACGCAGGTGCAGTACGCCAAGGGCAAGATTCGCAAAATCAACGCGGCCTGGGGCGTCGGCGGCATTGAGGAGCTCCAGAAGGAGCTCGCGTCGCTCATCGGCTTCGCCCCGTCGTCGTATGCCGTTGTCAGCCTCAAGGGCTTCGGCCCGCTGGTGGATGCGGTTGGCGGCGTGGATTTTGACGTGCCGCAGAACATGAATTACGACGACGACTACCAAAACCTGCACATTCATCTGAACAAAGGGATGCAGCATCTCGACGGCGACAAGGCCATCCAGCTCGTCCGTTTCCGCCGCTATACCGAGGGGGACATCAAGCGCATCGAGGTGCAGCAGAACTTCCTCAAGGCGGTCGCCAAACAGACGCTGCAGCTCGGCAATCTCTTTAAGCTCAACGAGTTTGCCGATATCGCCAAAAAATATCTCAAAACAAACCTCTCCACCGGAGAGATCATCTGGTTTGGCACCGAGCTGATGAAGCTCTCGGAGGACGACATCACGTTTTATACCCTGCCGGGCGACGTCGGGGCATATTACAAAAAGGAAAACTACGTCCTGCTGTACAAAAAACAGGCGCTGGAGCTCATCAACGCCACCATCAACCCCTATAAAAAAGACATCGAAAACGTGACCATGCCGCAGGTCAGAGATGATAAATAAGAGGAGAATGGTATGACCGCCAAGGAACTCGCCGTAAGGCTCGCCCGCATCGCCGACGCCAAAAAGGGCGTCTCCATCCGTGTGCTCAACATCAGCGACCTGACCGTGCTGTCGGATTATTTCGTCATCGTCTCAGGCACCTCCACCACCCATCTCAAAGCCCTGTCGGATGAAATGGAGTTTACGCTGAAGCAGGAGGGCAACCCGCCCCATCATATCGAGGGGTATGTCTCGGGCAGCTGGATCCTGCTGGATTTCGGCGGCGTGGTGGTGCATCTGTTCTTAAAAGACGCCCGCGAGTTTTACTCGCTGGAGCATCTGTGGAGCGACGCTCCTGAAATTCCCTTTGAGGACGGTGACGCGTGATGAAGTATGACAGCGCGCACATCGAGCAAAAATGGCAGGCCGTCTGGCGGGAAAAAGAGGTCTACAAGACCGCGCAGGTGTCCGACAAGCCGAAGTTTTACGGCCTGATCGAGTTCCCCTACCCCTCCGGCTTCGGGCTGCATGTGGGCCACGCCCGCCCCTATACCGCCATGGACGTGGTGGCCCGGTTCCGCCGCGCGCAGGGCTACAACGTCCTGTTTCCCATCGGCTGGGACGCCTTCGGTCTGCCCACCGAGAATTTTGCCATTCAAAACAAGATTCACCCGCGCGAGGTGACCTCGAAAAACATCGCCTTTTTCCGCTCTCAAATTCAGGCGCTGGGCTATTCCTTTGACCACAGCCGTGAGGTGGACACCACCGACCCGGATTACTACAAATGGACCCAGTGGATTTTTTTGAAGCTCTATGAAAAGGGCCTGGCCTACAAAGCCAAAATGCCGGTCAACTGGTGCACCTCCTGCAAAT
>JAVBOJ010000110.1:0-27949 GCA_031550755.1 Oscillospiraceae bacterium
CCGTGCGGATGGGCTTGCTGCCCAAAAGCGCCCTGACCGCCGCGCGGCGCGGGTATCAGGGCGTGATCGACAGCCTGTCGTGGGACGGGGACAATCTGCTGGTGGGCAACGTTTGCATCGGCACCGGCGTCGGCGATTACAAACATTACTGCGAGCGGCCGGTGTCGGTCAACGACCTGCACGGCGTGGGCGCGTTTCTTTTGATGTGCGACGAACAGATAACAGTGAACAGATAACAGATAACAGATAAGGATGCGGGGCGCGTTTGCCGCCCTACACGGCCGGGAGGAGCCTATGAAACGCTCCGACACCATAGACGCGCGGCTGACCATGGAAGACTTTTACGCAAAGCTGACGCTGTGCAGATAACAACGAACAGATAACAGAGATCAGATAAAGACGCGGGAGCCCCGTTTTGGGGAAAGCCCGCGTCCTTCGTTTCCATATCTGTTATCTGTTATCCGTTATCTGTTATCTATTCATCCGCGCCATACGCGCGAATGAATCCCCTCGCTTCGGCCAGCACATCCGCACCCGCCGGCAGCCTCAGCGACAGATGCGGCGTGTCGCCCGCGCCGAAGAGAACCCGGCCGCGATAGGCTTGGTCGCCGCACAGCGCCGCCACCCGGCGGATGTCCGGCGTCCGCAGGGAAAAGAGCAGGCGTTCGCCCTTTTGGCTGATGTCCGAAACGCCCTGTGCGCCCGCCTCGGCGCGCAGCAGCGCCACCTGCAGCAGCGCCGCGACGCTTTTGGGCGGGTCGCCGAAGCGGTCGATCAGCTCGTCCAGCAGGTCGGCGGACTCCTCCTCGGTCTGCACGGCGGCCATGCGGCGGTAAAGATCCATCCGTTGCCCCGGCGATTTCACATACGATTCCGGAATCCCGGCGGCCACCGCCAAATCGGCCACGCAGTCGCGCGGCGGCGGGGCTTGCTCGCCCCTCTGCTCGAGGACGGCCTCCTCGAGAAGCTTCAAGTACATATCATATCCGACGCTCATCAGATGCCCCGACTGCTCCGCGCCGAGGACGTTGCCCGCGCCGCGTATCTCCAGATCGCGCATGGCGATTTTAAAGCCCGAGCCGAACTCGGCAAACTCCCGGATGGCGGTCAGCCGCTTGGTGGCCACCTCGGTGAGCACCTTGCCCGGTCGGAAGGTCAGGTAGGCATACGCGTGGCGCGGGCTGCGGCCCACCCGCCCGCGAATCTGGTGCAGCTGCGCCAGCCCCATTTTTTCGGCGTCCTCGATGATCAGCGTGTTGACGTTGGGGATGTCGATGCCGGTTTCAATAATCGTCGTGCAGACCAGCACCTGAATGCGCCCCTCGACCGTGCCGCGCATCACGTCGCCCAGCGTCTCCTCGTCCATCTGTCCGTGCGCCACCGCCACCGTCACGCCGGGCAGGGAGGCGGCCAGCCGGGCGGCCGTTTTGTCGATGCTCTCCACCCGGTTGTGCAGATAATACACCTGCCCGCCCCGGGCAATCTCGCGCCGCACAGCGTCCAGCAAAATCGACGGCTCATGCTCCAGCACAAAGGTTTGCACCGGGTAGCGGTCGCGCGGGGCCCCCTCGATGGTGGACATATCGCGGATGCCGGACAGCGCCATGTTGAGCGTGCGCGGAATGGGCGTCGCCGTCAGGGTCAGCGCGTCCACCTGCCGGCTCATCTCCTTGAGCCGCTCCTTGTGGGTCACGCCGAAGCGCTGCTCCTCGTCGATGATGAGCAGGCCGAGGTCCTTGAACACAATGTTTTTCTGCAACAATTTATGCGTACCCACGACGAGATCCAGCTCCCCTGCGCGGAGCTTGGCCGCCGTCTCCTTGAGCTGCGCCGGCGGGACAAAGCGGCTCATCACCGCCATGCGCACCGGATAATCGGCAAAGCGCCGCGTCGCCGTCTGGAAATGCTGCATGGCCAGCACGGTGGTCGGCACAAGGATGGCCGCCTGTTTGCCGCCGAGGACGCATTTCATCACGGCACGCAGGGCGACCTCGGTTTTGCCGAAGCCCACGTCGCCGCAGAGCAGACGATCCATCGGGATCTCCAGCTCCATGTCGGCCTTGATTTCCCGCGCACAGCGCAGCTGATCGTCTGTTTCGATGTATTCAAAGGCCTCCTCAAAGCCCTGCTGCCAGTCGTTGTCGGGCGGAAAGGCGAAGCCCTTGTTTTTTTTGCGCTCGGCGTAGAGCTTCACGAGCCCCTCGGCCAGATCCTTGGCCGCCGCCTTGGCGCGGCTTTTGGCGCGTTGCCATTCGCCGCCGCCCAGCCGGTGCAGCTTGGCGGGGGAATCCTCGCCCGCGCCGATGTACTTGGAGACGAGGTGCAGCTGGGTCACGGGGACATAGAGCCCGTCGCCGCCGCCGTAGGCGATGTGGATATAGTCGCGGCTTATTTTGTCCACTTCCATTTTGACAATGCCGGTAAACCGGCCGATGCCGTGGTGCTCATGCACCACAAGATCGCCCGGCGTCAGGTCGGCGTACGACGCCACCCGCCCCCGCGCGTCACGGCGCACCGGTTTTTTGGCGCGGTGCGCCCCGGCAATGAGCTGCCCCTCGGACAGCACGACCAGCTTCAGCGCGGGATATTCCAGCCCGGCCGACAGCCCGCCGAGGGCAATGGTCACCTGCCCGTGCGCCGGCGGCTCGAGCAGGCCGTAATCGAGGGCGGCGGGCAGCCCCGCCTCGGCCAACATTTCCTGCAAGCGGGCGGCCTGCCGCTGGTTGACGCAGAGCATCGCCACGGCGAAGCCCTCGGCGCAGTAGGCGCGGACGTCCCGCGCCGCCGTTTCCAGACTGCCGCCGTAGGACGGGAGCTGCTTGGCGACGATGTTGACAATCGCGCGCGGCGGCAGGGGCGAGCGCCCCGGCAAAATCGCGTCCAGCGTCACCCGGGCAAACGGCTCCACCGCGCGGAAAAAGTCGGTTTCCGACAGCGAAAAATCCGCCATCGCCGGGGACAAAATCCCGGTTTCCAGCAGGGTTTCGATGTCCTGATTCTGCCGCCAGTGGTGGTTTTGGATGCGCTCGGACAGCCGCCCCTGCTCGACAAAAAAGAAGATCGTGTCCCGCGGAAAATGGGACACCGCCGTCGCCCCCTCGGGGTAGACCGCCGGCAGGTACCGGTCGATGGCCGGCAGCCGCCCGGTTTCCCGCAGGCGCTCAATGTCCTGCCGCAGCGTTGTTTTAAGGGAATCGGAGGCTTTTTGGCCCAGACCCTCCATGGCCGCCAGAAGCCCCGGCGCCCCGCCCGGCGCGGCCGACAGCAGCACCTCGGCCACCGGCAGCAGCGTCACCTGCGGGATATCGCCGGTGCGGCGCTGTGTCTCGGGGTCAAAGCGCGAGAGGGTGTCGATCTCGTCGCCGAAAAACTCCGTGCGCACCGGGCCCTCCCCGGGCGGATAAAAGTCAATGATGCCGCCGCGCCGGGCGAACTGCCCCACGCCCTCGACCTGCTCGCTTCGCGCATAGCCGCCGGCGGTCAGGCGGGCCGTCAGCTCCTCGGGCGACAGGGCCTTGCCCGGCTTGAGGACGCAGAGCACCTGCCCCAGCGTCTCGCGCGACAGGGTGCGCTGCAAAAACGCGTCCGCCGGGCCGACGACGATGGGCGCCTGCCCTCCGTGCAGCCGGGACAGGGTCAGCAGCCGCGCCTGTTCCCACTCGCGCGACAGGGTTTCCACATGGTGGAGCGTTAGCTCCCGCGTCGGCAGGGACAGCGGGTTTTCCCCCGCCCAGACGGCAATATCGGCCATGAGCGCCGCCGCCTCGGCCTCGTCGGGGCAGACGACCGCCACGGGTCGCCCCGTCAGCCGCCGCAACGCGCCGATGAGGTGCGCCTGATGGGCGCGCGAAAGGCCGCCCGCCGCCACCGGGGTATCCCCCGCGGCCACGCGCGACAGCAATTTTTTCATTTCGGGCAGCTCACAAAGCGCCCGGCACAGCGTCAGCATAGAAAACCTTCTTCAAACGAAATGGGAGAGTATTATATCATGCGGGCAGCGGCGGGGCAAGATAGATAACAGATACTAGATAACAGTTGTGGTGTCGGCGAAGCCGACGAATCAATGATCGCGCTTCGCGCGATTCCTCATCTGTTATCTGTTATCTACTATCTGTTATCTACAGCACAACAATCGTCATCCCGTTGTTGTGCCTGTCCAAATCCGCGTCCCTCCGCAGGTCGGGGCAGGCGGCGAAGGCGCGGCGGGTGGCCTCGTCAAAGATGGAAAACTGCTCGCCGGGGATGATCTCGCGCACCAGCCCCCGGGACTTTTGACGCGCCAGATAGGCGCGCGTCTCGGTGCGGATGCGTCCGCCCGTCCCCGACGAGCCGTAGCCGTGGATCAGCTTGAGCGCCGCGTAGCCCAGCTCGCGCGATGTGTGCAGGGCATGGGTGACCCGCCGCACGGCGGTATCCGCCGTGGGCATGTCTCCTTTGATATTCAGCTCCCGCACACCGCTTTGCATTGCGCCACAAACCTTTCAAACAGAGGGGCCATATCGGGCAGCTCGGCGCGGAAAAACCGGCCGGTCATCCGCTCGGGATGCCATTGTACACCCCACCAGGGCTTTTGTCCATGCTGCACCGCCTCGACAACGCCGTCCGCCGTCCAGGCCGTGGCCGAAAGCCCCTGCCCCAGCGTGTCGATGGCCTGATGATGATGGGAATTGACCGGGAAATGCTCGCCCCAGACCGCCGAAAACGGATGCCCCGCCTGCACCGGATGGACGACGTCGCTGTGGGAGATCCCGCGCTGGCTGGGCAGATCCTGCACCAGGGTCCCGCCGAGGGCGATGTTGAGCAGCTGCACCCCCCGGCAGATGCCGAAGACGGGGCGTCCCCCCTCCAGAAAGGCGCGCAGCAGCGCCAGCTCCTGCCGGTCGCGCTCGTGGTTGATGTCCACCGAGGGCAGCGGCCGCTGGCCGTACAAAATCGGGTCGGCGTCCACCCCGCCGGTCAGCAGCAGACCGGCGTAAGGCCCGGCCTCTCCGGTCAGCGCCAGCGCGGGCAGCCCGCCGGCGGCCTCGACCGCCTCGGCATAGGCCGCGGGAAGCTTGTAATACGGGACGCCGCCCTCCGGGGCGGGGTTGCCGGTGAGCAGGATGAGGGGTTTCATGCGATATCCCTCCTGTCGTATTTGCGAGACGTGCCGATCCCCATTGTGTAGGGGCGAACTGTGTTCGCCCGGCGTATCCCCAATTTCGTTTTCACGCCCCCGTCCCAAAACGAGGATAGGACAGCTTGACAAAAACAATCCCTTGTTATACCGTATGAAAAATAGGGTTCTTCCATGCAAAAAAGCATATACTACTCTAAAAAGGGGATGCGTTTGATGAACCTGCCCACCCTGGCCGATGTGCAAACAGCCCGCGAAACCCTGCGCGGCATGGCGCGTGAGACAGACCTCCTGCCGACGTCCAGCTCGGTGTTTGGGGCGTGGCCGGTCTATCTCAAGGCGGAAAATTTACAGCGTGCCGGCAGCTTTAAGGTGCGCGGGGCGTACAACCGCATCGCGGCGCTGTCGCCCGGGGAACGGGCGCGCGGCGTCATCTGCGCGTCGGCGGGCAATCACGCCCAGGGCGTGGCGCTGGCGGCGGGTCTGTTGGGCATCAAGGCCACCATTGTCATGCCGGACGGCGCGCCGCTGTCCAAGCAGGAGGCCACCCGTGCCTATGGCGGCGAGGTGGTGCTGCACGGCGGCAACTTTGACGAGGCGCTGGCCCACGCGCTGGAAATTGGAAAAGACGCCTGCTTTATCCACGCCTTTGACGACCCGCTGGTCATCGCCGGACAGGGCACGGTGGGTCTGGAAATATTGGAGCAGCTGCCCGATTGCGATACCATCGTCGTCCCGGTGGGCGGCGGCGGGCTGATCGCCGGGATCGGCTTGGCGGTCAAGACGCTGCGGCCGGAGATCAAGGTCATCGGCGTCGAGCCGGAAAAGGCCGCGTCGATGCACAAGAGCCGCGAGGCGGGGCATATTTTGGCGCTGGAGGGCGTGCGGTCGTTGGCTGACGGTGTGGCGGTCGGCCAGCCGGGCCGGCTGACCTATGAGCTGTGTACGCGGTATGTCGATGAGGTGGTCACGGTCACCGAGCGGGAGATTGCCATGGCCATGCTGATCTTGCTGGAACGCATGAAGCTGATGGCCGAGGGCGCTGGCGCGGTGGCGCTGGCGGCGGCGCTGACCGGCAAGATTGAAAAACGCGGCAAGACGGTGGTTATTTTATCCGGCGGCAACGTCGATGTCAATATTTTGGAACAGGCGCTGGATCTCGGCCTGCGAGAGGCCGGACGGCGCATGACCCTGTCCACCCTGTTGCAGGATCGCCCCGGCAAGCTGGCGCGTCTGCTGGACACGGTGGCCGATCTCGGCGCGAATGTTCTGACGGTGGAGCAGGACCGCGCCGCGCTGGACGCCGCGCCCGGGCAGGTCAAGGTGACACTGTGTCTCGAAACCCGCGACCGTGCGCACATCGAGGCGATTCGCGCGGCGGTGAACAGTTGACGTTTTCGACAATATTCGCATTCGCGGTTCTGATGCCGTCGCTGAAAGACAACAAAAAGAAATAAACCGCCCCCACGAAGGACGCGGCGTCAGATAACGGAGAATAGAGTACGGATAGGGATGCGGCGGGCGAGGATCAAGCCCCCGTCCATAAAACGGTTGGATACACCGGGACGCCGAGGGCGGCGTCCCCTACATACGCGGGGAGACGGGCACGACCCGGGACGGCTCGCGCTTCCCTGTCACGCTCGCTCGGGTGCGCGGCCGGTCGTCCAAGCCCGCTCCGAATCTTTACGGAGAGAACGCTTCGCGTTCTTGGTTCCGCAGATTCTGCGCCGCTTGGCCTCCCTGCGCCCCCGGCGAGACGCTTCCTAACTATACAACATGATCTCCGTTCCCTTGAACACATCGCCCGATTCGGACAGCGGGTTGCCCGAGGCGTGTACCTCGCGCAGGGCGGGGTTTTTCTTCAGCGACGAGACGGCCTTGACCTGATTGTTTTCCACATGCAGCACCCGCAATTTCGCCAGCTTGGACAGCGGCGAGACCGAGGAAATCTGATTTTTCGAGAGGTTCAGCTCCTCCAGCGCCGGACAGGCCGCCAGCGCGGAGATGTCCGACAGCGAATGCTCCGACAAATCGAGCATGCGCAGCGCCGGCAGCCCGGTAAAATCATCCAAACTTTCCAGCGCGCCGCCCGGCGCACGCAGCGCGACGAGGCTCGTACAGGCCGCCAGCGGCGCGAGGGTGGCGTACGGATTGTGCCCGCATTGCAAAACGGTCAGCGCGGCGCAGCCGGTCAGCGGCGCGAGATCGTCAATTTTGTTGTGGGAAATATCCAGATCGGTCAGCGCCGCCAGCGTGCGCAGCCCGCGCAGGTCCACCAGCTGATTTTCCTGCGCCCAGAGTGTTTTCAGCGCCGTGAGGCCCGCCAGCGGCATGGTGTCCTCCGCGGCGTTTTGCGAGATGTCCAGCTCGGTGAGGGAAACGAGCCCCGACAGCGCCGAAAGATCGGTCAAGCTGTTGGCGCGTAGCGACAAGAAGGTCAGGCCGGTGAGGCCAGACAGCGCGGCGGGGTCGGCGATGCGGTTGTCCTCCAGGTTGAGCGATTCCAGCTTGGAAAGCCCCGCCAGCGCCTGCAAATCCGACGAATCCAGCTGAAAGCCGCGCAGGGTGAGGGAGGTCAGGTTTTGCAGCGACGCCAGCGGCGCGATGTCCACCTTGGTGCCGTCGCCGCGCAGCGAGAGCTCGCGCAGCCCGGTCACCCAGGTGAGATCCTCCAGCGTGGTATAGGCCGTGGGCGCGTCGTTTTTGAGGGATTCCACCGTCCACAGCGTCTCCGACGGGATGGCGCCCTCCGGGATGGCAACGGCCTGCCGGATCATGGCGTTCAGGGTGGGATCGACCGGCGTGACCTCCAGCCGGAGATTTTCCAGCCGGTATTCATAGGCCGCCCACGGGGAGATGAGGCCCAGCTCGTCCACTATGACGGCGCGCACGCGGGACAGCCCCGGCGGCAATGTCAGCGGAAAGGCGGCCAGATCGGTTGTGCGCGAGGGGATTTCATCATTCAGCGCCAGATAGCACGACGCGCCGGCCGGCAGCTCGGCCGAGATCGAAATGACGGTGTCATAAGAGCCGGGTGGCGGCGAAAAGACCGGCGCGGCCGGCCGCAGCGCGGCAATTTCCGCCTTGGCGAAGGGGTTTTGCACCTCGTCGAGCAGGGCGGCGGCGTCCAGCAGCTTGTCCTGCGCGACAAATACGGCGCACAGCTTGGTATAAAAGGCCGTGCGGCCGCCCTCCAGCAAGATGCCGTGCTGGAGCAGGTTTTCCGCGCGGGCGTAATTGTCGTCCTGTAAGTACAATTCGACCAGCGCGAGACGCGCGTCGGCGTCCTCGGGATGCTCCTCCAGCCGCGCGACACCCTCCCGAATGGGAAGCTCCAGCGCGGCGTCCCGCGCCAGATGACCTTCGGCGCGGCCATAGAGCAAATCCTCGCCCCAGAGCTTCCACGCGCCGTACAGCCCGGCGATCAGCAGGGCGAAAAGCAAAAGCGACAGCAATTTTTTCACGATGATTCTCCCATAATCCTCTGTGTTCTCTGTCACGCCTCGGTCGCCTCACGGGCGGCAAAATAATCTTGTTCGCTGGCCAAAATGCCGTGGCGCGAAGGACAGCGGGCGATTGATAATCGCCCCTACAACGCACCCCCGCGTCCCTATCTGTTCTCTATTATCTGATATCTGTCAACTGTTCAACAGGTACCCCGCGCCGCGGCGGGTCAGCAGCAGGACGGGCTCGCCGGGGTTGTCCTCTATCTTTTCGCGCAGACGGCGCACCGTGACGTCCACAGTGCGCAGGTCGCCGTAATATTCGTAATTCCAGACCTTTTCCATCAGCTCCTCGCGGGAGAAGACCTGATTGGGCGTCCGCATGAGAAACGACAGCAGGTCATATTCCCGCTGAGACAGCTCCAGCGGCTGGCCCTGCTTGGAAATCTCCATCCGTCCGGCGCGCAGGGTGAGCACCCCCAGTGTCAGCGCGTCGTCCGGAACGGCGGCGGCGGGCGGCTCCTCCCGCTGGGTGCGGCGGATGTTGGCGCGCACCCGCGCCAGCAGCTCGCGCATGGAAAAGGGTTTTGTAATATAATCGTCGGCACCGCTTTCCAGCCCGAGCACCTTGTCGGACTCCTCCTCGCGGGCGGTCAGCATCAAAATGGGAAGGGACAGCCCCTTTTCGCGCAGTCGGCGGCAGACCTCAAACCCGTCCATCACCGGCAGCATGAGATCGAGCAGCACGAGGTCGGGGTTTTCGCGCAGGGCGGTTTGCAGTCCGGATTCGCCGTCAAAGGCTTCCAGCACTTGATAGCCTTCGCGTTTGAGGTTGAAGGCGAGGATGTCCACAATGGCTTTCTCGTCCTCCACGATGAGAATTTTCACGGGAGCTCCCTCCTTTTGTCACAACCCCAGTTTTTGTTTGGCCAGCAGCACGGCAATGATGGTTTTGCCGTCGCGGATTTTGTTTTGCAAAATATCGGACACCAGCTCCTCCAGCGGCACCAGCTCGGCGGACAGCCATTCGTCCTCATCGGGGCAGGCCTCGCAGGCCGTCAGCCCCCGCGCCAGAAAGAGATGCAGCTTTTCGCCGTAACAGCCGGGGGACGGATAGGTCACCCCGAGCGGCTCGTATTGACTGCATACAAACCCGGTTTCCTCGCGCAGCTCGCGCCGGCCGCAATCGGCGGGGTCTTCGCCGGGCTCCAGCTTGCCGGCGGGAATCTCGCGCAGGATTTCACCCATGGGATACCGGAACTGCCGCACGGTGGCGACCTTCAGATCATCGGTCAGCGCCAGCACCGCCACGCCGCCGGGATGCTCGATTACCTCGCGCAGGGCCTCCTTGCCGTCGGGCAGCAGCACCCGATCCTCGCGCACATTGACAATGCGCCCGCGAAACAGGGTCTCGCCGCTGATCCGGCGTTCTGTGAGCTCCATCCTCCCGCCTCCTTTGTTCTCTATAGTATATCATAGCCGCTCGGAATGTCTCTTCCGGGAACGTTTTTCCCTGCGGCTATTATATCACATTGAGAAAAAAGGAAAAGGGGGTTTTGAAAATTGAAACGGAGAGATCTGGGGCGTCTCCTCCCCGTCCCTATCTGTTATCTGGTATCCGTCTGTCCTCCCCCCTCTTGCCTTTTTTCTCTTTTTGCGGTAGGATAAAAGCATTCTCGGACAAAGCGGGGGTGTTGCCATGAAAATATCCGAGCTCTCGGCCATGAACAATCTGGTCAAGACCCAGACCGGCGTGGAGCAAAAGCACGACGGCCCCAAGGGCTTTGTGTTCAAAAACGAGCTGTCCTCCCTCAACCAGAAAAACTGCGCCGAGGCGCTGGAAGCCATGCACGCGGGCATTGCCAAGCAGGGCGAAACGGTGGCGCGCCGGTGCGATATTTTGGAGTTCAAGCGGTACCGCGAGATGGTCGCCGAGTTTATGGGCGAGGCGGTGCGCTTTGTCTTTCAGTTTAAAAAGCAGTCCACGCTGGACGCGCGCGGCCGCCACCGGATTTACGCTATCATCAAACGGGTAAACGAAAAGCTGGAGCGGCTCGCCCGCGAAATGCTCGCGGGGCAGGCCGACCAGCTCGCCGTCATGGAAACGATGGACGAAATCCGCGGGATGCTGATGGATTTGTATTTATAGGGAATAGGGGTAGTAGGGGAAGATGTCGTCGTAGGGTTGCCATTTGTCTCCGTCTATGCATATCCCGCCTTTACGGGTTTCGGTGATCTGCCAGACTCCGTCGGTCTTTTTGAAAATAAATTCCCAGGCGGGCCAGCACCCGCCGGGGAACAGCGTAGGGAGGCTTGACAGATCCAGCAGGATCTCGGTTTCATTTACCGCCTCGCAGGAATCGAATGTATACCGATAAGAACCCTCGCCCCGATACGCCCGTGTGCGGCACTCCTTGCCCGTCAGGCAGAGTGCTGCCCGGGCTTTTTCCGTTTTGGCGTCCAGCGGGAACCAGGATTTTAAAACCAAGCCCGCTTCCAGCACGGGCGGCGGGTCGCCGGGCTGCCATTTGTCCTGCGCAAACGCGGCGTCCAGCGCGGCGGCGGCGATCTGCTTGCGCTCGGCCTCGGAGAGGAAGTCCGGCCATGTGAGCGGCTTGTCATCCGCCGGCGGCGGGAGGTAGTTGTACGCGGCGGAGAAATCCTTCAGCCGCGGCGCGTTTTCCAGCCCGCCCAGCGAGGTGATCTCGTTGTCGTCCAGATTCAAAAAGGTCAGCGACGGAAGCTCCGGCAGCACCACCCGCCCGGCCAGCGCGTTGAAGCGGAGGTCGAGGATTTCCAGCGCCGGTTTGTCCTTCAGCGCCGCAAGGTCGGAGAGGTGGTTTTCCCCGAGGTCGAGATAGACAAGCTCGGCTTTGTCCGCCAGCGCCGCCATGTTCCACAGGCCGCAGCGCGGCATGACCAGCGTTTTGAGATGGGTCATGCCCGCCGTGAAGTTGAGGTTTAAAACCGCGCCCTCCTGTTCGCTTCTCAGGCAGAGATGCTCCAGCGCCGGGGAGGTCAGTCCGTTGGCGCTGCGGATTTCCTCGGCGTCGAGCAGAAGCTTGCGCAGGTTGGGCTTGTTTTGCAGGAATCGGAGATCCTTCACCACCCCGGCGGACAGGACGGACAGCTCCTCCAGCCCGGTCAGCGGCGCGAGCGCCGGCAGCAGTCCGTCACACGGCTCACTGATCTCCATCCACAGGCGTTTGAGTTTTGTCAGCTTGCTCAAAAGCTCCGGGTGGGAGGCCGAACCGGCATCGAGCGTCAACCTATCCATGTTGGGAAACTGGGTCAGGACGGACAGGTCGGCGTCGCAACCAGAATACGTATACAGCCACACGTTTTTGATTTGCGCCTTGCCGGGGAAATCTGCCAACCATGGGGTTTTATCGATGGGAAGCCCCAGCGCGGTCAGGCGGGGCGCGGGGATGAGCTGCGCCGGCGAGGACGGGATGAAATTGCGAAGCTCCAGCTCCTCCAGCGCGGTCAGGCGGGACAGCAGCAGTCCCTCGGCGCTGGGTGCGTCCAGCGTCAGACGGCGCAGATTGGGCAGCTCGTGCAGCACCTGCGCGTTTTTCAGCGGCCGGCCGGTTTCGTTGACGATGGTCAGCTCCTTCAGCCAGCGCAGGTGTTTGAGGTCGGACAGGTCGGCGTCGTCGCGAATCGCCAGCGTCAGGGATTTAACCCGCGCGACGATCTTTTCGGTGATGGGAAGTCTTTCCGGAATATCATAGCGCATCACCCGCAGGATATCTTTGTTTGTGATCGGTATCACCCGGTCGGTGGGCATGTGGATCAGCACCGTCCGCGTCGCCTGATCCCAGGTAACCAGCGCGTCAAATTCCTCGCAGACCGCCCGCAGCGGGACAAAGAGCTGCCCGTCGCGCGAAATCGGGACGGCTGTCATGCCGTCGTCCTCCCGCGAAAAAACCGCCTCCCCGGCGGCCTCATCCCATGTCACCGACACGCCCAGGGCCTCAAACACGCCGCCGGACAGCGGCGCCACGGTGCGCCCGTTTTCCAGAAACGGCTGCGCGCCGGAAAAAACGACGGGGTTTCCGTCCACAACGACGCGGACGGACGGCGCTCCGGCGGCCAGCGCCGGGGCGGGCAGCAGGGAAACGCACAGACAGCACAGCAGAAGGACGCAGCAAAGACGTTTTTTCATGATGACAGGCTCCTTTTGGATGAATTCCCCCAACCTCATTGTAATCTATTTTCCGCGTGAATACAAGGGTTTGCGGTTGACAACCGCCGCAAAAGCCGTATAATGAAAGGAAGTACAAAAATCTGTGACCATAAAGAGGGTTTCTATGAAAAATTCTGAAAAATCGATGGAAAAACTCGTCGCGCTGTGCAAGGGGCGGGGCTTTGTCTTCCCCGGCTCGGAAATTTATGGAGGGCTGGCCAATTCGTGGGATTACGGCCCGTTGGGCGTCGAGTTTAAAAACAATGTCAAACGCGCGTGGTGGAAAAAATTTATTCAGGAGAATCCGTACAATGTGGGGCTGGACAGCTCCATCCTCCTGAACCCGCGCGTATGGGTGGCGTCCGGCCATGTCGTCAACTTCAACGATCCGCTGATTGACTGCAAGGCCTGCAAAATGCGCCACCGCGCCGATCATCTGCTGGAGCAGAACGCCGTCAATCCCGCCGGATGGTCCAACGAGCAGATGAGCGATTATATCACCGAACACAAAATTCCCTGTCCGAGCTGCGGCAAGACGGATTTTACCCCCATCCGCAAGTTCAACATGATGTTCAAAACCCATCAGGGCGTCACCGAGGACAGCGCGACCGAGCTCTATCTGCGACCGGAAACGGCGCAGGGTATTTTTGTCAACTTTAAAAATATCGCCCGAGCCACCCGCCGCAAAATCCCCTTCGGCGTGGGGCAGATCGGCAAGTCCTTCCGCAATGAGATCACGCCGGGCAACTTCATCTTCCGGACGCGCGAGTTTGAGCAGATGGAGATGGAATTTTTCTGCCAGCCGGGCACCGAGCTGACCTGGTTTGCCTATTGGAAGGAATTTTGCAAAAACTGGCTCTTAACGCTGGGGCTCAAGGAAGAGAACCTGCGCCTGCGCGACCATGAGAAGGAAGAGCTGTCGCATTATAGTAACGCCACGACCGACTTTGAGTTTTTGTTCCCCTTCGGCTGGGGCGAGCTCTGGGGCGTCGCGAGCCGTACGAATTTTGACCTCACCGCCCACCAAAAGGAGAGCGGCGAGGGGATGGAATATTTCGATCAGGAAAACGGCGAGAAGTTTATCCCCTATGTTGTCGAGCCGGCGCTCGGCGTCGAGCGCATGGCGCTGGCCTTCCTTTGCGACGCGTACGACGAGGAGGTCGTGGACGCCGAGAAAAACGACGTGCGCGTCGTGCTGCGGCTGCATCCCGCCCTCGCGCCGTACAAGGCGGCGGTGCTGCCGCTGTCCAAAAAGCTGGCCGAGGACGCCCGCCCCGTCTGGGAAGCGCTGGCGAAAAAATGGCCGGTTGATTTCGACGAGGCCGGCTCCATCGGCAAGCGCTACCGCCGGCAGGACGACATCGGTACGCCGTATTGCGTCACCTTTGACTTTGACAGCCAAACCGACGGCTGCGTCACGGTGCGCGACCGCGACAGCATGGAGCAGGAGCGGATACCGGTGAGCGAGCTGGCGGCGTATTTGGAAAAGAGACTGGAATATTAAAACACTGAGACGGCGCGTGAGGATTTGATCAGTGGTTGCCTAAGGAGGAGGGATGTCCATGGACATAACACTGCGCCGCGAGCGCCCGGAGGATTACCGCGTCGTCGAGGAGCTGACGCGGGAGGCCTTTTGGGGCAAAACCCGCCCCGATTGCGACGAGCATCTGCTGGCCCACCGTATGCGCGCCGTGCCGGCGTTCGTCCCGGAACTGGACTGGGTGGCCGAGGCCGGAGGGCAAATTGTCGGCAATATCCTGTACACCCTGAGCAAAATCGTAACCGAGGACGGCGCGGCGTATGAAACCCTCAGCTTCGGCCCGCTCAGCGTCCTGCCCGCCTGGCAGAACCGGGGCGTTGGCGGGGCGCTTTTGACCCATACCATCGCGGAGGCCAAACGGCTGGGATACCGGGCCATCCTCTTTTTCGGCCACCCGGATTATTACCCGCGCTACGGATTCCGGCGGGCGTCCGAATTTCACGTCACCACCTCCACGGGCGACAGCTTCGACGCCTTTATGGCCATGCCGCTGTTTGACGGCGCGTTGGACGGGATCACCGGCCGGTATTACGAGGATCCGGTGTTTGAGATCAGCGAGGAGGACGCGCTGGCGTTTGACAAGACCTTCCCGCCCAAGGAACGGCGCGATCCGCCGTCGGCTGCGCTTCTGTTGGAAGCGTTGCCGCCGGAAGCCGCGGACGCCCTGCGGGAACATAAAATCGCCCATCTGGGCGACATGGGGCGGTACAGCCAGCGCGAAACCGGCCGGTGGAACGGGATGGACGCCGCTGCGCTGGAGACCGTGCGCGCGGTGATGCGGATAAGCGGATACCGCTGGGGCGAGAAGAAAAAATGAGGTGAAAGCCATGCCGGACGTCATTCACGCAAGGCCGGAGGAGCTGCCGCGCAAGCACTGGAACCTCCACGAGCCGTACGAATACTACCGGCGCATTCTCGTGCCGCCGGGCGCCGCCGAGCGGACCGCCGCGGCGCTGTACGAGCTCCCGCCGGGCAAGGCGGGCTTTCCGTATCATTACCACCTCAAAAACGAGGAGTCTTATTACATCCTCAGCGGACACGGCGTCCTGAGAACGCCGGCCGGCGAGCGGCCGGTGTGCGCCGGGGCGTTCCTCTTTTTCCCGGCGGGCGAAAACGGTGCGCACAAGCTGACCAACACCTCGGACAACGAGATGCTGGTCTATTTGGATTTCGACGTCACGCACGACCTCGAGGTCGCCGTCTATCCCGACTCGGGCAAGCTCGGCATCTGGGGCAAGGGGCTGAGTGAGCTGTATAAGAGGGACGACGCGGTGGAGTATTACGACGGGGAGTAGTGGCGGATAACAGAGAATAGAGAACAGATAGGGACGCGGAGGGCATGGGACGCCCGCCCGCTTCCTTCTACAGGCGGAGGTGAAGCCACCGCCGTTTCTGGACGGGGGCGTGCCTTTCTTTGGCACGGGGCAAAGAAAGGCACCAAAGAAACCCCGTCAGGGGGCTCTATCCGCCCCCTGAACCCCCGGTACTTCATCCCGAATGCAGTCTCCCGTCCCGGTCTGCGACCCTCCGGGTCTCGCCGGGTCGGGTGGGGATATTTCGATACCGGAGCACGCCCCGCGCAATTCTTAATCCTTCATTGTGCCGCATCCCTATCTATTATCTGTTATCTGTTATCCGTTATCTGTTTTACTCCCCGGCCAAAATCGCCCACGCGGTCTGGGCTTTGGTGTCGATGGGCAAAATCCGGTTTTCGCCCGTGAGCAGGTCGAGCAAATACAGCGCCCCGGGCACATAGACGAATACGCTTTCAAAATCCGTGTCATAACTGCGCTGCAGCTCCCGCATGGCATCGTTCGCCGTCCGGAGCGCCGGCAAATCGGCCAGAATTTCGGAATACACAAACAAAACATTGTGTGCCATGGGTGTATAATGACCGGCGTTTAATTTTTTTACCTTGTGATAAAAGGCTCGGAGGATGAGGGCAAACGAGTCCTCCCGCCGGGGCCACAGCAGCACCTTGTATTTCCCCTCCGACATGATGACCCTCTGTTTTTTGAGCCGCGCGGCAAACGGCGCCCGCCGCCGAGGGTCTCCGATGACGCCCAGCAGCTCCCGGTCGGCGATGTCGACAGCGCCCACGACCTCCACCCCGAGCTGCCGCGCCGGATCCTGCAAATCGGGCATGTCGGCGCGCGTCAGCCCGCCAAACTCCTCCGGAAACAACCCGGCCAGCACAATCAGCGCCAGCTGTTCCTCATAATCCTTGCTGCTCACGGGAATCCTCCCCTCAACGCATGTGTGTACGGTCAGTCTTATACCGCGCCGCATTGTGCGGCGCAATCCCGGACAACCGGAGGGAACGCCATGAAGCTCATTTTATCCTATCTACGCCGGCAAAAATGGATGGCGCTGGGCGCGATCTTTTTTTTGTGTGTCGAGACGTTTGCCGACCTGCTCCAGCCCGCGTTTATGGCGCATGTGGTGGACGACGGCGTCAAGCGTCAGGACATCGGCCTGATTTTGCGTTACGGCGCGATCATGCTGGGCATCGCCGCCGCCGGGGCGCTGGGGGCGGTGCTGCGCAATCACTTCGCCAGCCACGCTTCGCAGGCCGTCGGCCGGGAGCTGCGCGGCGACCTCTACCGCAAGGTGCAGACCCTGTCGTTTGAACACATCGACCGTCTCCAGCCGGCCTCCCTCGTCACCCGCATTGTCAGCGACGTCGCGCAGATCCAGAACTTCACAAACGGCATCCTGCGCATCATGACCAAGGTGCCCATCCTCTGCGTCGGCGCGGTTGTGCTCATCGTCATCCAGACACCGCGCCAAACCCCTGTCATGGCGGCGATTTTGGTCGTGGCGGCGGCGCTCATCGTCTTCAATATGAAGCGGGGCTATCCGCGCTTCGGGCGGCTCCAGCAAAAGCTGGACAAATTAAACAACGTCAGCCGGGAATTTCTCTCCTCGGTGCGGGTGGTCAAGGCCTTCGGGGCGGAGGAGCAGGAGGAGGCAAAGTTTTCCGCGGCGGCGGCGGATTTCGCGCTGGCCGGGGTGTCGGCCACGCGGGTGCTGGCGGTGTTTTCGCCGCTCATCAACCTGACCGTCAATTTCGGCATCATCGTCCTGCTGTATCTCTCACGCGCGCAAAACGCCGGCGAGATCGGCCGCCTGATGGCCTCGGTCAATTATATGACCCAGGTGCTGTTCTCCCTCGGCATGGTGTCGGCTATCCTCAACAGCGCGGTGCGCGCCGCGGCGTCGTCCGGGCGGGTGCGCGAGGTGCTGGAAGAAACCCCGGCGCAAGGACTGCCGGATGCGCCCGAGGTGTTTGCCGTCACGGGCGAGCTGGTCTTTCAAAACGTCTCGTTTACATACGCCGGCACCAGCCGCGCCGCGCTGGAGGAGGTCGGCTTCTCTGTCCGTCCCGGCGAAACGGTGGGCATCATCGGCCCGACCGGCGCGGGCAAATCGACCCTCATCAACCTCATCCCCCGGTTTTATGACGCCACCGGCGGGCAGGTGCTGCTCGACGGACATGACGTCACCCGCATCGACCCCGAGACGCTGCGCCGGGCGATTGCCGTGGTGCCGCAGCAGGCGCTGCTGTTTTCGGGCACCGTCGCGGACAATCTGCGCTGGGGCGACCAAGCCGCCTCGGACGAGGCGCTGCGTGCCGCCGCCGCCACCGCCCGGGCGGATGATTTTATCCAAAACATGCCCGACGGCTACAACACCCGGCTGGGGCAGGGCGGGGTCAACCTGTCCGGCGGGCAAAAGCAGAGGCTGTCCATCGCCCGGGCGCTGCTGCGGAATCCGCGCATTCTGATTTTGGACGACTGCACCAGTGCGCTGGACGCCACGACCGAGGCCGCCGTCCTGTCCGGCCTGCGGGCCGAGGCGCAAAACCGGACGGTCTTTCTCATCAGCCAGCGGGTGTCCACCATCCTGCGGGCGGACAAAATCCTCTGTCTGGAGGACGGGCGGGTCATGGGCTTCGGCACCCACCGAACGCTGCTGGAGCAGTGCGCGGCCTACCGCGCCATCGTTGCGTCCCAGATTGGAGGCGAGCGGCTTGGATAAACAAAGCGCGCCGCCGCCGACCAAAATGGGCGGGATTATGCACGGCGCCCCGGCCAAAAAACCCAAGGACATGCGCGGGACGCTGGCCCGCCTCTGGGCGCTGACCAAGGGGCATCGGCAGGGTCTGGGGTGGATTCTCGCCCTTTCGGCGCTGGCCTCGGCGGCGGCGATTGTATCGCCCCTGCTCATCGGCGGCATCGTCGGGCGCATCGACGCGGGGCAGCCGGCGCTGCTCCTGCTGGGGCTGCTGCTCGGGCTGTATGTGCTGGATTGGCTGACCCGCTTTTTGCAGCAGTTTTTCATGGCCTCCATCGGCCAGAAAATGATTTTGCACATCCGCGTGTCGCTGTTTGCCGCCATGAAAAAACTGCCGCTGGCCTTCTTTGACCGGCGGCAGCACGGCGAGCTCATGAGCCGGCTGACAAACGATGTGGACAATATCAGCGTCGCCGTGTCCGACGGGCTGGCGCAGCTGTTTGTCTATGCCTTCACCATCCTCGGCGTGTTTGGCCTGATGCTCAGCCTCAACCTGCCGCTGACCGGCGTAACGCTTGTGGCCGTAGCGCTGGTGCTGCTGCTGACCCGCACGGTCACAAAGCGCACCCGCCGGCTGTTTGCCGAGCAGCAAAAAATCCTCGGCAGCCTCAATGGGCAGGTGGAGGAGAGCGTGTCCGGTCTGAGCATGGTCAAGGCTTACGGCCGCGAGGCCGACATGGTCGCGCGGTTTGAGGAGAAAAACGAGGCGCTGCGCGCCGTGGCCACCCGGGCGCTGATCTGGTCGGGCTATCTCATGCCGGTGACCAATGTGGTCAACAACCTGAGCTATGTCGCCGTGGCGGTCATCAGCGGCGTTATGGCGGCGCGGGGGACGGTCACGGTGGCGCTGATCTCCAGCTTTTTGCTGTATTCCCGCCAGTTCACCCGTCCGTTTATCGACATCGCCAATATTTACAACAATTTCCAGAGCGCCGTGGCCGGCGCCGAGCGGGTCATCGAGGTGCTCGACGAGACCCCCGAGCCGCCCGACCGCCCCGGCGCACTGCCGCTGGAGCATGTGCGCGGCGAGATTGTCTTTTCCCATGTGACATTCGGCTATGCCCCCGGCCGGCCGGTGCTGCGAGACATCGACCTGACCGTCCCGGCGGGGACACGGGTGGCCATTGTCGGCGAGACGGGCTCGGGCAAAACCACGCTGGCCGGGCTGTTGACCCGGCTCTACGATGTGGACGAGGGGCAAATCCTGCTCGACGGGCGGGATGTGCGGGACTATCGGATGCGCGACCTGCGCGAGGCGTTCGGCGTTGTGCTGCAAGACACGGCGCTGTTCGGCGTCAGTGTGCGCGACAACATCGCCTACGGCAAGCCCGGCGTCCCGCTCGAGGCCGTCCATGAGGCCGCCCGCACCGCCGGAGCCGACCCGTTTGTCCGCCGTCTGCCCGATGGCTACGACACGATCCTCACCCAGGGCGGCGCGGCGCTGAGCCAGGGCCAGCGGCAGCTGCTCACCATCGCGCGGGCGGTGCTGACCGACGCGCCGATTTTGATTCTCGACGAGGCCACCAGCTCGGTGGACACTGTGACCGAGCAGAAAATCCGCGCCGCCATGCTCCAAATCACGCGGGGGCGCACCTCGTTTATCATCGCCCACCGGCTGTCCACCATCCGGGACTCGGACCTGATTCTGGTCATGGAGGACGGGCGGATCACCGAGCGGGGGACGCATGACGCGCTGATGGCGCGCGGCGGGCGGTACGCCGAGATGTATAGCATGCAGATAACGGACAACGGATAGCCGATTGGGACGCAAGGGGCCGCGCCCTCGCCCGGCGGGACACGTCCGACAAGCTGAAACCGCGGAGGATCACTTCCTCCGCGGTTTCTCTTCATTTCTTTCTGCTAATCTTCACTTCTTTATCGCCGAGAATCCGATTCAGGTGTTTTTCTTTTCGCGGTCGCCCTCTTTGGAGGAGGCGAAAAGGAAAATACCGATCAACAAAAGGCCGAGGCCAACATAAAACAGGTTAAAGGGCGAGGTGCCGCCGGTGATGGGCAGGCCGGTGGGCGGCGGGAGCGGCAGGCTGGGCGAGGTAATCACGTCGGTGGAGCCGTCCCCGGAAGAGGAGGGCGGCGGCAACGGCACGCTGGGCGAGGTGATATCGTCGGTAATCTTCTCATAATAGAGGATAATGACGTTGACCTCAATGTCCCGTCCGGTGACAGGATCGACCAGAATAATCTGCTTGGGGCTGCTTTCCACATAACGATACCCGGGAATAGCGGGCGGGGCGGGCGGATAGAGCCATTCGCCCTCATATTTATTGCTTCTGTCGCGGGTGATGATGGTGGGCGGCAGCAAGACAGAATGGTCATTTTTATCGAGGTAATAGAACGAGTAGCCGACCGGCTCCCTGATATCGTCGGGCGACGGGGACGGCGAGGTCTGCGTCTCGGGCACGGTCAGCGCGGCGTCGAACAGATAATGCACATTCAGCGGCGTTCCCATATACAGATTGTCGTTGATGGGGTTTCCGTCCTTGTCGCGGATGACCTTGTTGCCATCCCAGATCACGTCATAGCGCATAAAGAGGGTCTTCCCGTCGGCAAGCTGCGGCAGGTCGTACGGGTGATCAAAGTCGGGCGAGAAGTTGGGAAAATCGCCCGAAAAGACCGCCGGATCCGAAAAGGTGGGCACGGCAGAGGCGGAGCCCGCGATTTCCAGATAACATTTAAAATCGAGCCGGTAGAAGACATTGGGATCGAGCGAGGCGGCAATGTCCTCGACGGTTTGGCCGGCAAAGGCCACGGCGTCAACGGGATATCCGGTGTTGTTCGTGACGGCGAACATCAGCCGATATGTATCGCCGGCCTGAAGACGGTTAAAATAGGCGTCATGACCCTTGAGGACATTGACGATGTCGGCGGCATTTTCGGCCAGGGTGGGCCAATCGGCCAGATCGACCGACGCCGGGGTGAACACAGCGGGATAGGTTCCGGGTGCAAGGGCTCCGGCCGGTGCCGTCAGGGTGAGGTTGAGCCGCCCCAGCGTATAGGGGCCGGGCGATTGAATCGGGCCGCCAAGACCAAGAGCCGCCGGGATCATGGAAAGAATCCCCGCGGCGCAGAGAACGAGCGCCAAAATCCGTTTACTTTTTGATTTGAGCGACAACACGGAGGTCGCCTCCCTACTGAGAATAATACAAATGCGCGGCAGCGCAATTTGCTCGAAAAAATGGGTGACCCCCCGCCCATATTTATAATAGCACAAAAGACGCGGGCTGTAAAGCGGTTTTCTAGTGATTTTTCATAAATCATCCGCCGGGGCCGGATGCATGGAAACGCCGCCGCGCGGAGAAAATAACCTGTCAAGGGAGGAATGGAGTGAAAAAGGCAAAAAAACCCTGTCGTCCGGGACTTTTTAAGCGGTTTGTGCTGTTCGCCAAACGCTATCTCAGGAACGTCTTTCAGGACGACGCGCTGGGGCTGGCGGCGCAGACGGCCTATTATCTCACCCTGTCGGTGTTTCCGCTGATGCTGGTGCTGGCGTCGGCGCTGCAACGGGCGCGGCTCGGCGCACAGCTCGACCGGCTGGTGATGACGGTGCCCGAGAGCGTGCGCCCGCTGCTGTCCTATGTCTTCGACAAGCCGCCGGACGCGGGCATGTCGCTCTTCGGCGTCGGCGCGCTGATCTGGTCGGGCGCGTCGGCGGTTTGGGCGCTGATGCGCGGCATATTTTTGGCGCTGGCCGAGCCGCGCAAGGAGGGCGTCCCGGCTATGCCGCTGGCGGCCTACCCGCTGGCGGTGGTGTTTTTGCTGCTTTTGACGTTGGCCATTGTCGGCTCGCTGTGGCTGTTGGTGTTCGGCGAGACGGTGCTGCGCGCGCTGGGGCTGAACGCCGTCATGCTGGAGAGCGTGCTGGTCTGGATCGGCGTGAGCGTCTTTTTGTTTTTGGCGGTGTGGCTGCTCTACTACTTCACGCCGGGATACAAAATCCGCCTGCGGCATCTCTGGCCGGGGGCGGCGCTGGCCGCCGGAGGCTGGGTGGCGCTGTCGGTTCTGTTCGAGGTGTATATCCGGCATTTTACCAATTATTCGGCGCTCTACGGCGGCATCGGCGCGTTTTTGGGTCTGGTGCTGTGGTTGTTTTTCATCGCGGCGCTGGTGCTGCTGGGCGCCGAGCTGAACGCGACGCTGGGAGAGAAACGGAAGCGCTCGCCGAGCGAACGCGAGTCTCCCCTGCCCGTCCGCCGCGGGAAGCCAACAAAAAAATAACCGCCCTCCCGAAGGTTGGCGGTTTTTTTGATCACTTACCCAGGGGGCGCTTCGCGGCCGCCTTCACAAACTCCCGGAACAGCGGGTGCGCCTTGCCGGGGCGGGATTTGAGCTCCGGATGGAACTGCACGCCGACAAACCACGGGTGCGCGGGAAGCTCGAGCATCTCGACCAGCGTGCCGTCCGGCGACTTGCCGGAAAAAACCATTCCCTTGTCCTCCAAGGCTTTTAGATGTGTGTTGCTGAACTCGTAGCGGTGGCGGTGGCGCTCCTGCGTCTCCTCGACGCCGTAGGCCTCGTGCGCCTTCGTGCCCGGCCGGATCCGGCAGGGATACAGCCCCAGCCGCATGGTGCCGCCCTTTTGGGTGACGTCCTTTTGCTCGGGCATGAGGTCGATGACCGGGAAGGGGGTCTGCGGGTCGAGCTCGGAGGAATGCGCGCCGGTCATGCTGCAAACATGGCGGGCGAATTCCACCACCGCCATTTGCATTCCCAGACAAATGCCAAAAAACGGGATATTGTTGCGCCGCGCATAGCCCGCGGCAGCGATTTTGCCGTCGATCCCGCGGTCACCGAAGCCGCCGGGCACCAAAATACCGTCCAGCCCGGCCAGCATGGCGTCCACATTTTCATCGCTGACCTCCTCGGAGCTGATCCAGCGGATGTCCACCTTGACGCCGTTTTCGATCCCGCCGTGGGTCAGCGACTCGGCGACGCTCAAATAGGCGTCGCGCAGGGATACATATTTGCCCACCAAACCGATGGAAACGCTGCGCTGACAGGCCTTCAGCCGCCCCACCATATCACGCCACGCGGTGAGGTCGGGGGTGGCCGGGGGCAGCCCCAGCCGGCGGCAGGCCACCGCGTCAAATCCCTCCTCGGAGAGCATCAGTGGGATTTCATAGACCGACGAGGCGGTCATATTTTCAATCACACATTCGGCCGGAATGTTGCAAAACAGCGCGATTTTTTCCCGCAGCGACCGCTGGAGCGGGTATTCCGTACGACAAACCACGATATCCGGCTGGATGCCGAGGCTTAAAAGCTCCTTGACGCTGTGCTGCGTCGGCTTGGATTTTGGCTCGTTGGAGCCGGGCAGATGGACAATCAGCGACACATGCACATAGAGGACGTTTTCCTTGCCGACCTCCACCGACACCTGCCGTATGGCCTCCAAAAACGGCTGGGACTCGATGTCGCCCACCGTGCCGCCGATCTCGGTGATGACCACGTCGCAACCGCTGCGGCCCACGCGATACACCCGATCCTTGATCTCATTGGTGATATGCGGGATGACCTGCACCGTGCCGCCGAGGAAATCGCCCGAGCGCTCCCGAGACAGCACCGACCAGTACACCTTGCCGGCGGTGATATTGGAATTGACGTTGAGGTTTTCGTCAATAAAGCGCTCGTAATGCCCGATGTCCAGATCGGTTTCGGCGCCGTCGTCGGTGACGAACACCTCGCCGTGCTGGTAGGGGCTCATGGTACCCGGATCGACATTGAGGTACGGGTCGAACTTTTGCAGCGTGACCTTCAGGCCGCGCGCCTTGAGCAGCCGCCCCAGGGACGCCGCCGTGATCCCCTTGCCCAGACCCGACACCACGCCGCCGGTGACAAAAATATACTTTACCGCCATGTTTTCTTCCTCCCGCTATAGGGCTTATTGAATCATTCCCTGCAACCTTTTTATTTTACACCGGTTGCATCCTCAGGTCAAGTGATGATATACTAAAGGTATCATATTTTTCGACGTAGGGCGCGATGCCCCACTTGCGCCGGTTGTAGGCCGCCGTTTGTAGGGGCGACCGTCCCCGGTCGCCCGCAATCCGTGGGAATTGTTGGGACGACAGGGATTGGAACCGGCGGACGGCCAATGGCCGCCCCTACGCAAAGTCACGCCCCCGTCCCCAAAATGGAGATAACACCCGCCGGGCGCACACAGTTTGCCCCTGCAAATGTGAATTATATAATAAGGTGATTCTATGAAAAAACGAATCCTCGCGGCGGCGCTCGCGCTTACCTTGTGTTTTTGTTTCTCGTTTCCCGCGAAAAGCGTCGATAATCCCTGCTTTGTGGTGGTGAATTATTCTGTATTGCCCATTTCGGACGCCAACAACCCCATCACCTCGGGCGGGACGCTGTATCTGCCGGTGCATGTGTTTGAAAACAATATTCCCGCCATGTACACCTCCTATTCGCCCGAAACCCGCTACCAAACCCTGTTTATCAAGGACAAAACCCTCACGTTCAATCTGGCGCAGAATGTGGCCTTCGATTCCGCGCAGACTTACTCCGCCAAGGCCATCGAGCGCGACGGGCGCATTTATGTGCCGGTGGTGTTCACCTGCGAATACTTCGGGTATTCCGTGACCGGCGGCCTTTCCACCAAGTATGCCCCGCTGCTGCGCATCCAAACCGGCACGCCCCAAAACAACGAGTTGTTTTTGAGCGCCGCCGCCTCGCGGATCGACACCGTCTGGAGCGAATATCAGGCGTCGCTGGTCACCCCGCCCCCCTCGTCCGGGTCGCCCGCGCCGAGCCCTAGCCCTACGCCCAAGCCGGTTCGCACCGCCTACCTGACCTTTGACGACGGCCCCGGCGCCCTGACAAATCAGCTGCTCGACGTGTTGGATCAGTACAATATCAAGGCGACGTTTTTCTTCCTCGGCACCAACATACACAAAAATGAGGACGCCGTCCGGCGCGCACTGGGCTCGGGACACGCCGTCGGACTGCACAGCTATTCTCACCGCAAGGAGCTGTTTTACACCTCGCCGGCCGCCATGCTGGACGAGCTCAAGCGCACCAATGACGAGCTGGATCGGGTGGCGTTTTATCGTACGCGGCTGGTGCGGGTGCCCTACGGCAGCAACCCGGACATGCGCCCTGAGCTGCTCGAGGCCATGGCGCAGGGCGGTTACCGCATGTGGGATTGGAACATCGACCCGCAGGACTCGCTGGGCAGCAAAACCGCGTCGGTCGTGACCATCAAAACCATCAATGACGTCAAGGCGCTGTGGGACACCTACCGAAAGGATCCCATCATCCTGCTGCACGAGCTGTCGCACTCCCTGGAGGCGCTGCCGTCCATTTTGGATTATCTGCTGGCCGAGGGCTATGTGTTCAAAACCCTGTCGGACACGCAAATGCCGTATAACTACAAGGGGTTAATCAAGTAGGGGCAACCGTCCCCGGTCGCCCGGCGTTCTGCGCCTCGCCGGGAGCGGGTGGGAATATCGGTGCATGGGTTGCTCTCTATCTATTGTCTGTTCCCTGTTATCTGACAAGACATACACCTCCCGGTACGAGCATATGCTTGTACCGGGAGGTGTTTTTTCATGCGGAAAAAATTTCGAACCTACTGGCGGCCGGTCGTGTGCTTTTTGTTGGGGCTGTTTTTGGGATTTCTGCTGTGGAGCGGCGGCGCGCCCGACATCGTCTGCGGCGCCATCAACGCCACCTATCGGGTGGAGGGGCTCAATTTGGCCATGTCGGACGGACAAAGCCTGTTTTATCCCTCGCCGGACACCAGCGGCGCACTGTGGACCTACCTCGACCGCGTGCCGGTGCGCGGGCAGCTCACCGACGGCGTGACCGGCGCGGCCGTGACCCTCGTCCAAGTGCCGGGCGGGCGCGGAGCCTACTCCTACATAGCCGCGGCGGTGCTGGACGACGGAAGGGTCAAGGGTACAAACGCCATTTTACTGGGCGACCGGGTGGCGATTTTGGGGGTGGAGGTGCTCGACGAGATCATCTGGGTGCATCTGCTGACCCGCGCCGAGGGGCAGCCGGCCGAATTCCCGCCCGACGTGCAGGTCACGCGGCAGTTTTATTTGCGGGACGGGGTGCTGGTGGAAATTGGGTAGCCCCTACTCCTCTCCCCGACGGCGGCGGAGCCATTCTATGCCTTGCTTCAAGTCCTCCACCGCCTGTGTATCGTTGTGTTTTTCAAAAATTGCAATCGATTTTTGATAACAGTCCAGAGCCATGTCATAATGCCCTTTCAAAAAATACGTGCGCCCCAACTGCCCGTACACATCGCCCAACTCCGGGTGGTCCGGCGGCAGGGCCTTCTCCCGGATGTCGCGCGTTTGGCGGAACAGCGACTGCGCCAGGAAGAATTCACCCCGTTCGGTGGCAAGCACTCCCATGTTGCTGTATAGCGTGGCCAACCCGAGATCGTCCGACGGCATATATTTTTGATGGAGCCGCAGCGACTTGTTGTATGCGTTGGACGCTTTGCGGTACCCTTTTTGCCGACTGTAAAGGATGCCCAAATTGTTATATGTGATGGAGAGGTTTTGCCGCCCCGCCTTGCGCGCCCAGCGTTCATGCACCAGCGCTTTTTTGTAGTACATAAGCGCTTCGGAATAGTCCTCCTGTTGCATAAGGATCCTCGCCATGTGGTCGTAAACTGCGGCAATGTCCTCATGCGCCACAGGCCGCGCGGCTTGCGCCGTGTGCAGCGCCTCCCGGAGAAGCGCCAGCGCCTGTTGGCCGTCTCCCTGCCGGTGCAGCGACAGGGCTTCTTGGATTCGTTTTTCCAGCTCGTCCATATCGGGATCCTTTCGGTTGTGTTCGTCCATCCCGCAATCCCCCGGCCTTCGGCCACCCCCTTTTATAAAGGGGGCAAGGGTTTGCGGTGTTCCAAGGCCCCTTTTCCAAAGGGGCTGTCGGCGGAGCCGACGGAGGATTGGGACGTGCCGAGCGCTTCCCTGTCACGCTCGTTGCGGGTGCGCGGGCGGTCGTCCAAGCCTACTCCGAATCTTTACGGACAGAACGCTGCGCGTTCTTGGTTCCGCAGATTCTGCGCCGCTTGGCCTCCCTGCGCCCCCCGGCGAGCGCTTCCCTGTCACGCTTGCCCACGTCCCCGCCCGACCCGGCGAGGCGCGGAGCGCCGCAGACCGGGCGGGAGTGGGCTTGCCGGGCGAAGTAGCAGGGGTCTCGGGGGCGGATAGAGCCCCCGAGCGTGCTTTCTTTGGTGACTTTCTTTCGCACGACCAAAGAAAGTCACGCCCCCGTCCATAAAACGATACACCGGGACGCCGAGGGCGGCGTCCCGCTATGTCACGTTCGCTCGGGTGCGCGGCCGGTCGTCCACGCCTGCTCCGAATCTTTACGGCCAGAACGCTCCGCGTTCTTGGTCCCGCAGATCCTGCGCCGCTTGGCCTTCCTGCGCACCCGGCTCGCGCTTCTGTCACGTTCGTCCATGTCCCCGCCCGACCCGGCGAGGCGCGGAGCGCCGCAGACCGGGCGGGAGTGGGCTTACCGGGCGAAGTAGCAGGGGTCTCGGGGGCGGATAGAGCCCCCGAGCGTGCTTTCTTTGGTGACTTTCTTTCGCACGACCA
>JAVBOJ010000055.1:0-9149 GCA_031550755.1 Oscillospiraceae bacterium
AAAAATGGGACAGCAGACGGTGCGGTTCCAAAATCCGCCCGGTGTGGCCGGCAGCGCTTGCGTGGTGGGCAAAAAAGAGGGCGAGGGGCCGCTGCGGCACACCTTTGATTTTGTCAACAACGACACGACCTTCGGCGAAAAAACCTGGGAAAAAGCCGAAAGTCTCATGATGCGCGACGCCTTCACCCGCGCCGCCGACAAGGCGGGCATCCCGCTGTCGGCGGTGGAGACGGTGTTTGCCGGCGACCTGCTCAACCAGTGCATCGGCGCGACGTTCGGCCTGCGGCCGCTGGAGCGGCCCTTTCTCGGCATTTACGGTGCCTGCTCCAACATGGCCGAGGGACTGCTGATGGCTGCCATGCACATTGACGGCGGCTTTGCCTCCTGCGCGGCGGCGGTGACCTCGTCGCATTTCTGCTCGGCGGAGCGGCAGTACCGCCTGCCGCTGGAATACGGCGGCCAGCGCCCGCCGACGGCGCAGTGGACGGTGACCGGTGCGGGCTCGGTTGTCCTGTCGGAGCATGCGCAGGGCGTTTTTGTCACCCACGGGACCATCGGCAAAATCGTGGATGCCGGCATCAATGACGCCAACCATATGGGCGCGGCCATGGCCCCGGCGGCCTATGACACTATCTCGCGGTTTTTGGAGGACAACAAGGAGACCCCAACCGACTATGACCTCATCCTCACCGGCGACCTCGGCGGCTTGGGCGCGAACTTACTGCGGGAGCTGTTCGCCAAGAACGGCGTGACGCTGGGCAAACACTACACCGACTGCGGCGTGCTGATCTTCGATCCCGAAACGCAGAAGGAGGTGCAGTCGGGCGGCTCGGGCTGCGGATGCAGCGCGGCGGTGCTGTGCGGCCATATTCTGGACAGTATGCGCCGCGGGAACTGGAACCGGGTGCTGTTTTGCGGGACGGGGGCGCTGCTCTCGCCGGTCTCGACGGCGCAGGGCGAATCCATCCCGGCCATCTGCCACGCGGTGCGACTTTGCACGACCAAGGAGGGATGAGCGCATGAATTTTCTCAAGGCGTTTGTGGTGGGCGGCGCGCTGTGCGCCGTCGGACAAATTCTCATTGACAAAACCCGTATGTCCCCGGCGCGCATCCTCACCGCCTATGTGGTGGCCGGCGTGGTGCTGACCGCCGTGGGCGTTTACGGCCCCTTGATGGAGTGGGCGGGCGCGGGCGCGTCGGTGCCGCTGACCGGCTTCGGCTATTCGCTGGCGAAGGGCGTGGAAAAGGCCGTCGCCGAAAAGGGCATCCTTGGCGCGCTGACCGGCGGTCTGACCGCCACGGCCGGCGGCATCGCCGCGGCGGTATTTTTTGGGTTCTGGGCGTCGCTGCTGTCCAAACCAAAGGACAAAAGTTAGGGGCGGGGGTTGACCCCCGCCCGAGTTGTAGGGGCGACCGTCCCCGGTCGCCCGCCGCATCCAAACCGACGGACTAATCCCTCAGATCCCCAACAGCGCCTTCGCCAGTCCGAAATACAACAGCAGCGTCCCCGCGTCCACCAGCGTGCTGATGCCCGGGGAGGCCATGACGGCGGGATCCAGCCCCAGTCGTTTCGCGCCCAGCGGCAGCAGACAGCCGACGCTTTTGGCCATGACGACGGCGGACAGCAGCGCCAGACACACGGTCAGCGACACGATCAGCGAATATCCCATCAGCGCCATGCGGACAAAGTTGATGACCACCAGCACGCCGCCGCACAGACAGGCCACCCGGATCTCCTTCCACAGCACCCGCGAGGCGTCGGCGGGAGAGACCTCCTCCAGCGCCAGACCGCGGATGACCAGTGTGGAGCTCTGCGAGCCGGCGTTGCCGCCGGTGCCCATCAGCATGGGGATAAAGGCGATGAGGCCGGGCATGACGGCCAGCGCGTCCTGAAAGCCGTTGATGATGGCACTGGTGACGGTAGCCGACAGCATGAGCAGCGACAGCCACAACACACGATTGCGCGCCAGCCGGAACACGCTGGTTTTGAGATACGGCTCCTCCGACGGTGAAATGGCCGCCATGATGGAGAAGTCCTCGGTAGCCTCTTCCTCCTGCACCGTCAGGGCGTCGTCCACCGTGACGATGCCGACCAGCCGATCCTCGTTGTCCACCACCGGCATGGCCAGCAGGCCGTATTTGCGGAAATCGTTAGTCAGCGCCTCCCGATCCTCGGTGGTTTTGGCCGAGATGATGTTCTGATCCATGATATCGCCGACCAGCTCTTCCTCGCGGGCCAGCAGCAGCGTGCGCACCGACACGGTGCCCAGCAGCTTGCGGGAGGCGTCGATGACATAGCAGGTGTAAATCGTCTCCTTGTCCACGCCGTGCTTGCGGATGTACGAAAACGCCTCGGCCACGCTGAAATAGCGTTTGAGGTCTACATATTCCACCGTCATGATGCTGCCGGCGCTGTCCTCGGGATAGTTGAGAAAATGGTTGATCATGTCCCGTTTTTCGGGCGGAACGGCGGCCAGCACCCGCTTGACCACATTGGCGGGCATTTCCTCGATGAAGTCCACCGCGTCGTCCAAAAACAGCTCGTCGATGATGCCGCCAACCTCGCGGTCGGTGATGGCCTCTACGATGACCTGCTGGGTATCGTGGGACAGATAGGAAAACACCTCGGCGGCCGTGTCCTTGGGCAGCATACGGAACACCCGCACCGCGTCGGGGCCTTCCATCTGCTCCAGCACATCGGCCAAATCCACTACGTTCATGCTGTCCAGCAGCTCACGGATGGCCGTCCAGTTGCGGGTGCGCAAAATCTCCGGATCCATGCCTTCTTCCTCCTTTCATCCGTTGACTGCGGAGAAAAACGGCGACAAAAAAGCGCCCCCTTTCAAAGGGGCGCAGAGCAAACCGATGTGTTTTACACAGCGGACGAGTTGCCCGGCCTCCCGAAAAGGCTGTCTTTTGTGCGGTTTTTCGCCGTCCGACTTCGAGGGCTTTCGTCCATGCCGCGCTCACATCCTTTCAGGATATAGACTATCATTCAAAGGGGGTTCTGTCAAGAACCGCCGCTGGGATAGCCCTGATAACCCACAATGTTGAAAACGGGATGACGGCCCATTTTCATAGGTTTAAATCATCTGGACTTTTGGTGGATTCATGTTAGAATAGGCTTGTGAAGATTATTTATATTTTGTATGAAAGGATAATCCATATGAATGAATTAAAAAAGTTTGCCGACAGAGGATATGTTGTCAAAGAAACAGGGCCAGTTTATTATACTACAGATATAGAAAAAACCGTAGAATGGTTTGAAGAAATTCTTGGCTGGTATTATGAAATAGACGAATGCAACTCCGAAGGCAAAGGGGTTTATGGTTGTGTCTATAACATACCAAAAGAAATAGAAATTCTTCATATTGCGCCATTTACGGGCATTCATATGTTTTATGGAGAACCAAAAAGCGACGTTGTGGCATTCATGCAAATTCAAGGAATTGATGCTTTGTATAAATATGTAAAAGATAAGGGATGGAAAAATATCTCGGAAGTTCAAGTCCAACCTTGGGGCTCAAAAATGTGTGATATAACAACTCCAGATGGATGCATTTTAAAGTTTTTTGAATAATCAGTTTAACTAATAGTATAAGCATACTCCGCATAAAGGCGACTGAGATTTTCTCGGCTTCCTTTATCATGCTTCCTTATTCGTTTAAAACGAAGGCTCAGCGGCTTGATCCAAGCTCACTGAGGGTGTTCTGTCAAGAACCGCCGTTTTGCACCTTGATAAACCGCTTGGGATATTCCGCCACCAGCGCCAGACAAACGCCGGACAGCAAAAACAGAATCTGGGTGTTGCCGACATGCAGCCCCCAAAACGAAAACGACACGCCGCCCAGCAGCGAGCTGAGCCCGGCGCCCAACAGGGCGGCCAAAAAGCCGGTCACGCTGCCGATGACCGAATGCATGGCCAGAAAGAGGTTGCGCCCCTCCTTGGGCATGACGGCAAACGGCAGGTTGAAAATGGAGAGGTTGACACCGCCCCAGGCCATGCCGGAAAACAGCTGTAGGATGGGAAAATAAAACCAGGCGATGTTGGGCGAGGCGAAAAACCACAGCGCATGACCGAGTCCCAGCGCCCGCAGCGCCCATTTGGCCACCCGAGGCCATGACGAGGCCGAATCGGCCATGCGCCCCCAGATGCGCAGGAAAATGACCCGCGTGCCGGCCGACAAAAACCCAACCAGCATGATATTGAGATAGGACAGCCCCAGCACATCGACCATATAGACCGAAAAAAACGGCGCCGCCATTTGCAGGGAGATGCAGTAGAGGATGTTGAAGCCGATGACCTTGCGAAATTCCTTGTGCGCCAACGGTTTCTGGAACATGTCGCGCAGACGGAAGGGGGTCTTGGGCGGGGTTTGCAGCGGTTCGTCCCATTTGGCGAATAAGTACGTATTGACGGCCAGCAGCAGCAAAATCACGCCGGACACCAGCAAAAAGCCCTCGCGCTCCCGCCCTCCGGCGCGGAAGGCGTCCAGCACCACGCCCATGACGAGCCCCGCCGCCACGTTGGCGATCAGGCTGACGGCGTCTTTTTTGGCAAAAAACCGTCCGCGCAGGGATTCCGGCACCAAATCGATCATCCAAATGTTGACCGGGCCGGTGCCCATGGAGGAAAACGACGAGGCGAATACATAAATCGCGAACATCAGCGCCACCCGCAGCCCGGTACCTTGCACCATCAGCGGGACAAAATACATGGCCGAGAGACTCAACCGGTGGAGGAAGAAAAACAGGCAGATGAAAAATTTCCGGCGGGCCAGCCGCTCGAAAAATAGCGCCGAAAACATCTGCAAAACGCCGGTCAACAGCGGAATGGCGGCGATAATTCCGGCCATTTCGTTGCTCAAACCGAGGTATTTGTTGAATCCCGCCAAAATTGATCCGCCCGCGATACTGCCAATGGCGTTGGCCGTAACGCTCTCCCGCAGAATCATTTTGCGGCTTTTTTCATAATCGACCGGCGCGTCGGACACATAGGCCCGCTGCAAAAAACGGGGCAGCGCCAAAGGATCCACTTCCCATCTTGACAAATCGTCAGAATTGTGGTAAGATTTTTGCACGCTTCTGTAGCTCACTCGGTAGAGCAGCTCATTCGTAATGAGCAGGTAGTCGGTTCGAATCCGACCAGGAGCTCCAAAAGCCGCCTGGAGCCGGGCGGCTTTTTTGTTTTTCCGGGGGTGAATGTTTGCCGCGAAACACCCGTTTAGTGTTTGTTTAGTGTTTACGCACACGGACGTAGGCTTGGGAATGCGGCGCTACACGAAAGATAGACCTGTTCATTGCAATTTTACTGGGCAGTGACCGCGCCTAGAATAGCACATTTTTCACGCGCTGTCCATCGGGAAAAACACCAAAGCCCCGCCCAGCGGATCACTCCGAGGGCGGGGCTGTTGTCTCAAAGCTGTGCTGCGGCTTTTGTGCGCGGCGGAGGGTGCGGGACGTTTTGAGAAGTAGTTGCACTTTGATGCGGCGTGGGATATACTTAATTTATCGAAAAAGGTATTCTGGGTATGCTCTGGACGCACTTGCGGGAACGCGTGAAAGGATTGGGTTTTATGTCTAGCGACACTACAATAAAAGCCACCATACAAGCTAGCGGAGTTGAGATTGCTGTGCTATCTTCTGTAACGGACAGCACGGATTACCTCTCGCTAACAGACATTGCAAGACACAAAAATCCGGAGTTTCCTGCTGATGTTGTGAAAAATTGGATGCGGATTCGGTCAACGATTGAGTTTCTTGGGTTGTGGGAGCAGTTAAATAATCCTTGTTTTAAACTGGTCGAATTCGACCAGTTTAAAATTGAGGCGGGCTCAAACGCATTTGTACTCTCTCCTCAAAAGTGGATTACGGCAACTAATGCTATTGGCATGCAGTCAAAAGCTGGGCGATATGGCGGCGGGACTTTCGCCCACACGGATATTGCCTTTGAGTTTGCTTCATGGGTATCTCCAGAATTCAAACTATATATTATTAAGGACTATCAGCGCCTTAAGCTGGATGAAGCGCACAGGCTGGCGCTAGACTGGAATGTGAAGCGCCTTTTGGCAAAGGCAAATTATCGCATACATACCGATGCGATTAAGGCTAAGCTTATACCCTCGAACCTGACGAAAAAACAAGAGGGATTTATTTATGCAGACGAGGCTGACATGCTGAATGTGGCGCTGTTTGGGAAAACCGCAGCCCAATGGAGAAAGGAAAATCCGAAGCAGAAGGGAAATATTCGTGACTACGCAACGATAGAGCAGCTTCTTGTCATGACCAACTTGGAAAACGCGAATGCTCTTTTTATAGATCAAGGAATGGCCCCGCCACAACGGATACGTCAGCTTAGATCGCTCGCAGTTTCGCAAATGGAGACACTATCCAAGTCGCGTAGCGCAGCAAAACTAAACGAACTGCATAACCAGTTAAAGCTACCAACTGGAGAATAGGAACTTTATGGAGGGGTGCGTGATTAGAGATCACGCACCCCTCCATACATTTACCCCTCCAGCTTCTCCCACGTCCTCGCGCCTACGACCCCGTCGACCTCCAGCGCCCGCGCCCTCTGGAAGTCCTTGACCGCTCTCTCGGTGGCGGGGCCGAAGCACTTGTCCGCCGTCAGCGTGGGCGATGCCCCGCGCTGGTTGAGAAGGGCTTGCAGCATGCCCACGTCCGCCCCGCTGGAGCCCCTGCGAAGCGTGAGGCGCTGAGTGGCCGTCTCCGCCCACCCTGTCACGGCATACACCGCCTGTCCGGCCTTGTCCTGCTGGAACCGATGCCTCACCGGGCGCACGTCGATGTGTACAAAGTTCTGCCCGACATACCGCCCGATGCCGCCGGGGATGCCGCGCGCCGCCAGCGCCTTTTCGGCGGCCCGGCAGACGGTGAGTGTGTCCACGCCGGAAATCCGGATGTCGGCGGCCATGCCCTTCATGTGGTAGCTGGTGGGCGACCCACCCACGTTGGTGTTGTGTTCCAAATCGCGATACCCGCTATTGATGTTCATGGCCTTGTCGCCGCAGAGCGTGCGGATGTCCTCCAGCACCTTGACCAGAATGGAGGACAGGAGAATGTTGTCCGTGGTTTTCGGACAGGCAAATTCCCTGATCGTGAAATGCTCGGCAATGTGCCTGATGCCGTCCTTTATGTTGCTGTAGGTTTTCACATCCGGCAGGGTGAGGTCAATCCCGATGAAGCTGTCCATCTTGCGGGAGGTGTCCAGCCATGCGTCATAGCCCAGATAGGCAGACGACCCGCCGCCGTCGAAGTTGAGCGCGTCGGTGCAGCCGAGGTCTATCATCTTTTGCGCCAGCTCCGGGCCGGTCAGCGCGTCGTCGCCGTCCCGGCAGACGTAGAGTACCAGCGACCCGTCCGGCTTGGTGCCGATAACCGTCCGCCCGCGGCGGTCTCTCATGACGTTGGGCTCGGTGGTGTCAATGCGGATTTGTCCATTCATTACCAGCGTACAGTACAGGAAATCGGCCTGTAAGCGCTCCAGCATGTTCCGCAGGAGGTCGAGGTCGCGCTCCCAGCGGTTGGGGTCGGTATAGTCGAGGCCTCGCCCCTGCGGCCATGTGGCCGTCTCGTAGCCGGGCGGGGTGTATTCCGCCGCGCCCGCCAGAGCGTCAAGATTGCGCTCTATGGCGTTGATCGTGGCGACATAGGGCAGGGATAGTCAACCTCGTCGATACTCCACTGACAGTCCTGGCTTTTGTCGTAGATCCACTGCTCCACGTACCGGTTGTCCGTCACGCTGCCGGGCGTCAGGGTCGCCCAGCCGTCGGCGGCCCAGTGCCTATACGGCACCCGGTCGGAGTGCTCGTGCTCCGTGGCGCGGTCTTGGGGCATGAAGCCATGCACGCTAACGGCCAGTCGACCATCCTCCAGCAGCGTCACGTAAGCCACGCCTGACAGGTCAAGGGTTTTGCCGAGGTCAAAGCCATAGTGGCCCGCTGTTCCTCGGGTGAGGGCGGCAAATTCTTCGCGGCTCACTTTGAGCGCCTTGACCTTCTCCATGCACCCGGACATGTATTTGTTCTCGCTGTCCGACTGCCAGCGATTCATGCGCTTGATGAGAAATTCCCGGATTTTGTCAGGATCGCCGGAATTGTACGCCACGTCGTGCTCGCCCTTGACCGTTTCGAAAAGCGTTTGCCCGTAATCGCTGTTATTCCGGAAAAACGGGTTTGCCTTGGGCCAGCAAGAAAGGTCGTGCGGATCGTCGTCATCGTCGATCTCGCGGATCATAACGAAAATATCATCCTGTGTGATCGACCCGTCTAAAATCTGCTTGAAAAACAGATCGTCTTTGTAACAAGGCTTGTTTTCCGCGTCGGTGCCGGCGGTCGTGATGATATACTCCAGACACTGCCATTTTTTGCCCATGCCGGACGCGGTGGTGTCCCGGACGCGGCTGTCCGGGTGGGCGTGCCACTCTTCGAGCATAATAATGGACGGCCTTCCGCCGTCCTTCTTTTCGTATCCTTGGACATGACCTCGACCTTGCCGCCCCGCGTTTTGTGGCGGATATAGGTGCTTCGGATGTCGAGCTTTGCGGCCAGCGCCGGAACACCGCGCCCCATGGCCTGCACATCGTTCCACATGCGTTTTCCCTGATTGCGGTCAACCGCGCAAATGACGACCTCGGGCTCGGATTCGTAGCGAGCCGCCTCCGGATGTCCGGGCGGATACAAAGCGTCGCTGCACATGCCGTACAGGCTGATACCGGCGGCGCAGGTTGTTTTCGCGTGACCGCGGGCAATCCTCCGGTATGCTTTGCGAAACCGCCGTTTCCCGGTATCCTTATGCACCCAGCCAAAAATACAACCGTCATCGAACTTCTGCCAGTTTTCCAATTCGATCATTCTCGACGGATCATCCACGCGGGGGATCAGCCCGAAAAAGCGATAGACGCGGTCAGCCCTGGTCTCATCGAAGATATAGGGGAAGCCCGGGCTGCCCTGCCGGCTCAGGTCATTCAAATGTCGGCGACAGGCCGCGATTTCCCACTTGCCGCACTGCTTGCCAAGCTCCCCGTATACAACGTCGGTGGCGTACTGCGTGACCGGGTGCATTATCCATCCTCCCCAAACAGGTCGGCGTTGGGATCGACCGGCTTTTCCTCGGCGCGCTTTTTGGCA
>JAVBOJ010000079.1:0-7139 GCA_031550755.1 Oscillospiraceae bacterium
CGACGTCGATATGGCCAAGGAAATGATGGCGTTCACCAAGAACAACATCCTGTCCCAGGCCGCGACCGCCATGCTCGCCCAGGCCAACCAGGCCCCGCAGACTGTGCTCCAGCTGCTGCGGTAATAAACACAGGATCCCGAAAATCATCCAAACATATGAGACGCGGCTCCGGGCGAACACCCGGAGCCGCGTTTGGCTGAAGATAAAGTCGTTTCCTCGCGTCCTTTTGCGGAAATCGCGTCGAGCCTGACGGCGCAGCCGTCAGGTCCTTGCTGGACCGAGTTCCGCAAAAGTATTCAAACACAAGGATCCGTGGGATTTATTCCTGCGGATCCTTTCTTTGCAAGCCGCCTCAGCGGCTTGATCCAAACTCCCGTTTTCGCTGACAAACCTGTTTGCCAGCGGTCTAAAGCGGCTCCGGGCGAGAGCCCGGAGCCGCTTCTCATTGTTTATTTCACCACATCAAGAGCGATATGCAAATCCCGCAGCTGTTTTTCGTCCACCTCGGACGGGGAATTCATCATCAGTTAGGCCGCCGTCTGCACCTTGGGGAAGGCGATGACGTCGCGGATGGAGTCGGACCCGGCCATCAGCATGACGATGCGGTCAAAGCCGAAGGCGATGCCACCGTGCGGCGGGACGCCGTACTGGAAGGCACTTATAATATGCCCGAAGCGCTCCTCAATCTGCTCGGGCGTGAAGCCCAGCAGCTTGAACATCCGCGCCTGTTTTTCGCTGTCGAAAATGCGGATGGAGCCGGAGGAGAGCTCGGTACCCGAAAGCACCATGTCGTACGCCTTGGCGCGCACACGTCCGGGGTCGGTCTCCAGCAGGGGAATGTCCTCGTCCATCGGCGAGGTGAACGGATGGTGGCAGGCCACATAGCGGCGCTCTTCCTCGTCGTACTCGAGCAGGGGAAATTCGGTGACCCAGAGGAATTTGTAGTCGTTCTTTTTCAGCAGACCCAGCCGGCGGGCGCATTCCAGCCGGAGCGCACCCAGCGCTTGCAGCGCAATGTGTTCCCGGGCGTCGCCGATGATAAAGATCACGTCGCCGTCCGCGGCATTCGCGCGGGACAAAATGGCCTTCATCTCGTCCTCGGTCATGAATTTGCCGAAGGAGGTGGTCATTTCGCCGCCGATCAGGCGGATCCACGCCAGCCCGCCGACACGGTAATTCTTGATCCAGACGGCCAACTCGTCGATGTCGCGGCGGGGGAATTTGTCCGCACAGCCGGTCATGTTGAGCATATGCACGCCGCCCTCGGCCGCCGCGCCGGAAAACACCTTGTATCCGCAGCCCTTTGCGATGTCGGTGATGTCTTGCAGCTCATAGCCCACCCGCAGGTCGGGCTTGTCCGAGCCGAAGCGGCGCATGGCGTCGCGGTAAGGGATGCGCGGCAGGGGCAGGGGCACCTCAACGCCCAGCACGTCCCGGAACAGGGCGGCGATAAACCGCTCGTTGATGGACAGGATGTCCTCGACGTCCACAAAGGACATCTCGATATCCACCTGTGTAAAATCGGGCTGGCGGTCGGCGCGCAAATCCTCGTCGCGGAAGCAGCGGGCCAGCTGGAAATACCGGTCGAGCCCGGCCAGCATCAGCAGCTGCTTGTACTGCTGGGGCGACTGGGGCAGCGCGTAAAACGAGCCGGGATGCACCCGCGAGGGCACCAGATAGTCGCGCGCGCCCTCTGGCGTGGACTTGGTGAGCAGCGGCGTCTCCACCTCGACGAAGCCCTCGCCGTCAAAGAAACGGCGGGTGGCCTGCGCGGCGCGGTGGCGCAGCAGAATGTTTTTTTGCAGGGACGGCCGGCGCAGGTCAAGATAGCGGTATTTGAGCCGCAGGGTCTCGTTGACGTCGGTGTCGTCCTCGATTTCAAACGGCGGCGTTTTGGCCGTCGAAAGGATGATGAGCCGCTCGGCCAGCACCTCCACCGCGCCGGTGGGCATCTCGGGATTGACCGTCTCGGCGTTGCGGCCGGACAGGGTGCCCTTGACGCACAGCACAAACTCGTTGCGGATGGTCTCGGCCAGCGCGAACACCTCGGGATTGTTCGCCGCGTTGAACACGCACTGCACAAGGCCGGTACGGTCGCGCAGATCGACAAACAGCAGGCCGCCCAAGTCACGGCGGCGCTGCGCCCAACCGCAGACGGTCACAGGCGCGCCGGCCTGCTCGGGACGAAGGGTACCGCAATAATGGGTGCGGGAATATTCGCTCATATTCAATTTCCCCTTATAATTACAGATTACAGTTTATAAAACGATTTGGCGATGTCCTCCGCCGTCAGGGAACACGGAATATTCTCCCCGCCGCGCATGTTTTTTAGCACGCCGGCGTTTTCTTTGAGCTCGGTCTCGCCGAGTACCAATACATAGGGCGCGCCCAGCCGGTCGGCGGTTTTCATCTGCGCCTTCAGCGAGCGGCCCATAAGGTCTCGGTCGGCATGCACTCCCAACACGCGCAGCCGGTTTGTGAGGATCAGGCTCCGCTTGGCCGCCTCCTCGCCCATCGCGGCGATAAACAGCTCGCAGACAGGGGGTGCCTGGGGCAGTATGCCCTGCGTTTCCAGCGCCAGCAGCAGCCGCTCCAGCCCCATGCCGAAGCCCAGCGCGGGGGTGTCCGGCCCGCCGAGGTTTTTCACCAGCCCGTCATACCGCCCGCCGGCGCACAGGGTGAGGGGGCCCGCGCCCAAATCGCCGACAAACTCAAACACCGTGCGGGTGTAGTAATCCAGCCCGCGCACAATGTGCGGATCGACCGTAAACGCAATGCCCAGCGCGGTCAGGTTTTCCCGCAGCTCTTCCCAGTGCGACGCGCAGTCGGGGCAGAGGCTCTCCAGCACCGGCGGGGCGTCCTGCCGCAGGGCGGCGCAGCCGGGCTCCTTGCAGTCGAGGATGCGCAGCGGGTTGCGCGCCAGCCGGTCATGGCAGGTGTGGCAGAGGTCGGCCTGCCGCGCCTCAAAAAAGGCGGCCAGCGATTTTTGATAGGCCGGGCGACAGACCGGACAGCCGATGGAGTTGATGCGCAGCGACACGTCGGACAGCCCGGCGCGCTCCATACAAAGCCCCGCCAGCGAGAGAAGCTCGGCGTCGGCGGCGGCACCGGCCGGGCCGAAAACCTCGACGCCGAACTGGTGATGCTGGCGCAGACGGCCGGCCTGCGGCTTTTCGTAACGAAAATTGGGGGCGATATAGTAGACCTTCAGCGGCAGCCCCTGCCCGGCCAGCGAATGCTGGATAAACGCCCGGGCGACCGAGGCGGTGCCCTCAGGGCGCAGGGTCAGGCTGCGGCCTTTTTTATCGTCAAAGGTATACATTTCCTTTTGCACCACGTCGGTGGTATCGCCGACGCCGCGCAGGAACAGCTCGGTGTGCTCAAAGGTCGGAAACCGGATCTCCTGACAGGCAAAACTCCCGGCGCATTCGCGCAGAAGGGCTTCCAGCCACAGCCAGGCGTCCGTTTTCCCCGGCAGGATGTCATTCACACCCCGGGGCGCCGAAATGGTTTCTGCCACGGGAGATCCTCCCCTTTCAAATTTGTTTTCCTTTTATTTTATATGCCGGGACGCGCTTTTGTCAATACCCGGCCTTGTAAAGGGGTTGTCGGCCAAGTCCCCCTTGTGATTGCATAAAAATGGGAAAACAGGGCATTCTATGTCTCAACGCGCAAAATCTGCATCGAACCCTCGCAGCCGGATTCCCTTTTGACTTCTTTCCTGCATTTTTTCGCTTTCCCTCTTTCTTTTTGGCCCCGGGTGTGATATACTTCCCGTCGGAGATTGTTATTCTTATCACAAACATGCCATACCACATGAAGGGGGAAGCGCGCATGCCCAATTGCAAGACCCTGGTGCCTTTTAAGGGAACAGCCGAGCAGGAGGAAAAGCTCCGCGCCGCTATCGACCGCTACAAAGGCAAGCCGGGCGCTGTAATGCCTGTGCTGCAAGAGGTACAGGAAATTTACGGTTATCTTCCGGAGGAAGTGCAGATCATGGTAGCCGAAGGGCTGGACGTCTCTCTGTCCGAGATTTACGGCGTCGTGTCCTTTTATACCCAGTTTTCGGTCAACCCCAAGGGCGAGACACAGGTCAGCGTCTGCATGGGAACCGCCTGCTACGTCAAGGGCGCGGGCGATATTTTGGAGCGCGTGGAGCGCAAGTTATCCTGCAAGGCCGGCGCGATTACGCCCGACGGCCGCTTCTCGGTGGACGCCACCCGGTGCATCGGCGCGTGCGGTCTGGCCCCCGTCATGACGGTGGGCGCCGACGTTTACGGCCGCCTGACCCCCGACGAGGTGGACGGCATTCTGGAAAAATATATCAACAAATGAAGGAACTCTCCCTGCATCTTTTGGATCTGGCGCAAAACAGCCTGTCCGCCGGCGCAACCCTTGTGGAGCTTGCGCTGGAGCCCAAGGACGGGTTTTTACACATCACCCTGCGCGACAACGGGCGCGGCATGACGCCGGAATTTCTGGCCTCGGTCACAGACCCGTTTACCACCACCCGCAAAACCCGCCGGGTGGGGCTGGGGCTGCCGCTCTACCGCGCCGCGGCCGAGCAGACCGGCGGAGACTTTTCCATTGAGAGCGCTGTCGGTGTCGGCACCGTTGTCTCGGCGTCCTTTGCCATCGGGCATCTGGACACGCCGCCGGTGGGCGACCTGCCCGGCACCGTCGTCGCCCTGATTCAGGGCGCGCCCGAGGTGGATTTTGTCTTCCGCACCGGCGACGAAACGCTGGACACGCGGGCGCTGCGCGAAACGCTGGAGGATGTGCCACTGAACAGTCCCGACGTGCTGGCGTGGATTCTGGAGGCCGCCGGGGAACTGATGAATGAATTGTAGCAAAGGAGTACGCCCATGAAATCGATAGAGGAACTCAAAGCCATCCGCGAGGCCACCCGCGCCAAAATCGAGCTGCGCAAAGAGGACGGAGACACCATCCGCGTCGTGGTCGGCATGGCCACCTGCGGCATCGCCGCCGGGGCGCGGCCCGTGCTGGCCGCCTGTCTGGAGGAAGTCCAGCGCCGCGGCCTGACCGGCGTCACCGTCACCCAGACCGGCTGCATCGGCGTCTGCCGCCTGGAGCCCATTGTCGAGGTTTTTGTGCCGGGTCAGGAAAAGGTGACCTATGTCAAAATGACGCCGGAAAAAGCCGCGCAGGTCATCGGCGAGCACATCGTCAACGGTCAGGTCAAGAGCGAGTATACCATCGGAGCGAATCAGTGATAAGGGCGCGGCGGGCGAATGCAGTTCGCCCCTACAAACGCGTCCCTATCTGTTATCTGATATCTGTTCTCTGTTATCTATAAGTACTGGGGGCAAATAAAAATGGAATTTGTCAGAAGCCATGTGCTGGTCTGCGGCGGCACCGGCTGTACCTCGTCCGGCTGCGAAAAGCTTTTCCCCGCGTTCGAGGAGGAGCTCCGCGAGGCGGGCTTGTCCAAGGAAGTCAGGGTCATCAAAACCGGCTGCTTCGGCCTGTGCGCACTGGGCCCGGTCGTGGTGGTCTATCCCGAGGGCGCGTTTTATTCCAAGGTGCAGGCGTCCGATGTGCACGAAATCGTGCAGGAGCACCTGCTCAAGGGTCGTCTGGTGCGCCGGCTGTTGTATCAGGACGCCGGACACGAGGCCGAGACCCAGTCGCTCAACGACACCGGGTTTTACAAAAAGCAGCTGCGCATTGCCTTGCGCAACTGCGGCGTCATCGACCCGGAAAACATTGACGAATACCTCGCCTTCGACGGCTACACCGCCCTGTCCAAGGCCATCACCGAGCAGTCCCCGGCCGAGATTGTGGACATCCTGAAAAAATCCGGTCTGCGCGGGCGCGGCGGCGGCGGCTTTTCCACCGGCATGAAGTGGGAATTTGCCTACAACCAGCCCAAGGGACAGAAATACGTCTGCTGCAACGCCGACGAAGGCGACCCCGGCGCGTTTATGGATCGGTCGATCCTCGAGGGCGATCCGCACAGTCTCATCGAGGCCATGGTCATCGCCGGCTATACCATCGGTTCCGACAAAGGCTACATATATGTCCGCGCCGAATATCCCATCGCCGTCCAGCGCCTGCGCATCGCCATCGAGCAGGCCAAGGAATACGGCCTGCTGGGGCAGAACATTCTGGGCTCAGACTTCTCCTTTGATCTGGAGATTCGTCTGGGCGCCGGCGCGTTTGTCTGCGGCGAGGAAACCGCGCTCATGACCTCCATCGAGGGCAACCGCGGCGAGCCGCGCCCCCGTCCGCCCTTCCCGGCGGTCAAGGGGCTGTTCGGCAAGCCGACGATTTTGAACAACGTCGAAACCTACGCCAACATTCCGTGGATCCTCCAGCACGGCTTTGCGGAGTTCGCCGCCATCGGCACCGAGCGGAGCAAGGGCACCAAGGTCTTCGCCCTCGGCGGTAAAATCACCAACACCGGTCTGGTCGAAATCCCCATGGGCACCACCCTGCGCGAGGTCGTCGAGGAGATTGGCGGCGGCGTGCCGAACGGCCGCGCCTTTAAGGCGGCGCAGACCGGCGGTCCCTCCGGCGGCTGTATTCCGGCCTCGCTGATCGACACCCCGATCGAATATGACACGCTGATTGCCATCGGCTCCATGATGGGCTCCGGCGGTCTGATCATCATGGACGAGGACAACTGCATGGTGGACATCGCCAAGTTTTTCCTGGAGTTCACCGTGGACGAGTCCTGCGGCAAATGTACCCCCTGCCGCATCGGCACCAAGCGGATGCACCAGATTTTGGAGAAAATCACCGAGGGCAACGGCACTATGGAGGATCTCGACCTGCTGGAGGAGCTCTGCCATCACGTCAAGCAGAATTCCCTCTGCGGTCTGGGGCAGACGGCCCCCAACCCCGTGCTGTCCACCCTACGGTATTTCCGCGACGAGTACGAGGCGCATGTCAAGTACCGCCGCTGCCCCGCGCATGTTTGCAAATCGCTGATGCAATACAAGATCCTGACCGACAAGTGCATCGGCTGCACCGCCTGCGCCCGTGTGTGTCCGACCGCCGCCATCTCCGGCAAGGTCAAGGAGCCCCACGAGATCGATCAGGCCAAGTGCATCAAGTGCGGCGCGTGCATGGAGAAATGCAAGTTCAAGGCGATTATTAAGGAATAGGAGGCGGC
>JAVBOJ010000140.1:0-5638 GCA_031550755.1 Oscillospiraceae bacterium
TGAACCGCTGCATGGCACCCTGCCGGGGCGATATTTCCGAGGCGCAGTCCAACGAGGTGCTGACGCCGGCGGTGGGGCTGCTGGAGGGCAAGTACCTCAAGGTGGCCGACGCCCTGCGGGCCGATATGGAGCAGGCCGCCGAGGAGCTGCTCTTCGAAAAAGCCGCCCAGCTGCGCGACCGCCTGAATGGCATTGTCCGCCTGGGGCAAAAGCAGAAGGTGGTCTCGGGCAGCATGGCCGACACCGACGTGGTCGGGCTGTCCTCCGGCGAGGGCAAGACCTGCGTGGCGGTGCTGCATTTCATGGACGGCGGGCTGGTGGACCGCGACGTCGCCGTCATCGAGGACGAGCTGTCCGGCCACCCGGCCGACACCCTGTCGGCCTTCCTCACCCAGTATTACCCGCCCCGGCGGGCCTTCCCGCGCGAGATTTTGCTGCCCCTGCCCATCGACGACGCCGAGGATTTGGGGCGGCTTTTAACCGAGCAGGCCGACCACAAGGTGGTGTTTTTCGCGCCGCAACGCGGTGACAAAAAAAAGCTGGTGCAGATGGCCGAAAACAACGCCTCGGAGGAGTCCCTGCGTCTGACTACCCGGGAGGAAAAAATCCGCAAAACCTTGCTGGCGCTGCAAAAGCTGCTGGGGCTGGCCGCCCCGCCGCGCCGCATCGAGGCCTACGATATCTCCAACACCGGCGCGTCCGACATTGTGGGCGCCATGACGGTGTTTGTCGATACGAATCCCCTCAAGCGGGATTACCGCCACTATAAAATCAAGGGTCAGGACGCCCCCGACGACTACGCCGCCATGCGCGAGATGCTCACGCGGCGGTTTGAGCGGCTGCTTTCTGACGACCCGAAATTCAACGCCCCGCCCGATCTGATCCTGATGGACGGCGGTCTGGGGCATGTGCAGACGGCGCTGACCGCCCTATCGGCGCTGGGGCTTTCCTACCCGGTCTACGGCATGGTCAAGGACGACCGCCACCGCACCCGCGGCCTCATCGCGCCCGACGGAGGCGAGGTGGGGCTGTCGGCGCAGCCGGCGCTGTTCGCGCTGATTGGCCGGATGCAGGAGGAAACCCACCGGTTTGCCATCACCTTCCATCAGGAGCAGCGCGGCAAGCACACCGCCGCGTCGGCGCTGGACGCGGTGCCGGGGGTCGGCCCCGCCCGGCGGGGTCAGCTGTTGACCCATTTTAAGAGCCTGCCCGCCATCAAGCGGGCGACTCTGGAGGAGCTCATGGCCGTAGTGCCTAAAAACACGGCGCAGGCGGTGTACACCCACTTTCATCCGCCCGAAACGGAGGCGAGTCACCCGTGAGCGCGTTGAAAAAAGAAAAAATCATCAAACATTGGTACCGGCTGGACAACGCCGCCAAGCTCTATCCGGCTATCCGGAGCTGGAAGTGGAGCTCCATGTTCCGCATCAGCGCCCTGCTGCGCGAGCCGGTGGATCCCGCCGTGCTGCAACAGGCGCTGGGGCTGATTATGCGGCGGTTTCCGGGGTTTTCGGTGCGGCTGCGCGCCGGATTTTTCTGGTATTATTTGGAGGACAATCCCGCCACGCCGCGCGTGACGCCCGATACGGTCAATCCCTGCGTGCACATCCCGCGCGGGGAAAACAGCGGGTATATGTTCCGGACGCGGTATTTCGGCCGCCGGATAGCGCTGGAGGTGTTCCACTCTCTGGCCGACGGCGGCGGCGGGCTGGCCTTTTTCAAGACCCTTCTGGCGCAGTATCTGCGCCTGTTGGGAGCCGATATTCCCTGTACCGACGGCGTGCTGGATATTGAGGAGCCGCCGCTGCCGGAGGAGATGGAGGACGGTTTTCAAAAATACGCCACGCTCAATGTGCTCAAGAGCCGCAAGGAAACCCGGGCGTTTCACGTGCGCGGGACCGCCGAGCCGCGTTTCGCGCTCAACATTGTGACCGGCATTCTCCCGCTGGACGCCTGCCTCAAGGCCGCCAAAGCGCGCGGTGTCTCGCTCACCGAATATCTGACGGCGGCGCTCCTCTTCGCCCTCTACTGCATTCAGGAGGAGTCCCCCAAAAAGCGGCCGGTCAAGGTGTCGGTGCCGGTCAATATGCGCAATTTTTACCCCAGCCAGACCCTGCGCAACTTTTCTCTCTTCGTCAACCCCGGGATTGATCCCGCTTATGGGGCATACTCCTTTGAAGAGATTCTGCGCCTGACCCATCATTTCCTGCGATACGAGATCAACGAGAAATTTTTAAACGCCCAGATGTCCAAAAACGTGAGCTCTGAGCGCAATCTGGCGGTGCGGCTGATGCCGCTGTTTATGAAAAACATCGTGCTGAGCCTGGTCTATGATCTGGTGGGCGAGAGCCGCGTCACCAGCACCCTGTCCAACCTGGGCGGGGTCACCCTGCCGGAGGCCATGCGCCCGTATATCGACCGGTTTGATATCCTGCTCGGCCCCGGCAAGACCGAAAATGTCAACGCCGCCGTCATCAGCTTTAACAACAAGCTGTCGATTTCCTTCACCCGCACCATACAGGAGCCGACGGTGGAGCGGGCGTTCTTCACCTTTTTGGTGCGGGAGGGTCTGCCGGTCGAGGTGGAGAGCAACGGAGGATAGTTCAAAAGGAGGTTCTGCCATGTCATACTGCGTCAATTGCGGGGTCAAGCTGGGCGCGTCGGAAAAATACTGCCCCCTGTGCGATACCGAGGTGCTCAATCCGAAGGAGCCCTTCGATCCCGCCGCCGAACGCCCCTACCCCATCCACGCCGACGCCATCGACGTGTTGGCGCGCAGACGGTTTTGGGCGATTCTCATCTCCATGTTTTTGGCGCTGCCCGCGCTGACCTGCCTTTTCAGCAACCTGCTGTTCAACCGGGAGCTGTCCTGGTCGTTTTACCCGGTGGGCGCGTTCGCGCTGTGCTGGGTGTTCATTGTGCCGCAACTCCTGTTTAAAAAACCGCGGCCGGTGCTGTGCGCCATGCTCGACGTGCTGTCGGTGTCGGCCTATGTCTACCTCATCGAATACGCCACCCATGCGGGCGGCTGGTTTTGGCCGTTGGCCATGCCGATCATCGGCCTGGTCGTGGTGCAGGGCGTGGCCATCGCCGCGCTGATCGTCAAAAAAATCATCCACGGCCTATCGGTCGCGGGCGCCGTCATGCTGGCCGTCGGCACCGGTGCGCTGGGCATCGAAATTTTCATCAGCCTGTACTCTACCGGCGCGGTGCATCTGCTGTGGTCGGTGTTTGTCCTGCTGCCGTTTGTCTCTCTCTCGGTTCCGTTTTTCATTCTGGAGCACAAGGAACACATCAAGGCCGAGCTGAAACGGAGGCTGCATATATGAAACGTCCGCCCATGTACCGGGAATATCTCACCTACCCCACGCTGTGGCGCCATTTTGTGCGCACGAGCAGAACCCGGGGAGAGCGCCGCGTCTGGGGCAGCCACAAGGATCAGCGTTATTTGCTGCACCGGCCCGAGGGAACGCCCAAAAAGACGCTGATGGTGTATATCCACGGCGGCGGCTGGAAAAGCGGCTCGCCGGAGATTTTCTCCGCCATCGGCGGGCAGCTGGCGCGCCGTGGTTTTGTCACGATTTCCCCGGCCTACCGCAAAACGCCCCGCCATGTCTTCCCGGCGCAGATGGAGGATGTCGCGGGTGCGCTGCGGGATTTCCTTGCGCGAGAGCCGTTTGAGTCGGTGGCGGTCATCGGGAGCTCGGCCGGCGGGCATCTCGGGGCGCTGCTCTGCTTCGACGCGGCGCGGTACGGGTTTGACCCCTCCCTTTTTGCCGGATTTTGCTCGCTGGCGGGTGCGCTGTCGTTTGATCTCTGCCAGCCCAACCGGCGCTTCGAGCGCATGCTGCACGCCCTGCTGCCCGACAAAGCCCTGTACAAGGAGGCCGATCCCCTGTCCTATGTCGCCGGGCGGGAAGGGCTGCATCTGCTTGGCTTGCACGGCGCGGCCGACCCGCTGATCTTCGCCCGCAGCGCCGAGGCGTTTTTCGGGCGGCTGCCGCCCGACCCGGCGCACTTCCAAACGCTGCACATCCTGCCCGGGCGCTGCCACAGCGAGGTGGCCGCCGGCGCGTTTTATTACCGCGACGAACAGCGGGCGCTGCTGGAGGAATGGCTGACGCGGTTTGGGTGAGAATAACAAAAGAGGAGGTTAGGAATATCCGAACCTCCTCTTTCTATTGACTTCTTACAGCAGATGCGCGGCCAGCGTCAGTCCGGCAAACACGATGGACACCATGGACACCAGCTTGATCAGGATGTTGATGGACGGACCGGAGGTATCCTTGAACGGATCGCCGACCGTGTCGCCGACGACGGCGGCCTTGTGAGAATCACTGCCCTTGCCGCCGAGGTTGCCGGCTTCAATATATTTCTTGGCGTTGTCCCACGCGCCGCCGGAGTTGGCCATCATGATGGCCAGCACGAAGCCGGTAACGGTGCAACCGGCCAACAGGCCGACGACGCCGTTGACGCCGAGGAGCAGACCGGTGGCGATGGGCGCAATGATGGCGAGCAGCGACGGCAGGATCATTTCCTTTTGCGCGGCGCGGGTGCAGATGTCCACGCAAGCGGCGTAATCCGGCTCGGCTTTGCCTTCCATCAGGCCGGTGATCTTTTTAAACTGGCGGCGCACCTCGACCACGATGCTCTGCGCGGCGCGTCCGACCGATTTCATTGTCAGCGCGGCGAACACAAAGGGCAGCATACCGCCGATGAACAGGCCGATCAGTACCGGCGGGTTGGTAATGTTGAGGTTGAGGGCAAAATCCGGTTGGATATTTTTGACTTCCTCGATATACGCAGCGATCAGCGCCAGCGCGGTCAGCGCGGCCGAGCCGATAGCAAAGCCCTTGCCGGTGGCGGCGGTGGTGTTGCCGAGGGAGTCCAGCGCGTCGGTACGCCGGCGCACTTCCGGATCCAGATGGGTCATTTCGGCGATGCCGCCGGCGTTGTCGGCCACGGGGCCGTACGCGTCGGTCGCCAGCGTGATGCCCAGGGTGGACAGCATACCGACCGCCGAGATGCCCACGCCGTAGAGACCCATGTTAAAGTCGGTCGAGCCGCCCGAGACAAAGAAGCTGACCAGCACCGACGCGCCGACGATCAGCACCGGCACCACGGTGGATAGCATCCCCAGCGACAGGCCGCCGATGATGATGGTGGCCGGCCCTGTCAGTGAGGTGGAGGCCAGGTCCTTAGTTGGCTTATAGGTATCCGACGTAAAGTATTCGGTAAAGAAGCCGATCAGCACGCCAGCCAAAAGGCCCGACAGTACGGCAAAATAAATGTAAATACGATCGGGGTTGTTGGCGCAGTCCAGCACAAAGTAAATGAGCGGGAAGGCAATCGCGGCGATCAGAATCGCGGCGAAGTTGGTGCCGCGGCGCAGGGCTTTGAGCAGCACCTTTTGCTCGGCCTTTTCGCCCGAACGGACAAAGAAGGTGCCGACCACCGAGGCGATGGTGCCGATGGCGGCCATGATCATGGGGACAATCGCGCCGGCAAAGCCGTACCGGGCGGCCACGGCCAGCGCCATGGTCGAGACGATGGAACCGACGTAGGATTCATACAGGTCGGCGCCCATGCCGGCCACGTCGCCGACGTTGTCACCGACGTTGTCGGCGATGACGGCGGG
>JAVBOJ010000072.1:0-12787 GCA_031550755.1 Oscillospiraceae bacterium
AGCAAACCCGGGGCTTTTCGTGGTATTTTGCCGCCACCCTGTCCACGGCCGACGCCGCTCATCTGACGGCCGGCGGCGCGGTGGAGGTGGATTTCGCCCTGCGCGACGGCGGGCCGGAGACCATCAAGGTGTCGGTGAGACGCATCGGGCCGGAGGAAAACGGACGCCGCGTCGTGGTGCTGGAATCCACCCGCGATATGGCGCGGTTTCTCCCCTACCGGCGGCAGCAGGCCGAAATTGTCTGGCGCAGCTATTCCGGCGTGCGCATCCCGCGCGACGGTGTGCGTATGGTGGAGGGCGTGCCCGGGGTCTACTGTCTGGTGGCCGGCGAGGCCAAATTCAAGCCGATTGCCATCCTGCTGGAGCGCGACAATTATTATTTGATCGAATACGCGCCCGGGCCGAAATCGTCGGTGCTGCCCGGTGACGAGATCATCGTCGGCGCGAAGGACTTATTTGACGGAAAGGTGTTGACATAATATGTCCGCCATTGCCGAACGGGTGCAGGCCGTGCGCCATGCCGTCGTGCAAGCCGCCGTCTCTTGCGGCCGTAAGCCGGAGGAGATTTTGCTCGTGGCCGCCGCCAAGCAGAATGACGCCGAGGCCGTGCGTCAGGCCATCCGCGCCGGGGTGGACGCCGTGGGCGAAAACCGGGTGCAGGAGCTGCTCGCCAAATACGCCGAGGGCGCTTACGCGGGTGCGCCGCTGCACTTCATCGGGCGCTTGCAGCGCAACAAGGTGCGGCAGATCGTCGGCAAGGTGGACTTGATCCATTCGGTCGATTCCGTGCCGCTATTGGAGGAAATTGCCCTCTGCGCGAGCAAATCCGGCACAATTCAGAACATTTTGCTGGAGGTAAACATCGGAAACGAGCCCAGCAAAACCGGTTTTTTGCCGGAGGAAATCCCCGCCGCCGTCGGACAAGCCCTGCGATGGGAGACAGTGCGGGTGCGTGGGCTGATGTGCATTCCTCCGCCGTGCGACAACAATCTACAGTTTTTTTTGCGACTTCAACAACTATATGTTGACATTCGGGACAAAACAAGAGATAATATCCCCATGGATATTTTGTCCATGGGCATGAGCGCCGACTTTCGCGACGCCATCGCCGCCGGCGCCACCATGATCCGCGTGGGACAAGCCATTTTCGGCTCCCGCTCCCACCACCCCTGACAAACCCTGTGCCGCCGGAAGCGTCCCCGTTTCCCGCGGCGTCAACATAATATTTTTTAGGAGGAGAAGTACTTATGGGTCTGCTGGATGAACTCAAGCGTCTTGCCCGTCCTTACAACGAAGAGGACGATGACGACGATTTTGACCAATTCATTCCCCGCCGCGAACGCGAACACACCGCCCCGTCTGCCACCGCCTCTCCGTCGACCGTCTCCCATCATCAGGACAAGGTCGTCAACATCCACACCACCACCCGGTTGCAGGTGGTGCTGGTCAAGCCCGACCGGTTTGACAATTCTCCCGAAATCGCCGATCACCTGCGCGAGAAACGCACCGTCGTTTTGAACCTCGAGTCGGCCAACAAGGAAATTGCCCGCCGCGTGCTGGACTTTTTGGGCGGCGTCGCCTACGCGATGGACGGCAAGATCCAGAAGGTCGCCAACTGCACCTATATCATCACGCCTTACAATGTGGACATTCTGGGCGATCTGCTGGATGAGCTGGAAAACAACGGACTATATTTTTAAAGTCCTTGAAAAACTGCGGTTTTTCATCGGATTTGGAACAAGGAAACCCCTACGGCGGAGTAAATCCGCTTACGGGGCAAATGATTTCACGGGGGTTTGCCTCGGCGTGTTACCGGCATCGTGAAATATTTGGGCGGAAATTGATTTTGTCCCTATGTTGTTTTGGGGATAAAATCCGCTTCCGCCCTATTGTATATTCCCGGAAATTGTTATATAGTGTCTTGGTCTATGTGAAGGAGGGGTTTTTATGCTGACACCTCAGGAGGTTCAGGAGAAACGCTTTGAAAAGGCGGTCTTCGGCGGGTATGATATGCCGTCGGTGGACAGCTTTTTGGAGCAGCTCACCGACGATTATTCCGCGCTGTACAAGGAAAATACCGTCCTCAAGAGCAAGCTGAAGGTGCTTGTGGACACGGTGGAGGAATACCGCAGCGTGGACGACTCCATGCGACGTGCGCTCTTAGGCGCGCAACGCATGGCGGATCAGCAGATTGCCGACGCCAAGCGTCAGCGGGACGAGATTTTGGCCGATGCCGCCCGTGAGGCCGGCACCATGAGCAACCGCCTCAAGGAACAAAACGCGACCGAGCTGGAGCGCCAGCGTTATCTGCGGGCGGAGACCGATCGGTTTGTCAAGGAGCTGCAAGCCCTGTATTCGCAACAGATAGAGGCGCTTTCCAAAGTTCCGGCCAGAGTGCTGGGCGCGCCCGCGCCCCACCCGGAGGAAACCGTCGCCGCCGCCGCGCGTCAGATCGAGGAGTCCATGCTGCGCAAGCAGGAAGAGCAGGAGCCGCGCACCGCATCGGCACCGCTGGTCGCCCCGGTCGCCCCGGTCGCCCCGGTCGCCCCGGTCGAGATCCCCGCGCCGCCGCCCATCCCGCAGGAGACGCAGGAATATTCCTTCGCCCAGAACGAGAAACCGCTCTGGGAAACCGACGAGGAGGATACCGCCGCGCCCTTGCCCCGCTTTGAGTTCCCCGATTTGCAGAATCAGTTCGGCAATGAGTACGCCGGCCACGGAGACAAAAAACATTCTCAAAATTGAGAATGTTCTCACTTTTGAGAATACCCATACGGAACAGGAGTTTACGTCATGCCGCAGGATTATAACAAGACCATTTGCCTTCCCAAAACCGACTTTCCCATGCGGGCCGGGCTGCCGGCCCGGGAGCCCGTGATGCTGGAAAGCTGGCGCGGTCGCTACGAAAAACTGATGGAAAAAAACGTCGGAAAGCCGCTGTTTGTGCTGCATGACGGCCCGCCGTTTTCCAACGGGGATATCCATATGGGCACCGCCATGAACAAGGTGCTCAAGGATTTTGTGTTGCGCTACAAGAACATGGCGGGTTTCCGCGCGCCCTATGTGCCGGGTTGGGACAACCACGGTCTGCCCATCGAAAGCGCCATTTTGAAACAGACCAAGGCCGACCGCGGCAGCCGGCCGATCCCGGAATTCCGCGATGCCTGCCGTGATTTTGCCATGGATTATGTTGACCGCCAACGCGCCCAGTTCGTGCGCCTCGGCATCTTGGGCGACTGGGAGCATCCCTATCTCACCATGGATCCCGCCTTTGAGGCGTGCGAGGTGAATGTATTCGGGCGCATGGCAGAAGAGGGATATATCTACCGGGGATTGAAGCCGGTTTATTGGTGCCCGCATGACGAGACGGCCTTGGCCGAAGCCGAAATTGAATATCAGGAAGAAGACTGTCACTCGATTTATGTTAAGTTTCCGATTCAAAACGACAAGGGGCTCCTGCGCGGCCTGTGCGACCTCTCGCGCGCCTATGTCGTCATCTGGACGACCACGACCTGGACGCTGCCGGGCAACGTCGCCGTGTCGTTGCATCCGCGCTTTTCCTACGGCCTCTACCGCGCGGGCGGAGATTGCTTCCTGATTGCCGAGGAGCTGGTTGACGCTGTTTCCAAGGCCGCCGGCTGGGATTCTTATGAAGAATTGTCTTCTTTTACCGGAAAAGAGCTGGAAGGCATTTCTGCCCGCCACCCCTTCCTGGATCGTGAAAGCCTTGTGATTGTAGGTGAGCACGTCACCGCCGACAGCGGCACCGGCTGTGTGCACACCGCGCCCGGACACGGTCTGGAGGACTATTTCGCCTGCAAAAATTACGACCTGCCCGTCGTGGTGCCGGTCGATGCGCACGGCGTCATGACCGCCGAGGCCGGCCCGTTTGCCGGGCTGTACTACGCCAAGGCCAACGCCGCCATCTTGGAGCGGCTGACGCAAGACGGCCTGCTGCTGGCGTCGCTGAAAATTTCGCATACCTACCCGCACTGCTGGCGCTGCAAGCAGCCGGTCATCTACCGCGCCACCAAGCAGTGGTTTGCGTCGGTGGACGCCATGAAAGACAAGGCTTTGGCGGCGGTGGACACGGTGGAATGGATCCCCGGCTGGGGGCATGACCGCATGGCGGCCATGGTGCGCGAGCGCGCCGACTGGTGCATCTCGCGGCAGCGCCACTGGGGACTGCCGATTCCGGCGTTTTATTGCGCCGAATGCAAGACGGAACGCATCACAAAGGAGAGTATCGCGGCGGTATCCGCGCTCTTTGCCCGCGAGGGCTCCAACGCCTGGTACACCCGCGACGCCGCCGACATCCTGCCGGTCGGGACTACCTGTCCCCATTGCGGCTGTAAAGTTTTTACCAAAGAGACAGACACGCTGGACGGCTGGTTTGACTCGGGCTCGACCCACGAGGCCGTGCTGACCACCCGGCCCGATCTGCACTGGCCGGCCGACCTCTATCTGGAGGGCGGCGACCAGTTCCGCGGCTGGTTCCAGTCCTCCCTGCTGACCGCCGTCGCCACGCGCGGCGCGGCGCCCTCCCGCGCCGTTTCGACCCACGGCTGGACGGTGGACGGCGAGGGCAAAAAAATGTCCAAATCACTGGGTAATGTCATCAATCCGACCACCATCATGGCGCAATACGGCGCGGACATCCTGCGGCTGTGGGTCGCATCGTCCGACTATCACAACGATGTGCGCATTTCTGAGGAGATTTTTCGGCAATTATCGGACATTTACCTCAAAATCCGCAACACTGCGCGGTTTATTCTGGGCAATCTGGACGGCTTCGATCCGGATCAGTTGGTGCCGTATGACGACCTGCCCGAGCTCGACCGGTGGGCGCTGTCGCGCCTAAACCTTTTGATTGCAAGGGTTCGCGCGTCGTACGACGCCTATGAGTACCACACGATTTTCCACGCGGTGCACAATTTCTGCGTGTCCGACCTTTCCAATTTTTACTTTGACGCGCTCAAGGACCGCCTCTACTGCGATGGCCCGAACAGCCTCAGCCGCAAGGCTGCGCAGACCGCCATGCATCTGATTTTGGACGGCATGACCCGGCTGATCGCGCCGGTTTTGGCGTTCACGTCGGAGGAAATTTGGGCGGCGATGTCGCACGAGTGCTCCGCCGACCCGGAAAGCGTCCTGTTCAACGAAATGCCGTCGCCGCAGGCGGCGTGGGCGCTGTCGCCGGAGATTTCTCAAAAATGGGAACAGCTTGTGGCGCTAAGAGATACCGTTAACGCCGCGCTGGAAAAGGCCCGCGCCGACAAACTCATCGGCAAGCCGCTGGAGGCTTGCATAACCCTGACGGCGGACGGCGAACGGCTGGCGTTCCTGCGCGCGTGCGAGGCGCTGCTGCCTTCGATTTTCATTGTGTCCGAAGTCATTCTGCGCGAAGGCTCGGAGGCCATTGAGGTCGCCCGCGCCGAGGGCGAGAAATGCCCGCGCTGCTGGGCGTATGTCCGCAAGACCGGCTCTCCGCAGGAGCATCCGGATCTCTGTAACCGTTGCGCCGTCGTGGTTTCCGGTCTATGAAGCGCTGGGTTTCCTATGCGGCGTTTGTTGCCGCCGCGGTCGCGCTCGACCAAATCGTCAAGCAGGTCGTGCGCGGCCTGACAGATTTGCCAAAAGACATTATTCCGGGACTTTTGGGGCTGATTTATGTAGAAAACCGGGGTGCCGCCTTCGGAATTCTGGAGAATCAGCGCTGGTTGTTCCTTCTGCTGACGCCGCTGGCTCTGGCCGCGATGTTTTGGCTGGTCAAAAGCCGCCGCATCCGCCATCCGATGGGCGTTTGGTCGCTTTGCGCCGTGTTCGCCGGCGCCGTGGGCAACTTCATCGACCGCACGCTGCACGGCTTTGTGGTCGATATGTTCGAATTTCAGTTTGTGACCTTTGCTATTTTTAATATTGCGGACATTTTTGTCTCCGTTGGCGGTGTTTTTCTCTGTATTTACCTCATTTTTGTACACAAAGAACCCGAAAGGAAGGACTCTGATGTCTCTGTGGACGGTTGAGGTCGCGCCCCGGGACGACGGAGCGCGTGTGGATGCTTTTTTGGCGCGCTGCGGGGAAAGCTCCCGCAGCGCGTTTGCGCGTTTGTGCGCCGAAAACCGGGTCACGCGGAACGGAAAACCGCTGGACAAAAACGACCGCGTATCGGTCGGAGACGTTGTGACGGTTGACTTTCCGCCGGCCGTGCCCGACCGCGCCGCGCCGCAGGAGCTGCCGCTCTCGGTCGTGTTCGAGGACGCGCACCTCATCGTGGTGGACAAGCCGCGCGGGCTGGTCGTGCATCCGTCGGCGGGACATGCCGACGGCACGCTGGTCAACGCGCTGCTGCACCATTGCGGCGGAAGCCTTTCCGGCATCGGCGGCGTCGTCCGCCCCGGCATCGTCCACCGCATCGACAAGGACACCTCGGGGCTGCTGGTGGCGGCCAAAACCGACCGCGCCCATGCCGGTCTGTCGGCTCAACTCAAGGAACACAACGTTTTGCGCGCCTATGAGGCGCTGGTGCGCGGGCGGCTCCCGGCCGCGTCCGGTCTGATCGACGCCCCGGTCGGGCGCGATCCGAAAAACCGCAAACGCATGGCGGTGTTGGCTTCCGGTGGTAAGCCGGCCATCACGCGATACACCGTGCTGGCCGAATATCCCGGCTATACCCATGTCGCCTGTGAGCTGGAAACCGGCCGCACGCACCAGATCCGGGTGCACATGAAGCATCTCGGGCATCCGGTGGCGGGCGATCCTCTCTACGGCGGCGTGACTCTTTCTGGCATCGACGGCCAATGCCTGCACGCCAAGACCTTGCGGTTTTCACACCCCATCACGGGGGAAGCGCTGACCTTTCGCGCACCGTTGCCGGCGGACTTCACCGGGGTGCTGCGGCGGCTGACGCAAGAATAACAGAGGTGGAAATTATGGGAAAATTTTCCTGCGTCCTGTTGGCCTCCGACCTGGACGGGACGCTGTACAATCGTCAAAAACAGGTGTCCGCCGAGAGCCGTGCCGCCATCGAATATTTCATGGCCGAGGGCGGAACCTTTACTGTCTGTACGGGTCGCGCCCTGCAGGCGTTCGCGTCGCCGCGGCGGGAGATCCCGCTCAACGCGCCAGTCATCCTGGCCAACGGCGCGCTGATTTTCGACTACGAAACCGAAACCGTGCTGCATGACGCGCCGCTTTCGGGCGATTATCGCGCCGTTTGCCGTGCCGCGCTAAGCGCCTTCCCGGAGGCCGCCATCGAGGCGCACCTGCTGGAAGGCATCTTTGTGATGGGCTCCAACCTTTACTCGGAGTACCATTTGAGGACTGTCAAGGCCACGGGGACGCTGGTCGAGGACCTCGACGCGGTGCCGACGCCTTGGCTAAAGGCGCTGTTCGTGGCCGACGCGCCGGTGCTGCGCACCATTTCCGAGTGGTTTTTGCCGCGTTTCGGCGGCCAATACGACCTGTTTTTTTCCCATCCGTCGCTGTTGGAAATGCAAAGCCCCCTCGCCAACAAGGGGGAGGGCGTGCGGGTGCTGGCGGAGCGGCTAGGCATTGCGCCGCAACATGTTTACTGCGCCGGCGACCAAGAGAACGACCGGCCGATGCTACGGGCGTTTTATGCCTTCGCGCCGCAAAACGCCGAGCCGGAGATCCTGTCGCTGGCCGACGAGGTGGTGGCCGACTGCGACCATCACACCATCGCGGAGGTCATTGCGCGGCTGGATGGACGCTATTAGCCCACCGGCACAACGCTTTCCCGCCCAAAGACCGGCGCCAGCGCGCGCAGCTCCGCCGCCGCGGCGTCCGCGATGCGCCCGGCCTCCTGCGGGAACATGTCCAGCCCTTCCAACCGCACCAGCGTGTGATCGGCGACGCCGAACAGCCCCATTAGGTCGCGCAGATGCGCCGCGCCGTGATCCAGCGGCGCCATCTCCGGGGCGGAATAGATTCCGCCGCAAGCGTGAATGTGCAGCGATTTTTTGCCCTTCAGAAGCCCTTCCGGCCCGTTTTCTGTGTACCGGAAGGTCTGTCCGGCCTGCGAAACGTTGTCCAGGTAGGTTTTCAGCGCCGGTGGCACGCCCAGGTTCCACAGCGGCGTCACGAAAACGTACCGGTCGGCCTTGACGAACTGGTCGGCGTACGCCCGTAGCTGCGTAAGTTTTTTGCGCGGCGTCTCCTCCGCCGGCTCCTGCCCGGACAGCGCGGCGATCATGGCCTGATCTAAATTTGGTACATCGAGCGAGAATAGGTTCAACCGCACAACTTCGTCGCCGGGATGGTGCGCCGCGTACTCTTTCAGGAAGGCTTCGCCGGCTGTAAGACCCCTCGATTGCGTTATATTTTTAGGGTTTGCTGTAATATACAACAAAATCATTCATTTTTCCTCATCTTATTTTTTGTTTTGACAGTCTTTTGCTCCCTTTTATTCTTTCAAAAAAGGCGAAAATTTATGTATTTTGTCCAGAGGTGATTTGTTTGTCTCTTGACTTTTTGGAAAAATCATACAACCTTGGCGCCGGGGAAATTGATCCCTTTGGGGTCTGTCGCCCGTCGGCCATCCACGGTTTTTTGCAGGATGCCGCCACCCTGCACGCCGAGGAGCTGGGGGTCGCGCGCGAGGGGCTCATCGAGCGTCACGGCGTGTTCTGGCTGCTGGTGCGCATCGGCTATACCCTTTCGCGCCCAGCGCTTTACGGGCAGACACTGACAGTGCGTACCTGGCATCGCGGCGTTGAAGGTGCGCTGTTTTACCGCGATTTTGACCTGCTGGCGGACGGCGACCCGATCGGGGAGGGCGTCAGCGCGTGGGCCGTGGTCGATTGGACGACGCACTCCTTGCGGCGCATGGTTTCCCTGTCTTTCATCACCGAATTGGGGCAAAGCGCCCAACCCGCCAAAAAGCCGCTGCCGCGGCTGACCGCGCCGCCATCGTTGACTCCGGCAGGCTTGCGGGAGATACGTTACAGCGATTTGGACGTAAACCGCCATCTCAACAACGTGCGCGTGTCCGATATCGTCTGCGACGCGCTGGCGCTGACGGCGCACGAGCGCGCGTTTGTTTCCTCCGTGCAGATCTCCTACCGGGCGCAAAGTGTGGTTGGGGAGACGCTGCGGCTGTCGCGGGGCGAGCTGCCCGACGGGCGGAGCTATGTCCGCGCCGAGGACAAGGACGGTGCCGTCCGGTTTGAAGCGGCGGTACGGGTGGAATAAAAAATTCCCAAAAATGAGAATTCTCATTTTTGGGAATTTTGTCGTTATTTCTGTACCAGACCCTTCAGCATGTCGCCGGCCGTCTCGCCGAACAACCGCGCGGCGGCAATGGCCTCGGTCAGCGTGTTGCCGCTGGTGCCGATCTCCAAAATCATCGAACCCGTGGTGGCGTGCTGGTTGAAGCGCTCCTTGCGCAGGTTGATCGGGCGCATCAGCGTGGGATGGGCGGCATTGATGTTTTTTTGCAGCTTCAAGGCGAAGTTGAGGTTCTTCTGCCAGTTCGGATGGGTGAGCCCCGAGTCGTTTGTCCCTACAACCAGCATCATTTGCGCCACTTTTTCCTCCCCCGCCACCGCCACCGTTTTGTAGACCGTACCCGCCGCCGTTTGAATTGCGTCTCGATGTACGTCGATGACGATCGCAATGCCCGGATTCTCGGCGATGGCCTTGGTAATGGCGTTCAGCGACCGGGAATAGGAGCCGGGGTAGGTGGGATAATCGTAAATATTGCGGTCATGCAGCACCGTCAAACCCTTGGCCTCAAAGATCTCCGCGATTTCGTCGCCCAGACGCACCACATTGTAGCGCGTGTCCTCGGTGCGGTCGGTGTCGGAATGCGCGAAGGCAAAATTTTCGTCCGGTTGGAACGATTCGCTGCCGTGGGTATGTACAATCAGGATTTGTACGCCCTTTTTGGGCAGCGTGACAGGGTTTTGTGCGCGCAAAAGCGCCTCGGCGTCCGGTTTTTTGCCGGTTTCATTCTTAATGTATTGTCCGCCGGCGACCAAATACCCTTCCGGCGAGGTGGGGTTGAAGGTGATTTCGGCAATGCCGGAGTCCGACGGCGGCGTCTGCGGCGAGGGGGACAGACCGGGGCTCATCGTCCAGAACGCGCCTTCCGGCACTAGCGGCAGAAGACTTCCCGGCATCGGCGTCTCCTCCGGGGGCGGTGCGGGCGGCTCAGTTTCGGCCGGCGTGTCCGGGAGCATCAGCGCCGCCGACTGCGCGGCGAAAAAATCATCCCAGCCGACGCCCTCGCCGCTTGAGGCGGGCAACTCCAGCCCCAAAACCGCGTGGACAAAGCCGGTATTTTCCCCGGCTTGGGCAATCAACGCCTCCGCCTTGCCGCCGAGGCCCGAGAGAAACAACAGCCGCAGACACAGCGCGAAGGTCAGGATACAGGCGGCGCCGCGCAGCAATGTCCTGCCCCGCCAGACCCGAACTGTTACTTTTCTGCGGCGTGTGGTTGTGTGCGCCTGCATGTTCCCACCTCCGATAGGCTAGTATATTCGTACAAGCGCGGAAGTAGAAGTGAGCCGGCCAGTCCCTTGACAAACCCTCCATATAAATCTATACTAAAACTGTCGAAAGGGGGAATTCCATGGACGACTCTGTGATTTGCGCGCATTGCGGCGCCGTTTCAGGCGCGTCATCCTTCTGTCCCCATTGCGGCGCGTCCAGAACCGCAGCCCCGGCGCCCGCTGCCCCGGCGCAGCAGCACAATCAAAAGCTTTCGACCGGCGCCGCTATCTGGGCCGGCCTTCATATGACCATCGGCATTCTCTTTTTGCTGGGCTTTGCGTTTTTGCTGCTGCTCACGCCGTTTCTCGCCCGCTATCTCTCCACCTGGATTCCGGTCTGTTTGCTGCCCGTCGCCTTGGCAACTCTGTCCTGCCTGTTGTCCGTGACCGGGTTTATTTTGATCCTTTGTGCCCGAAAAGCGGGGATTTTTGCGGTTTTTGCCGGGTTTTTGTGTTCGGCTGCCGCTGTTGTTTCGCTGTCCAACCTCGGAACCTTCTTGGAGGAGGTCTTCGACCTCGGCTTGCGCCATGATCCGTCGCGCTACGGCGTGCCGTACTGGCTGGAGTCCCTTTTGGAGGAGATTTCCTATCATTTCCGCCTTGTTTTCCCGCTGGCGGCCGGCGCGTTGATCCTGTTTTTGCTCATCGTTCCGACCGTGATGCTGCTATTATTGAAGAACAACTGGCATAAGATGAAATAAACAGACACTCTAAAGGAGGGCCTCCGTATGAACGCAACCATGGTCTGTCCCAAATGCGGCGCCGAATCCGAAGCCTCGGCCTTTTGCCCGGTCTGCGGAGCCTACGCGGGCGCGCCGGTCGCGCCGCCCGTGCAGGAGGAGAGCTCCGCCGTCACACCCGCCGCCGCACCCGCGCCCGTCCCTCCGACACCGCCCTCGCCGATTCCCTCCCAGCCCGTGCCGCCTGCCTGGGGCGGCTATAGTCAGCCATCCTATCCCGTCTATCCGCAAAATACGGGCTATTACGGCGGCTACGCCAACTACACGCCCGCCCAGCCGGCCTATGTCCCGCCGGCCTATCCGGCCTATCAGCCGGTCTATCCGCCCGCGCCGCCCAAGGAAAAGCGGCTGTCCACCGCCGCCACCGTCTGGGCCATTATTCATCTCTGCTTCAATTCCATCGGGCTGTTCGCGGTGCTGTTTTCCTCGATTCTTATCCCTATTTTTAACAATTACTTTGTGGAATTTCCGGAAACCTATCTCCTTGCCTTGGGACTGTCGTTTTTGGCGTCCCTGCTGGCCGTCATCGGCTACAGCTTGGTGCTGACGGCGCGCAAGGCCGGTATATTTATTTTGTTTACCGGATTTTTGTGCGTCGTGGGCAGCAATGTGCTGACGCTGCTCTCTGTGAACGGCATCCTGACCGGCCTTTCTGGTGACGGGTTCTACAACTACGGGGGCTCCGCTCTTTTTGACGAATTTTTCTCCAACTTTATCCGCAGCACCGAGATCCTCTACCCCGTTTCCATCGGGTTTTCCACCCTGCTGGCCTTCATCTGGCCGTTTATCATGCTGCTGCTCATGAGAAAGACGTGGGATAAGCTGAAATAACTATCGGAAAACCTGACGGTTTCCCGATAAAGCGAGACTTGGATCGCGTCTTTGTGAAGACGCGCAAGGAAAGCGGTTCGAGGAGTGAATCCCCGAACCGCTTTGGTTTTATTCCATTGCGGGAATCGATCCAGCAAGAACCTCCCGACTGTGCCGTCAGGCTCGACGCGCTTCCCTCTTGCCGGTCATTTTTTACCTCTTGCCCCGGCGTTTTGGCCTCTTGGTCAAAACCCCTTCCCTCCGCACGCCAAAAATTGTATACTGGGCATGGTGATAGGGTTGAAGATACGGATCGAACTCGCGGAAGGGCTGCCCGAGCCCGAGGTAATCATCCGCTGCGCCGAGCTGGACGACACTGTCCGGAGCATCCAAAAAGCCGTGCAGGAGGTCTCCTCCGGCGCGCCCCGGCTGATTTTCTACCGCGAACACGAGGAGCATTACTTCTCTCCGGAAGAGGTGCTGTTCTTCGAGACCGCCGGCGACGGCGTCTTTGCCCATACCGCCGCCGACGTCTTCCGCGTCCGGTTCCGGCTGTATGAGCTGGAGCGGTTTCTGCCTCGGCATTTTCTCCGTGTGAGCAAATCCACCGTCCTCAATCTGCACCATATTTTGTCCATATCGCGCGACCTGTCCGCCGCCAGCCTCGTGCAATTCCGCAAAAGCCACAAGCAGGTCTATGTGTCGCGCCTGTATTACAAAGTG
>JAVBOJ010000093.1:0-3804 GCA_031550755.1 Oscillospiraceae bacterium
GTCAATGGCGCAGTTGCTCGGACCCTCGACAAAGAAACGCTCGGTCAGGCCCTTGGAAAGAAGCGTCGGATCGAAGGAGAGCCGCAGGGTGTTGTCATAGGCGGGGCTCATGTCCGACGGGAGCGAGTCAAAAAACCGGGAGAGGGTATTGGCGACGGCGGTTACGGTGACGGTATAGGTCGCCATATCCGTGATGGGCACAACATAGTAAGAGGTGGAAACGGTCACCGGGCCGCCGGAGGCGACGCCGTCCTTATATATCTGCACGCGGTAGGAGGTCGCGCCGGACACGACGTTCCAGACGACGGTGGTGCTCATCCACATGGCAATGACGGGCGCCGGCAGCTTTTCCAGCATCAGATTATTGGACGGAGCCGACTCGTCGCTGGCCGCGTGGGTCTCGTCGGCATCGGCGCGGACGGTGTAGGTGTAGCTACCCTCGCCCAGCGCGCGCAACGCCGGCATCAAATTTTGACCGGAGAGAAAGGTTTCGGAGGCGGGAACCTTGACGGCGGTCTGCGTACCGGAGGGCACACCGTTCTTGTACAGGGTCACGGTGAAGTTGGCGGCGTAGTAACCCTGGAATTGTATCAGGCCGGTGTCGGACAGCTCCACCGCCGTGGGGGTGCTGTGCTTGGGCAGATCCTCGGCGGCCGCGCCCGGGACAAGGCCCGAACACAGAGAGAACACGAAGACCAAGGCGAGGGACAGGGAGAGCAAGCGGCGCGTTTTCATGGTACATCTTCTCCTTCTTGATTTTTTTCGTCAGGTTATACAAAGAAGCCAATGGAGACACTTTCCCCATTGTCTATAGTGTAATGCGTAGTGCGCCGCGCGTAAATGGAAAATACTCGCATAGAGCCGTCTTTTTTAGCGATAGGAAATATTTTCCTAGTTCTTTTTTACAACTATGTACTATTTTACGAATAAAGATGGCGGGAGAAAATCTCCCGCCGCCTTTATCTGCCATTTTGATATTCGTCGGGATACAGCGCCGCCACCAGCGCCTCCTTGGCGATGATCTGCCCGCCGCCGGGCGCGTTGAAGAGCAGCGGGAGCCCGGCGGCCTTCCAGCTGTCGCCGTCGTTTGTGCCCCAGAAGGATACGCGTTCAATGAGCTTTGGGTTGGCGGACGTGTTGGCCGGGCCGGCGGCGTATTCTTTAAAGATTTGGAAGAGCTGCGCGTATTTTTGCCCTTGCGCCACAGCCTGATCGCGCGTCAGGGTGCCCGTGTTGCGCCATGCGAGATCCACCTCGGTGAAGCTGACGCGCACGCCGGGCAGAGCGGCAAACAGCCTGACAGACGCTTCCACATCGGCGGGCTTTGTATCCTCATTGTAATGCCCCTGCATCCCGACGCCCTCGACGAGCGGCTTGCCGTTCGGGCGGGTGCCGGCGTAGCGCGCGTTGATGTCCCTGACCATCGCAAAGACGCTCTGCGCCTTGGCGGCCGAGTCAAGATCAAAGTCGTTGTAATACAGCTTGCAGCTCCAGCCGTTTTTGTCAACCACCCGCGCCGCGCGTACAAAGGCCAGCTCAACCCATTCCCAACCGAGCGCCAGGTACCAGCCCTCGCCCTTGTTGACCGAAGCTCTCCAGTCATTCGGATGGGGCGTGCCGATGGCCTCGTTGACCACGTCGATGCTGTACAGCCGGCTTCCGTATTCGCCGAGCACGCGGTCAATATGGGCGTTGAGGTTGGCCAGCGCCGCGGCGCGGTCAAGGGCGGGGGCGTCCCACATCCAGTCGGGCGTCTGCGAATGCCACGCCAGCGTATGTCCGATCAGCTTGATGTCGCCGAGGGCGGCCACATTGTCCAACAGGGCGTTCAGCGCACCGAAGGTGAACGCTCCCTTGACATTCTGCACATGCTGGGCCTTCATTTCATTTTCGGGCGTGTATGCGTTGAAGTGGTAGCCGATGAGCTCCGCGCGCGGAGCGGCCAGCGGCCCGCAGGTGCCGATCAGGAAGTAGTCTTTGTAGCCCTCCTTCAGCGCCGGATATTGGTCGTAATGGAGTCCCGCCGTCTTTGTCATAAAGCTCCCCTCCGAACATGTTTTCAAATTGTGAGCTCATTATATGCGCCCCCAAACATGTTTTCAATACTTTGTGTTTATGCACAGCGGCCTGCGGCGCGGTACCATCCACCAGCGCCGCGCCGAGCGCCGGAAAAATGACGCCGTCCAGCGAATCGGGATCGGCGGAACAGGTAATATGTTCAGCCGCAAAGCCGGCCTTTTGCACCTCGTCGCTGACCCGGCGCATAAACGACGATTTGCCGCAGCCGGGCCCGCCCTTGAGGATAAACACCCGGCGCGCGCGGCGAACATCGATCAGCCAGTCATAAAACGAGAAAAACCCGGTGGGGGAATTGGCTCCTAAAAAAAATTGTGTTGGCATAACGTTTAACCCTTCTCCCAGTTTCTTATTCCAGCATATGCCCTTGGAAAAACGGGTGTGCCGGGGTAAAGGAAAATGAGAAATTTTTCGATATTTATGGTATATCTTGCGGATACTACACAGAGAAGGAGGGCGGCCTATGCGCATTGATTCCTATACAAACCCTGTGTCCTCCGTGCCGGGCAAAACGCCGTCTGCGCCGCTGCCCGGCGATACCATAGAGGCGGAGGTTTTGGCCAAGCAGGACGATACCTTGCTGCTCAAAACGCGCGACGGACGGGTTCTGACCGCCCGGGGCGGAGAAAACATGGAGGTCTCCCCGGGACAGCTTTTGCGGTTTCAGGTGTCCGGACAGGTGGGCGACCAGCTGTTTGTGACCCTGCGGCGCGACGCGCTGCCGCTCTCCGAGCTGCTGCGGCGGCTGGATCTGCCGGTTACGGCAGACAATCTCAGGCTGGCATCCGCCCTGACCGAAGCGGGCGCACCCCCGACGGCTCAGTCTATGCGACAGATGTCGTCGGCGCTAGCCGTACACAAAACACTGACGCCGGAACAGGCGGCGTTTTTGGTGCAACAAAAAATCCCGCTGACGCGGGAGAACATAACCGCCTTCCAAGATCTTCTGCAAGGGAAGAATCAACTGGGGGAGAAGCTGTTGCAGCTTCTCCAGATGCTGGACGCCCCGCCCGTGAAAGGGCAGGAGGCCGCGCCCGTTTCGACGCCTCAGACCGCACCCGCAGCGGGAGAAGGAGAGTCCCTGTCCGCGGTGGGGCAGACGAGAGCGGACGCACCGGTGACGATGCCCAAACCGGCGGCGATTTTACCGTCGGAAATGCCGCAAACCGCACCGGCGGAAGCCCCGGCAGTGAAAACGCCGCCCGAGGCTGTCCGCCCCGAGGTATCCGGCGCACCCTCCCTGCCGGAAAAAGCGCCGCCGGCCGCGCCGCGCGACGACGTAACCATTCCGCTGGCCGCCCACGGCGCGGATACGCCCGAAACGGCCGAAACGCCTGTCGCGCAGACACCCAAACCGGCGGAAGCACCTGCCGTTCAAAAAGAAACAACCGCCCCGGCGGCCGCCGCGCCGCCGGGATCGGAGCAGGAGGTCGCGCCGCTGAAGGAAAAGCTCACGGCACTCTTCCGGCAGCTCACGGGCGAGGGGGAGCCGCTGGCGCGCCGTCTGGATGTCCCGCGACAGACGCGGGAGCTGTCGGAAGCGTTGCAGCTGCTGCAAAAACAGCCGCTCGACGCCCCGGCACGCGAGACGGTCGGGTCAGCCGTGCGCGAGCTGTCGGGGCAAATGCGCTTATACGAACAGCTTGCGCCGTTTGCCGCTGTGGTACAGTGGCCGGTGGAGGCCGGCGGACAGAAACATACCGCCGAGCTGTATGTCTTTGACGACGC
>JAVBOJ010000136.1:0-15306 GCA_031550755.1 Oscillospiraceae bacterium
AGCATCTGACCAATCACGCCGTCAATCACGGCGAGGACAGCCCCATGCGCATCACGGTGGACTGTGAGAATTACCGTCAAAAGCGGGTGGAGGCGCTGGAGCGTCTGGCCGAAAAAACCGCCGCCAAAGCCCTCAAATACCGCAAAAACATTACGCTCGAGCCGATGAACGCCTTTGAGCGCCATGTGATTCACGCCGCGTTGCAAAATACCGAGGGCGTGTCCACCTTTTCCACCGGCAGCGATCCGCATCGGCGGGTGATCGTCTCCTGTATGGGCGCCACCTCCTCAAGCAAGCCGGGCGCCTATCCCTTCCGTTCCGGCGGCAGCTCCGGTTCCGGCTTTGGTTCCGGCTCCGGCTTCGGCGGCAATCGATCCGGCGGAGGCGGCAGCCGCCCCGGCTTCGGCGGCAACCGCTCCGGCGGCGCTCCGCGTCCCGGCGGCGGAAGACCTGCTCCTGGCGGTCCGCGCCGTCCCTATGGCGGAAGCGGTTCCTCCTACGGCGGCGGTGGCGGTTCTCCTCAACAATAAGAAACACAAAACGCGGAACCTTTCGGTTCCGCGTTTTTCACAACAAAAAGTATAGCACAAAGGGAGTAATACAGTATGTTATATTATTTGGACGGCGTTGTCTCCCATATGGAACCGCAGCTGGCCGTGCTGGACGTCGGCGGCGTGGGCTTTGCCTGCCGCGTGTCGCTGCAAACCCAGGCGCGCCTCAAAAAAGGCGAGGCCGCCCGGCTGTTTACCCTGCTGCATGTCCGCGAGGACGCCATGGACATCTACGGGTTTTACGATCCGGAGGAGCGCTCCTGCTACAAAATGCTGACCGCCATTTCGGGCGTGGGCCCCAAGGCGGCGCTGTCGATTTTGTCGGCCGTCTCGCCCGAGCGGCTGGCGCTGGCCGTGCTGTCCGGCGACGAACGGGCGCTGCTGTCGGCCTCCGGCGTGGGCAAGAAGCTCTCCCAGCGCATCCTGCTGGAGCTCAAGGATAAAATGGGCAAGGGGCAGTCGCAGGCCACCGCGGGCGTGTCTTCCGCCGAGCTGCCCATCGCGGGCAAGCTGTCCGAAGCGCAGGCGGCGCTGATGGTGCTGGGCTATTCGCCCACCGAGGCCGCCATGGCGCTGAAAGACTTGGACGAAAACGCCCTCTCGGTTGAGCAAATGATCCGGCTGGGGCTGAAAAACCTCGCGCCGATGTAGGGTTATTTCATCGTACCGGCGGCGCGCATGACCGCGTCATACAGCGGACTTCCCTGCGGCACGTCGGAAAATGGGTCGCTCATTTTTACAAACTCCATTTTGTCACGTCCCGTGGCGCGATTAAGGATTTGCACCGCTTCGCCGCGTGTAATGGCCTTGTTCGGCTGGAACTGGAGGTCGGTGAAATCGCCCAGCCAGCCCTGCGCGGCGGCGTTGTGAATATTTTTGGAGGCCCAATGCCCGCTCAGGTCGATATACGGCACGGGGGCGGACGTGTCCGGCGCGTTCGCGATCCGGCAGACCATGGTGACAAATTCAGCACGGGTCACATTGGCTTCGGGCCGGAAGGTCTTGTCGGGGTAGCCGTTGATAACTCCCTGCCGCACCATGACCGCCACACAGGGGCGATACCACGCGCCGGACGCCAGGTCGCTGAAAGCGTTCGTGTCGGCGCTCGGATCCTCCCACTGCCCCGCGCGGGTGAACATCATGGCGGCTTCGCTGCGGCGGATGAGCCCCTGCGGACGGAAGGCACCGTCATTGTATCCGTAAATATACGGCGCATAGGTTTTCACGAACGAAAGACGCGGCGTGCCGGTTGGGATGCTAAGCTTCCGCTTGTTTTGGTCGGTCTAGGACACCAGCTGCAGCGAGGTTTCCGTGGAGGCCGATTTGCAAAACGGATATTCCCGCCCGTCAAATTTGGTAGCGACGATCTGGAAGTCCGCCTTGCCCTCGACGCGGATGCCCTTGTCGTCGGTCTTGGCTTCGACCATCAGCGCCGCGAGCGTCCCGCTGATCTCGGTCTTGCTGATGTTGCTCAGCACCATATCGGCGTCCACGGTATGCAGCCCGTACCGCCCGCCCGAAATGACGCTGTCGGTGATGTCCTTCAGCAGCAGCTCGGTGGCATGGATTTCCACGCCATCCCCAAAACCCCCGCTGACAGAAAAGGTTCCGGTCAGCGTGACCTTGCCGCCGTTGCGGGCGACAATCCCACTGCCCCCCGAAATTTTGCCGCCCGCAATTTCGCAGATGCCGCCCGTAATATGGCTCCGTTGGTCGCTCCCTCTATCTGACCGCCTGTGACGAAGCTCTGCCCGCCGTGCTGCGCGAGACCGCATTGGCCTTTGACGCGGCCGCTTTCAAGCCGCAGAGTGCCGCCGTCCTGAACACCGAAAGCCATGGCGATGAGCTTCGGCACGGCTGTATTTTCCAACAATCCGCCCGATGCGCTGTCAAAGATGGTTAGAACTCCTTTTTTTACCATAATCATGGGGTCTATTTCCACGCTGCCGCGCAGAGTTTTCCCGTTGAGATCCAGCATTATGTGATCCTCGTCACCGAGCTTGGACGAAAACACCAGCGCCTGACTGGGTGCCAGCGTCACATCTCCTTGCAGCGCAATGACTTGGCCGTTCATCGCCACGGGGTAGCCCATGTAATCTTTCATGTAGGCAAACAACTCGTCCGCACTGCCACAGGTGATGATGGTGTTCGCCGCCAGCGCCGTGACGCCGGGCAGCAGGGTCAGGCAGAGGACGAAGGCCACAAACAGAGCGATTTTTTCACGACAGCCAACTCCTTATGTTGTTATAATCTGTCTCAATTATAGAGTATTTGTCGATAAATAGCCATACAAAAATTGCGAATTTTTGCAAAACAAAACCCGCCAAGGCCGTGTACGACCTCCGCGGGTTGTGAAATCTATTCCACCGGACGACGCGGCGGGCGCAGGGTCGGCGCTTTGACGCCGGCTATGTTGCGGGTCAGCTTGGTCCAAAACAGTCCGGGCAGCACCACCCAGTCCTTTGTGATGTATCGTTTGTCCATGTATTTTGCCTCCCGCAGTTGGCGGTCGATCTCGGCCTCGTCGCCGCCGAGCAGCCGGATGCTTTTGTACACCGGACGCCGCTCCCGGCGGACAAGCTGGCGTACCCACGTGACGGTCAGCCAGACCGTGAAAATCAGCCAGAGCAGCACCAGCACAAGGGCTCCGAGGTTTTCGCCGACCGGATCCCACAGGCTGTCGAACTGATAGGCGAAGAGCTCCGTCGGCTCGTCGAGCAGGTCGTTCATCTGCCGCAGCGCCGCGTCGGGGAAGGGTGAAAATACGCCGGCGAGCCGGTCGCCGGGCGAGAGCGCCGCCTTGGGCCCCACACGGGCCAAAAACCGCACACCGTCTGTCTCGCAAAGGATATAGCGGCAGTACGCCACCGCCTCGCCCCCGTTCGGCATGCCCCAGAGGATACCGTCAAAGTCCCCGCCCTGGGGGAACACCCGCTCTACCGTCAGCGCAAACAGATACCGCCCGTCCTGCTCGTAGCGGTGGGACTGCTCCCATGTCGGGTGGTCGGGCGTTTTGTCGGTGTGCAGCAGGGCGCGGTAGGCGCGCAAAAGCTGATCCCCATAAGGCTCCTCCCCGGTCAGCGCCACCAGCGGTTTTTCCCCCGCCGCCCGCGCCAGATCGACCGCCGCCGGCGGCGCAAACAGCGCGCTGAGTCCTTGCCAGTAATTCTGCGCCAGAAAAAACAGAAAGCCGATCATCAGCAGCGTGGCGATGGTTCGGGCGATCAAGTTTTTGCGGGCCAATTGCGCCACGGTCATACCGGTTGTCCTCCTCCGCTTGTCAAATCGATAAATCGCGCCGTTCAAACACACGGACGGCGATGACATACAGCGCCGCCGCCAGCAGCAAAAACGCCGCCATGCCCAGCCAGACAAAGCCGTCGCCCGTGAGAACGGCGTCGGGGTCAAACAGGGTGCAAATGGTCAGATATTTGAAAAAACGGAGGTCGGCGCCGGCGCGCGCCACCATCTGCAAAAACACAAACCCCACCGGGATGCCGACGCCCAGACCCAAACTGAGCCGCCCGTCGGCCGCCGCGCAGGACGCCAAAAAGCCGATGCCGCCGAAGGCCAGGTACATGGACAGCGCGTAGGCGTTGAGCTGCAACGCTTTTGGCACGTCCAGCATCCCGGGGAACATGGCCGCCGAAGCTGCCAGCGTCGCCGCGACGACCACGGCAAAAAACGCGGTGATGGAAACCATGCTGGAAACGGCCTGGGTGACGGCGATTTTGCGGCGGGTGTTGGGCGTGGCCAGCAGATAGGCCATGCTGCCGCCGTCTACCTTGCGGGCGATGAGGCGGTGGTTGACCGCCGCCGACAAAATCATCGGGAACATGAAAATAATCATGCCGTACAAATATCCGGCGAGGGTGCTGATCAGCGTGGTGCCCATGAGGTTGAAGCCGCCCATGTCCATGACCACCGGCGGCAGCATGTCCATGAAGTCCTCCAGCGCGCGGGCCGAATCGGGGGAAAAGAGCGACGTGACCACCACGAGATAAAATGTAAACACCAGCGAAATAACCAACCAAATCATGCGGTTTTCGCGGATATTGGCGCGAAAAAGTGAAAAAGACATTCTTATGCGCCTGCCTTTCCGTAATACTGCATGAAAATTTCCTCCAACGACTGACCCACCACGTTCAGGCTGCGCACATCGCATTGCGCCAGCAGCCGCAGCAACGCGCCGAGCTCGCCCCCGAGGGTGATCTCCAGCAGCAACCCGTCGCCCTGCACGGGGAACGGCCCCGCCTTGATTTTGGCCGCGTCGGCCGCGGAGCCCACCGTGACCACATACACCCGCCGCTGGGCGGATTTCAGGCTCTGGACATCCTCCAGCGCGGCCAGCCGCCCCTCGCGCAAAATCGCCGCGCGGTCGCAGGTGCGCTCGATCTCCTCAAACATGTGCGACGACATGAAAATCGTCTTGCCGCGCGCCTTTTCGGCGAGGATCAACTCGATGAACCGTTTCTGCATCAGCGGATCCAGCCCCGAGGTCGGCTCGTCGAGAATCAGCACCGCCGGGTCGTGCATAAAGGCCGCCGCCAGCCCCAGCTTTTGCTTCATCCCCTTGCTCATTTTGCGGATGACCCGGTCGCATTCCAGCTCAAACATCGCGATCAGCCCGTCGCGCCGGCGGGTGTCGGAGCCGTTGCCGCGCAGCTCGCTCATGAATTTCAAAAACCGCAGACCGGTCATATTGTCAAAAAACGCCATCTCGCCGGGAATATATCCCAGCGTCTTCTGAATCTTGGCCGCCTGTGTCCGGCAGTCCATGCCGTCGATAGACGCGCGGCCGCCCGTGGCGTTGGTGAAGCCCATCAGGTAGCGGATGGTGGTGGTTTTGCCCGCCCCGTTGGGGCCGAGAAAGCCGAACACCTCGCCCTCGCGCACCGAAAAGCTCAGGTCAAAAATGCCCTTGCCGCTGGGATACCGCTTGGTCAGTTCCGCCACTTCAATCATGGTTTTCGCCCTCTTTCGATAAAATACCCGGAGGTATGTATGGACAAGGAGCAGGTGTTTCGCGCTCATATGGAGGATCTTTTCGCCCGCGCCGAAAAAATCGGGCTGGCGGTCTCAAAATTCCTCACGCCGGCGGAGGCCGCCGAGGTCTCCCGCCTGTTTGGGAGCCGCCGGGATGTGTCCCTGCTGCTGGACGGCGGATTTGAACAGGCCGAACGGGTGCTGGCCGCCTTTGTGCGGCCCGACTGGGGAGAGTACGTCCGCACCGAGCAGCTGGCCGCGCTGCGGCTGGATTTCCGCGCCGCCGACAGCCTCACCCACCGCGATATTCTCGGGGCGCTGATGGGGCTCGGCATCGAACGCGAGGTGATCGGGGATATTCTCTGCCAAACCCCGCCGGCTTTTTTGGTGTGCTTGCCGGCGTTTTGCGCGTTTATCACCGACAATCTCACCAAAGCTGGCCGCGCCGGCGTCACGGTCACGCGGGTTCCGCTGTCCGAACTGCCGGCTCGCACCGACGCCCTGACGCCCAAGACCGCCACGGTGGCCTCGCTGCGGCTGGACGCCGTGCTGGGCGTCTGCTTCAACCTCTCGCGGGGCGACGCCGGCGAACTCATTCGGCTGGGGCGGGTGACGCTGGCGCATGTCCCCTGCGAGCAGCCCGCCAAAGAGGTCAGGGAGGGCGATATCGTGGCCGCCAAGGGGCTCGGCCGCGCGAAAATCGTCTCGGTCGGGGGACTCACCCGCAAAGGACGGGTGAGCCTGACCATCGGATTATACGTTTAAACCGGTACCTTGACGACCAGCTTGACGATCTCGCGCGCCTTGTATTCGATGCAGGGCAGGTGCGCGTCGTCGGGGTGCAGTATCATGAAATATCCCTGCGGGATGGCCACGAGGCTGCCCTGCCCGGTCAGGCGGTGCATATCCTTGGCCGGGTCGTACTCGATTTTGGTCTGCATGTCGGCCAGCGGTGCCCAGCCGATGTACTCATCGCCCGAGACGACATACTGGATGTCCAGATAGTTGCGGTGGGCCTCCCAGACGGCCTCCTCCAGCTTCTTGGGGCCGTAGTGCTGCACCAGAAGATACAGCCCGTTGGGCAGCTCATAGCGCCCCGGCTCGGCGCTGTCATACTGCCCCGACGCGATGGCCTCCAGCCCCTGCCGGATGCCGTCCGACACGCCCGTGTACAACGCGCGGTTTTTGATGTGATCGGTAATCATGGATTTATCCTCCTTCGTCTCTCGTAAAAAGCCCCCGCTTTTCAAGGAATACAAAAAGCCGAAGACCCTCCAAGTCGCAGTGACTTTGAGGGTCTTTTCTGGCACGCCTGGCAGGATTTGAACCTGCGACCTACCGGTTCGTAGCCGGGCACTCTATCCACTGAGCTACAAGCGCATATTTTTACCTGAGTTATGATATCACATCGCGCTGAAAATTGCAAGGGTATTTTTCTCTGCAAGTGAGATACTATCTTCGACAATCTTTTTTCGGAGGCGCTTGTATGAAGCTGACCAATCAGGAATACGCCCGGTTCGTGGCCGATCGCGACCCCCAAACGCCTTGGGCGCGCAATCTGCTTCTCTCATTTTTGGTGGGCGGCGGCATCTGCGCCGTCGGCGAGGGGCTGTTTTGCCTGTGGGAAACATGCGGGCTGGAGCTCGAGCTCGCCAAAACCGCCACGCCGGTGGCCCTGGTCTTTTTGGGCGCGCTATTCACCGCGCTGAACATCTACGACAAGCTGGCCGCCTGCGCCGGCGCGGGCACGCTGGTGCCCATCACCGGGTTCGCCAACGCCATGGTGTCCCCCGCGATGGAGTTCAAAAGCGAGGGACTGGTCATGGGCATGAGCGCCCGCATGTTCACCGTCGCGGGGCCGGTCATCGTGTTCGGCGTCGTGGCGGCGGCGCTGTACGGCGTGGTGCTGATGATATTTTGACCCCGTTTTCCAATCCCCAGTCGGCTCCGCCGACAGCCCCTTTGGAAAAGGGGCCTTTCCCCTGCCCCCTTTATTAAAGGGGGTGGCCGCAGGCCGGGGGATTATAAACGGGGGCGTGACTTTCTTTGGTCGTGCGAAAGAAAGTCACGCCCTCGTCCTACTGGAAGCGGGAATGGACATTCCCGCCTACAAAACAGCCGCCAACGCGTCCAGCTCCGCCAAAATTACGGTCGCGCAGGCGTCCGACGGGGCGGAAAAGCCCGTGCGCGGCGACAGCGAGACGGGCCCCGTGGCCACACCGTCGGGCATACAGGAGCGCTTGAACTGCGACGCGAAAAACCGGGTGAAAAACACCCGCATCCAACCCAAAATCTCCGCCGGGGTGTACTGCCCGGCGAAAGCGTGCGCCGCCAGCCGCAAAATCTTCGACGGCGGCGTGCCCCAGGTCAGGGTGTAGTACAGGAAAAAATCGTGCAGCGCATACGGCCCGATGAGCGCCTCGGTCTGCTGGATCTGCCCCTTGGCGTCGGGCGGCAGCAGCTCGGGCGATACCGGCGCGTCCAAAATCTCCCGCAGCACCGCCGACAGCGCCGGCGAGCTGTGGTCGGCTACATAGGACACGAGCGTCCGCACCATCGTCTTGGGCAGCGAAGCGTTGAGCCCGTACATCGACAGATGGTCGCCGCCAAAGGTCGTATATCCCAGCGCCAGCTCCGAGAGGTTGCCGGTGCCGATGACCAGCCGCCCGTCGCGGTTGGCCAGGTCAAACAAAATTTGCGTCCGCTCGCGCGCCTGCGCGTTTTCAAACACCACATCCTGCTCGTGGTGCTCCAAATCCTCCAAATGCCGCGATACCGCCGGGCGGATGTCGATCTCCCGCAGGGGCAGCCCCAGCGCCGCGGCGAGGTTTTTGACGTTTTGATACGACCGGTTGCCGGTACCGAAGCCCGGCATCGTCACGGCCAGAACGTCCTCCGGCGGGCGTCCCATCTGCCGCATGGCGCGCGTGCAGGACAGGGCCGCCAGCGTGGAATCCAGCCCGCCCGACAAGCCCAGCACAACGCCCGGCGCGCCGGTGTGCAGCAGCCGTTTTTGCAGGGCGTACGCCTGCATGGTGAAAATTTCCTCGCAGCGCTCCTCCGCCTTTTCGCCCGGCACAAACGGCGTCGCCGATACAGGCCGGGACAGCACGGTCTCCCGCAACGGCAGGTCAAAGCCCACCCGGGTGTAGTCCTGCCCGGTGACATTGGGCCAGCGCCGGCGGCGGCGGTCGGCCTCCACCCGCTCGAGATCAATTTCGGTGATGAGCAGCTGGGAATCAAACGGTTCGCTGCGGGCCACCAGTCCGCCGTTTTCGTAGACATACCGCCGGCCGGAGTACACCCGGTCGGTGGTCGATTCGCCGCAGCCGGCCTCGGTATACATCAGGGCGCAGGACAGTCGCGACGACACGCTTTGCAGCGTGGCGGACAGCCCCGCGCCGCGTCCGGTCTGCTCGGGGTGGGCGGTCATGCCCACAATGAGCGTCGCGCCGGCCAGCGCGTGCTCGGCCGACGGCGGCTGGGGCGCGCGCATTTCGACGCCGACCTCCAGCCCCAGCGTGAGCGCCGGCACGGTGCGGCAGGAGAACAACAGCCGCGAGCCGAACGGCGCTTGGCAATCCTCCAAATTGAGGATGGTCGGGTCGCGCGGCGCGGGGACAAAATAACGCCCGTCGCCTGTCGTGTGCGGCACCACACCGAGCACCGCCCCGTCATACAGCACGGCGGCGCAGTTGTACAGCCGTCCGTCCAGCGGCAGGGGCAGCCCCACGAGGGTCAGCAGCTCCAGTCCGACGCTCTGCTGCGCCAGAAACAGGAGCCCCTCCACGGCGGCCTCCAAAAGTCCGTACTGAAAAAACAGGTCTCCGCAGGTAGCGCCGGTCAGGCTGAGCTCGGGGAGCGCCAAAATCGAGGCGCCGGCCTCATGGGCCTGCTGCATGGTGCGCGCGATTTGCCCGGCGTTGTACAAACAGTCCCCCACCCGCAAATCGGGCGCCGCCGCCGCGACCTTGATCAATCCGTGCTGCATAAAACCGCCTCATCTTTTCTATTTTTCGCTGTTTTTCGTGCAAATTGTATCTTTTTTTCTACAAATTGTCAAGGGAAGCTCTGATTAAATCGGCGCATGCCGGATTGGTGGGGAATTTGTTCTCAATCGAGCCGATTTTCGCGGCAATACTTTGTGTATTAACCCGGGATCCCCGGCGAATCGAAGATTCGCTGGGGTGGAAGGAAAATCGGTGATAAGTGGGGGCAAATTACACACCGAGACGGCGTGTGAGGATTTATTCAGAGCTTCCCAAGTTTAATGAGCGAAAAAACGCAATAATTGATGATGTCCAACAGCTGCGCCGTCAAGTCATCCGCCTCGGCCATTTGCCGCGTCCCCGCCGCGATGTGGCGGCAGCGCTGCACCTTGATGAGCATCAGGTCGGTGATGGCGCGCAGCTCCATGCTGCGCCACGCGCCGCCGTAGTCGTGATTTTTGGCCTCCATCAGCGCCCGCGCGGCCTGCGCCGCCTCATCGTACAGGCACGACAGCGTTTCCTGGGAAATTCCGTCCAGCAGCGACGGCTCCTCCATGACCTGCGCGTCGCCGGGCAGCGCACCGCCGGCCTTCATGCAGCCCATAACGCCATAATTGATGATGCCGAGGTATTCGTCCTCCGGGCGGTCGGTCACGCGCGCCTTGTCGCAGAGCTCCTCCAGCGTGCGCAGACGGCAAAGCTTGATCCAGATTTGATCCAGCAGCGACGGCCACCGCAGCAGCAAAAACGTCGGGCCGTAGTCCAGCCCCTTGGAGCAGAACACGGCCTTGGCGCGGCCGATAATCTCCTCAAATTCCCGCACGGGCGCGGTCATGCAACACACCTTCTTTCCAAGCGGCGGATCATCATCCCGCCGCGTACCCAGTATACTATGTCCGCCGTTTTTTTTCAAGACGGGGAAGAGGCCGGGGCTTAGAGTGCAGACAAACCTTCGGTTTGTCTGCACTCTAAGATTGGCTCACGGCTCTGATGAGCCGCGCAGAGAAACGGATCCGGGAAGTGAATTCCCGGATCCGTTGTGTTTCAATACTTTTGCGGTTTTCGGTCCAGCAAGAACCCCGCGCATAGCGCGGGGCTCGACACAAAAACCGCAAAAGGAAACGAGAGAACGATGTTGTCATGCGTCTGAACCCCGGGGCTTATGCCCCGGGGTTCAGACGGGCGGAAGAAATCAGTTGGTCACGTTGATGGTGAGGGATTTCGTGATCTTGGAGCCGTCGGTGGACGTAATCAAGATCATGGTGGTGCCGGCTTTTACGCCGGTGATCAGGCCGGTGTCGCTGACAGTGGCCACCAGCGGGTTGAGCGGGGTGTATTTGATGTAGGCGGAATTGACGTCGGTGGTCAGCACGATCTGGAAGGTCTTGCCTTTTTTGACCGAGATCAGGCTGTTTTTCGGCGTGATCACGGTGCCGACCTTGACGAGCTTACCCACGGCCTCATTGAGGGCGGCCAGACAGGCGTCCACATCGGCCTGCGGGGCGGTGATGTCTGCGATGACATCGTCGGCCCACGCCAAAATGGGATCCAGCGGGCTCAGGTCGATATACTTCGCGGGATCCAGCGCACGGGCGACGGCCACGGCGGCAATCAGGGCGGCCTTGTCGGCCTCGACGATGTCGTCATCTCCGCCGGTGCCTCTGGGCTGACCGATGTAGAGGTTGTCGAGGTAGGTCGTCCAGCCCGGGGAGCCGGTCCAGCCGGCCATGAAGCGCAGCGAACCGATCTGCTTGTTGTAGTTGACGCCCTCGGCAAACGGCAGGTTGGCGCGGGAATCCAGCACGGTGCCGGCGGCGTTTTTCACTTCAAAGCTCAGGGTATTGGCCGTGTAGTTGAAGGACACCTTGATCTTGAACCAGTTGTTGAGCGAGCCGGTCACGCCGGTCAGACGCACGGCGGTGGCGGGCAGGGAGTTGGCGTCGTCGATCTTGTTGCCCAGCATGTAATAGAGCGAGCCGGCGCTGTTGGTGGTGAAGAAGGTGATGAACTGATTGTCCATGGTAAACGAGCTTCTGCCGAAGGCGGCCTTGGTGCCGTCCTGAATGGCGAGCTGGCCGCGGTTGGAGGTGGGCTGGCCAATGTACCAGTCAAATTCCACATCCACCTTGTCATAGGCGACTATCCGACCCATGTTGAGCTGGAGGCCGCGCGGGCCGCCGCCGCTGCCGGCGTATTTGCCGGCCTTGCCGGTGGGCCCGAAGGTCTCGATGGCCTGGCTCAGCGCACCGGTGTAGCTGCCCGACAGGCTGTTGCCGGTGAGCAGCGTCCACGGGAGCTGGGCGGCGGTGTGCTCCTCAAAGTCCTCCCAGATCATGTCTTTGACGGTGCGCAGCTCGGCGAGAACAGCGTCTGTAAACTCGGACGCGCCCACGTCGTTGACGGCGCGCACCTTGATGTAATAATTGCGGTTGTCGGTGAGGTCATTGAGCACGGCGTTGGGGGTCTGCACCGTGGCGGCCAGCGCGTAAGCGCTGTCCGGCTCGGAGGCGAAGCGCAGATAGACCTCATAGGTCTTGGCGCCGGCCACCTTGCCCCACGAGAGGTAAATGGTTCCGTTTTCAGCCGAGAGAACCTTCAGGTTTTCCGGCGTCACGGGCGGGTCGAGGTTGGGCGACGCGCCCATGAGATACGGTGCCAGCGTGGCGACGTTGTCACGGATGCCGTCGCGGATCAGGCGGGCCATTTCGATGGCTCCCTTGACCTGGAAGTGGGTAGCGTCGGCCGAGCCGGTCGGGTAGTTGGGATATTCGCCCGCCGACAGGTACATAAACAACTCGTCGCGGACGGACGTCGCGGGCCCATAGCCCTCAAAGAACTCGCGCGACATGGCGTTGAGGTCGATCAGCAGGGTGCTGGTCTCGGCGGCCACGGCCTGCGCGGCGGTCACGTATTCGGGGAAGCTGACGTTGAATTTGCCGGTGCCGGTGTTGACGTCATAGCGGTTGACCAGGGTCACGATGACCGGGATCGCGCCGCGCTGACGCGCACCGTCGATGTATTTTTTCATGTACAGCTTGTAGTCGGCGGCGGAGACGAAGCGGGTCGGGTTGCCGCTGGTGGCGTCATTGTGGCCGAACTGGACAAACAGATAGTCGCCCGGCTGAATCTGACGCATGATGGAATCGAAGAAACCGTCGGCGATGAAGCTCTTGGTGCTGCGGCCGCCGATGGCGAAGTTGGTGACGCGCACTTCCGGCTTGAAGAAGTCGGGCAGCATCTGGCCCCAGCCGGACATCGGATACTGGGTGCCGTTGGGATTGTAGGTCTGGACGGTCGAGTCGCCGGCGAGATAGACGGTGGGATATTTGTTGGCCTCGCGGGCCGGCAGCGCGTCGATCACCACGGAATACAGCTGCGGGTCCAGTGCACCGTCGTTGTTGTAGAGGCCGAGGGTGAGCTGGCCGTCCACCACGGCGACGTCAAAGCTGATGGTGCGCTGGGCGTCGTCGGTCGGATAAATCTTCCGGTTGAGCTCGGCGATGACGCCGGTGTTCGCGCCCACCATGGCGGTCACGCGGTAGTCGCCGTTCGGCAGGTCAACCAGGAAGGCGTCGTAATTGTACACGTTGACCGTGTAGAAATTCTTGGAGGAATCCAGCGTCTTGCCGGTGAAGCGGACGTAGGACTGATACGGATTCGGGCCGTTGGAGACGCCCTCCTTGGCCGAGCCCTTTTCAAAGCCATAGCCCTGCGCGGCGGTATAGTTGGTGACCGGGGTCACGGCGGTGTAATCCTGCACCACATCGCCCTCGCGGGTGAAGTTGAATTTCTTCAGATTGGTGCTCTGCGCTTCGCCGCCCACGACGTAGATATTGGGCTGCTGCGGAATTTCCATGCCGGTGCCGAGGTAATAGTCCACATTGGGCGGCTGGTTGTACGCCACGTTCTGCCACGCGACGCCCAGGCGGTACTGCGGGTTGTGCATCAGTGTGTAGAGGCGGGTGTCGGTCACGGCGGTGGTCGAATAGATGCGCATCGCGTCGGATTCCTCGGTGCGCACGAGGATCTCCTCACGCCAGTCGCCGAGGATATCGGCCTGGAGCATGGGGTTGGCCTTGGTCCCGTTGTTGGTCTGGGTGCCGGTCATGGTCAGCAGGGTGGTCGCCTTGGAGGCCTTCCAATCCCATTTGAAGACGGTGGGCACGCCGACGCCGGCGGCATAGTTAAAGTCGGCGTCCAGCAGCTCGCGGGACAGGTCGCCGTCCCACCAGATGGCGTAGTTGGCGGGCACGGTCGGTGCCTGCGCCTTGGGCAGAATCACGCCGCCCTTGGCGTTGTACAGCGGAGACAGCGTCTGGAACTCGCTGCTGTTGACGATGGTGTTGGAGAAGCTCTCGGACCCGGCGTAGCGCGGGTCGATGTCGGCCGTGATGCCGCGGCCCACGTCGATGTTGCCGTCCTTCCAGCCCCAGAGGATCTGGCCGGTGGCGGCGTCGCGCATTTCCATGCCGTAGGTAGCTCCGGTGTTTTCATGCACGCTGAGGATTTCCAGCCCCGGATGGGTCGGATCGAGGTCGCCGGTGTGCTGCGCGTCGCCGTGACCCAGTCCGGTACCGGAAATCGGGGTCAGGTTGTCGTCAAACACGACCGCGCCGTAGATGACCTCGTCTTTGCCGTCGCTGTCCACATCGGCCACGCTGACCGAGTGGTTGCCCTGGCCTTCATACTGGGAGCCGTTGGGATAGGTGGTGGAATAGAAGCTGGCGCCCTTGACGAGCTTGCCGTCCGCCAGCGTGTAGGAGACGAGGAAGGTCTGGGTGTAATACCCGCGGCACATGACAAGGCTCGGATGCACGCCGTCCAGATAGGCCACGCAGGCCAGGAAGCGATCCATACGGTTGCCGTAGGTGTCGCCCCAGTTGTTGGTCACGGTGCGCGGCGGGTCATATTCCACGGTGTCGATGGCGGCACCGGTCTCGCCGTTGAACACGGTCAGATATTCCGGGCCGGAGAGGATGTAACCGCTGGTGTTGCGATAGTCCTTGGTCGGGTCGCCGATGGTGACGCCCTTGCCGTCCACCGTGCCGTCGGCGGTTTTGCAGGCCACCTCGGCCTTGCCGTCGCCGTCGAAATCATAGACCATAAACTGGGTATAGTGCGCGCCGGCGCGGATGTTGATCCCCAGGTCGATGCGCCACAGCAGCTTGCCGGACAGCTTGTAGCAGTCCAGATAGACGTTGCCGGTATAGCCGCCGGAGGAGTTGTCCTTGGAGTTGGTGGGATCCCATTTGACGATGATCTCATACTCGCCGTCGCCGTCCACGTCGCCGACGGACGAATCGCTGGCGCGGTACTCATAGCTGCCGGAGGGGTTGGAGCCGCCCTCGGGCTTTTGCAGGCGGACGGATTTATAGTTGTCCATCCAGCAGGACACAACGGCGGAATCCATGGTTTCCACACCGCCGACGATGGTGGAAATGGAGTAGGTCGAGCTGTCCGAACCGCCGGCGTCGAGGAAGTTGGAGCTGTCGGTCACGGGGCCGGCCGTGCTCACGAGATAGCCGTTGCGGTAGACGTTGAAGGAGATGCCGGGGTCGTCGGTGCCGAGGTAGCGCCACGACACAAAGACGCCACGGCCGGGCTGATGGATGGCCACGAGGCCGCGATCCAGATATTCCATCTGGCGGGCCGGCAGGGTATAGGCCGCGTCGGGCAGACGGGACAGCCCGGCCATGGCGGCGATGACGGCCGCGGCGGCGGCGTCCACCTGCGCCGGTGTGGCGCTGGCGGGCAGGGCTTTGGCGGCGGCGACCGCCGAG